>DXEV01000016.1 GCA_019114785.1 Candidatus Anaerobiospirillum pullistercoris | reverse complement strand
TACATATACACCAATAAAACATTTGATATAGTAAACAAGAAAAAGAGCCACAGAAAAGCCACCAAACTATCACTCTTTTTGGCCAAATTTGTCAGCTGAGCTTGCCTCATCGTGGTAACGGAATAAAATAGCCCTGATTTTCCCCTTTCTTTTTCCTTTTCTCCAACTTTAGAGGTAGCCATGAGCTCTGATACCAAATATATCCGCCCTTCAAAAGACGAGTCCTTTATGGAGATCGCTGAGTCGGTGTCAATGCGCTCCACCTGCTTACGTCGTCGCTACGGTGCCGTGATCGTCTCTAAAGATGGCCGTATTGTTTCCACCGGTTATAACGGCGCTCCTCGCCATCGTGTTAACTGCACAGACTTAAACTCCTGCTTACGTGACGAGCTTAAGGTCAAGCCAGGTACTCACTATGAGCTCTGCCGCTCTGTACACGCTGAGGCTAACGCCATTATCAATGGCAACCCACTGGACATCATTGGTGGCACTCTCTATCTCTCGGGCACAGATGCCAGCACTAACAAGCCATCAAAATACATCAGTCCTTGTGCCATGTGCCAACGCCTGATCTTAAATGCCCAGATCGCACGTGTGGTAATGCGTGATGAGAACCGCAACTTAGTCGAAGTAAACCCTCTTGATTGGGATGATGATAGCGCCCTGTTGGAAGAGCACCGTCGCAATCTGCAAGCTCGTGCTATCAATAATGCCGACGAACTCGATCAGAGCAGTGTTGATGCTGGCAATAACGCCGATCCAGCACAAAAAGCAGCAACCGAGGCTAAAAGCGAGCAATCCTGTGGCTGTAACGGTGGTTGCGGCTGTGGTTGCCATTAGTTCATAATGCCCCTATAGCATTACGCTCCGACAAGGCTAAGGCTCTACTCCTTTTCAGGATCAGATCCTTGTTCTCGCCTTGTTCACTCAACTCTTTCTTTGCAGGACAGGACGCTCAGCATGGCGCTCACCTTACGCGAACAAATCGACCTCTACCCTTACGTCATCTTTGATATGGACGGTACGCTCTTAAACTCAGAGATCTGGCACCACGAGGCTTGGAATCAGATGCTCACTGAGTTTGGCATGCCACGTCTCTCTACGGCTCAACTATACAGTTTCGGTGGTCTGCCAACCCCTGAGATCTCGCGCCGTATTTGCGAGCTTAACCACGTGCAGGCTGACATTAATGCCATGAGCAAGCGTAAGACTGAGCTCTACACGACCAAGTACATGTTTAATCCTGAGCCTTTTCCTGAGATCTGCAACCTGCTCAAAGAGCTTAGTGCTAGCGGTAAGCGCATCGCTATTGCCACCAGCTCTCACAAAAAGGAAAGCGAGTATTTACTCGGTAAGCATGGCATCCTGCCTTACGTCCATGCGCTGATCACAGGTGAGCAAGTACAACGTGGTAAGCCAAATCCAGATATCTACCTACTGGCAGCCCAAAAGCTAGGAACCCCAGCTGAGCAATGCTTAGTGTTTGAGGATACAGTGGTGGGCATGGCTGGAGTAAAGAATGCCCATATGGCAGCGGTCAAGGTCTTTGATGGCCACTACGACTGCGATCATGTGATCCCTTTTGAGGAAGATTGGTCTCCATCTCAAGCTTAAGCTTAAGCTTAAACTTGAGGCTATAGCCGATGATGAGCTCTAAGCTCACCCCACCATCACCCTTAGCGACCGTTTCACTGGATTTTTGCCATGGACAACACACCTTTTACCACCGATACAGCCTTAATTGAGCGTATTTCTCGCTATTCCGGCCTGATCTTCGATATGGACGGCACCCTTTGCGACTCTGAGCCAATGCACCATGCCGCCAACGATCACATGCTCAAAGAGCTCGGCTTTCACCCTCTGCCACTTGAGGTGTTAGAAAGTTATGCTGGCTTGCCTGACGGCCCTATGTTTGAGGACATGCTCAATCGCTTAGAACAATCTGGTGAGCTGAGCGCTGAGCGTCGCCACAGTGATCCAGCCCTGACTATCGAAGCCCTGCGCGCACATAAGATCCGCGTCTATGAGGGCTTTTACATGCCAAAGGTACTGGCTTTTGAGAGCATGCTGTCTTTGGTGAAAGAGTGTGCTGCACGAGGTCAGCGCTTAGCCTTAGCTACCAGCAGCCCTCGCTCACAGGCTGACTATCTGTTAGAGCATTTTGGCATTAAAGACTGTTTTGCCAGCATTATTACTGGCAACATGGTCGAGCATGGCAAGCCACATCCAGATATCTTCTTACTGGCAGCCCAAAGCCTCAACTTAGGCAGTACCGACTGCTTAGTATTCGAGGACGGTGCTCACGGCTTAGCCGCTGCTAAGGCTGCCCATATGGACGCCATTAAGTGCCTCAATGGTCACTTCGACGTGTTCTTCCCTGCCTAATACCTCTGGCTCTTTCTAAACACAGTTCAGCCCAATTAAGGGTTCTTGAGAGAGTTTGTGGGAGTACGAAAAGGCTACAGCTCCTAACCCTTTCTTGAATAGTTTTGCTTTCAGCTCTCCACTAAAGAGAATGATCGCTGGATGTGGACTGACTCACACAGACTCTCTCAAGAACCCAAATTTTTCCGCCTACATGATTAAAGACACAAAAGCCCCAACAAAGGGGCTTAATAATGGCGATACCGCCTTACACTCGCAACATACCCCTACACGGCAACTACACATGTAGTGCCGCATAGGTCATACTGCGGTGAGCTTTGTCATGGCAACTGTAAGCTGCTTAGTAGCAAACGCTAGTACGCTAGACTGCTGCATTAGCCTTGAGCTGCTTAATACGCTCTAAGAGCTCGGCGCTCAGTACTGGCATGGCACCCTCTTGAGTGCAAACATAAGCAGCCACATCCACAGCAGTCTTATGGGCCTCTCTAAAGTCCACGCCCTGCACAGTTAAGCCGACAAAGGTAGCAGTAAACGAGTCACCGGCACCAACGGTGTCTACAACCTGCACCTTTGGTGTTGGTAAGTAAGAGTGCTCGCCATAATAGAAGGTATCAGATCCATTTTCACCACCGGTGTAGATGAATTGCTCGATCTGATATTTACCTTGCAGCACTTGCTCATAGAACTGAGCTGGGGTTAAGTCATCGTAACCCAAGAGCTTGCACACCACTGGCAGCTCATCGTCGTTGCACTTGAAAGCCGAGCAACGCTGTAAGCCAGCTTCAATCACTTCACGGCTAAAGTAGTTTTCACGCAGGTTGATGTCGAAGATCTTTAAGGACTGCTCTGGCATAGCGTCTAAGAAAGCTAAGATGCTCTTATGACTCTCACCATCACTCTGACGCTGAGCTAAAGTACCAAAACAGCACACCATAGTATTGGCGGCAGTCTTTAACAGCTCATCATTGAGAGGGATATGGTCATAGGCCGTATCCTTAGCAAAGTCATAAGTTGGCACACCGTGCTCATCAATGTCGGCCTTGACATAGCCCGTAACCTTATCGCTACGGAAGACTAAGGTCTTCACCTGATGCTCACCAAGCTGCTCTAAAGCCTTATCACCCCACTCGTCCTTGCCCACGCAGCTGACGGCCATGGAATCAAGTCCCATTTGCTTTGCATGGAAAGTGAAGTTAGCAGGAGCACCACCTAAGCGTGGGCCAGCAGGAAGGATGTCATACAGGATCTCTCCTAAACCCACACAAGTAATTGGTTGTTTCGTAAATACGAGCTTGTCCTTGGCCACAGTCTTAGTCCTCTTCTACAATCTTGGGGAATGTCGAGTCTGGACGCTGATCAATGCGATCAGAATCGAAAGCACGACGCATATTGGCATTCATACTGGAGATGGCATCCATCTCATCTTGCGATAGCTCAAAGTCAAATACTTGGGAGTTGACCTTGATACGATCGGCATGTACTGACTTAGGGATCACCACCACACCACGTTGAATGTTCCAACGTAACAGGATCTGTGCTGGTGTCACCTTAAGGTAATCAGCAATCGATTGGATTCTAGGATCCGCAACCAGACTTTGGCCTTCACCGCCCAAAGGAGAGTAAGCCTCAACTACGATATTGTGCTGGCGGCAGTAATTTAAGAGCTCAGCCTCATCGTTCTGTGGATGGCATTCCACCTGATTGACTTGAGGCACTACCGTAGCACCAGCTTGCTCAAGCGCTTGCAGGTGATGGATCTTAAAGTTAGAGACGCCAATGGCACGGCATAAGCCTTCTTTTTGCAGCTTTTCCAGCTCCAAATAGGCCTGCTCGTAGCCCTTAAAAGGCCAGTGCAAGAGATACAGATCCACGTAATCCAGCTGTAAACGCTGCAACGAGTCCAATAAACCCTGACGCGGATTAGACCAATCACTCTTCCACAGCTTGGTGGTCACAAAGACCTGATCCCGAGCCACATGCGCATCTTTGATACCGCGACCTACGCTTTTTTCGTTGCCGTAGATCCGAGCCGTATCGATCATACGATAGCCATACTCAAGGGCAGTACGCACAGCAGAGCGTGTTACTTCACCTGCAGCAGAACGAAAAACACCGAGGCCTAAAAAAGGCATTTTGACCCCGTTATTTAGCTCTACACAGCTCTTAATATCCATATCTCCTCACCTCACACTTAACTTTAAGTGGCCAAGACATAAACTGTGAGCTCAATTCCAAGCCTACCACCTCAATGCAGCAAGGTTCTGTGCCAAGTGGACAGACCATAGTCCCATCTTTAGTTTTAGCTTGGAGAGCTCTAGGACAGCAATCTAAATTAACACTTACATTTTAAGCGCAATCTAGCTTGCGACCTAGCAGCAAAGGCTGCACTTGCTATATGCCACACATAATTTTTGTGTCTTAACCTCTAAGGAGCATGAAATGACATGGTGCAAAAGAAGTAACACCAATACAGCATTAAGCTGTTACCTCGAGGCGCTGGCATGCACTAGCATGCCTAATCTGCGTTTGCAGCTGGAGCTGCACTGACAGTCTGAGCTGCACTTGCAGCTTGCTCAGCTCGCGCTTGCAACATGGCAGCATACGCCTCGCCTAGTACCGCTGCGCCCGCCCCCTTCTGAGTCATATGCTCAGATAAATAACGACGATATAAACGCGCACCTGGTTGCCCCACAAATAGTCCCAGCAAATGACGATAGAGAAAATGCACGGCTCGTCCTTCACGCTCTAACTTCTGACCTAAAGCCATTAAAGGCTCAATCAGCTCGTCAGCCGTAGTAAACACCCGCTCCTTTTCTCCAAAGATCGCTGAGTCCACTTGGGTTAATAAAAATGGATTATCAATCACCGCCCGCCCCAGCATCACGCCATCGACATGCTGCAGGTGCTCATGGCATTGCTCCATTGTCACAATGCCACCGTTGATGGTGATATAGAGATCAGGGTAAGCAGCCTTAAGGTCATATACGCGCTGGTAATCAAGTGGTGGTACCGTGCGATTTTCCTTTGGGGAGAGACCGTGTAACCATGCCTTGCGCGCATGCACAATGATGTGGCGACAACCAGCCTCGTAGATCTTACCCATGAGCTCAAAAGTAAATTCACGCGAATCTAGCTCATCCACTCCAATACGCGTTTTCACGCTCACCGGAATGGACTTTCCAGCTGCAGCCACACCCTCAACCATAGCCTGATAACAAGCAGCTATAAGCTCAGGAGTCTTCATTAAGATCGCGCCAAAGTTACCGCTTTGCACCTTATCTGAAGGGCAACCGGCATTAAGATTCAGAGCGTCATAGCCCCGAGCAGCGCCAATCTTAGCGGCAAGGAAAAGCTTTTGTGGATCACAACCGCCCAGCTGCAAGCAAACAGGTGACTCCACCTGCTCAAAATCCAGCAACTGAGACCGCCCATGGATCAGGGCTTCGGCGGCGATCATTTCGGTGTAAAGCATGGCCTTAGAGGTCAGGATACGTGCCATTTGCCGAAAAACACTATCGGTAACATCCACCATAGGCGCAACCGAGAAGCGCTCACTAGGCAAAAAGGCAGGGGTCGCCCCAGCGGCACTGACTGCGCCAGTGCCAGCACCTGCGTCTGGGCCAGAGGCAACAGCTGCATTAGGCAGCGAACTCAGCGGAGAGGACAAAGAAGAGGACGTACTCGGCATGACAAAGCTTCTCCAAATTATCAGGATGGCACATCCTACACTACTCTTTACCCTGAGGCTACATTTCTGATGTATTCCCCGCCCGATGAATAAGCCAAGCTGCTAACAACTGATAGCAAAATGCTATGCCCGCTAACGCAACCACGCTGTACAACCTAAGCTTTTCTTTTTGCAGCAATAAATGCAAAAATTCGTGATTTATGCAAAAACTCTGTAAAATTTTTGTAAGACACATTTTGCTACAAAGGCGATAAAAATCAAGTATTTTGCCAACTCTTTTCTTAAAAATGAGAACTCAAGCAAGTTTTTATTTTTGCAAAATTTTGCATTACTACCGCAAAAAACATGCACATATATCGCTAGCAAAAAGAAAGATAAAGGTCTCATCAGGCATGACAGGGAATGACAGGGCAGGGCATCATGCTCTGTGCTGCGCTCATTGACGGTTCTTACTGTCACTTGCGGTAATAGAGGGTAGAGAGAAATAGAAGATCGCTCACGGCGCAAGATCTTCAGGAAAGCGCAGGCATGAAGCTGGGCTAGCACAGGCGGCTACGCTGGCGGGCGGCTGCGGCGCTGACTGGGCAGGCCGCGCAGGCTACTGCCGTTGCTTGATTGGCTGGCTGGCCTGAAGACAGCAAAGCCAAGGTTTTTGAGGCCTTGGCTTTGGAGGAGAAAGAGAGGAAATTAGCTCAGATCAGGACTCTGAGCTCTGGCCTGAAAACACAGGCTCTACTCGTCATTTTGCTCGTGATGAGAATGCAGTACCTTACCTGCTCCCTTTACCAGCTTGGATAAACGCGAGCGATTGGCAATACGCGTACTGTCAGAAGAGCCCACTAAGAAGTTATTGCGCTCAAGGTTGTCACACACTACCTCACACAGCCAACGATCGTGGTAGTTTGGCAGCAAGACAGCCGTTTCACGCACTAAAGTCTGCAGCATGCCCTCATTTTCTATATTTGGATTAGAGAGGAACTTACCAATAGCGATGCCCAGTTTATGGATCTGGTCTGCACTGATACCGCGAGTAGTAACAGGCAAGCTGGAGAAGCGGACAGCATCGAACTTGGTATTTGGATCTGCGGTTAACACTTGGCAATTACGTACCATAATGCCGCAGTCAGCCAAGATCTCTAAAGCACCACGAGCCGACAGGCCGCAGTGCTTAGCGTCGATCACGACAAAGTGGGAGCTGGTGCCACCACCAATCAGCTTCATACCGCTCTCACGTAAACCGGCGGCTAAGGACTCTGCATTGACCACAACATTGTGGCAATAGTCCTTATATTCCTCAGTCTGCATCTCGCGCATATGCACACATAAAGCAGCCAGCTCAGAGGATCCTAAACCACTGTGACCTAAGGCCACAGCTGAGCGATCGATGGCCGAGGCATATTTATTCTTACAGATGATCACCGAGCTACGAGGGCCTTGCAGAGCACCTTGGGTAGTAAAGGTGACGATATCTGCATGAGGAAGAGGCGATGGTAAAGCGTGAGCAGTGATCAAACCTGCCACTTGCGAAATATCGCACCAGAATACAGCGCCAACCTCATGAGCGATCTGAGCAAAGCGCTCATAATCAACTGGCAATGGATAGTTAATAGGAGAAACAATCACCAGCTTTGGCTTAGTAGCCTTAACCTGCTCTTCAATAGCGTCTAAGTTTAACTTTTGCGTATCAGGATCGAGGCCGAAATTCACAAAGCGGTAAGCTAAAGACTCACTGTTGCAGTGCTCTTGCTTACGATTGTCCAAGGACATGACCACATCACTGCGCTGCACAAGAGCTTGGAACACCACACGCGAGGCATCCTCAATGGTGATAGTCTTCACGTTGGCGTGCTCACCATTGAACAGCTGGCAAATACGCTCTACCGCAAGCTGCTCAAGGCTCTTGTGTTGAGCAAAAGCACTCAGAGGCTGAGCGTTAACCATGACGCTGCCCATAGTAGCTGAGCACAGAGGCGAGATACTGTTCTCATCAGGAATAAAAGAAAGAGAGTAATACTGACGCTCTAGCTCCTTCTCAAAATAGTCATAGAGCTCGCCATCGAAACCACGAATGATATTGAGTAAGTTCATAAAAAATCCCCCTCTTTCTCCCGCGCCACTCTTCAGCCTTGAGACTAAAGCACAGAAAAAGAGTTGTCCCTTTGCGCGGTAGCTATCTCTGCCTTTAAACAACATTTTAGGCAAGCTAAAGCTTGCAAGTTTTAGGCACAGCAAAGCAGCACAAAACTTTGACGCCAGCTTGGCTGTCGCCGCTGAGCTAACTTAAGCTTACCCTGCTCCATAGCTACTCAAGCCGGACAAAAAGGCAAAGGCACCAGAATGCGCCAACTGATCTATATTTCTCGGCCAAAATTATAGCAAAGCCCCTTTGGCAACGGCGAGAGCGCAGTTGCTTAATTTAATTACAGCAACCTATTTCGCCGTAAGCCACAACCAAGCTTTTAAGCCCCTGTGCTTCCCAGAGCTTGAATTAGCTCCTGTTTAGAATGCACAGGGATAAAAGAACTCAGGCAAGAGCAGAGGCCGTCAGACGCAGCTATTCTGGGAAGAATGGCCATGCCATAGGAATGATCGCCACACAGATCACTAACGATAAAACCACCAATGGCACACCGACCTTGATATAGTCCACAAACTTAAATTTACCAGGGCCCATAACTAAGGTGTTTGGTGGGGTAGCAACTGGAGTGGTGAAGGCACAAGATGCAGCAATAGCGATCGACATGATCACAGGATATGGAGAGCATCCCATCTTCTGCGCAATCGAAATACCGATTGGGCACAACAGTGCAGCGGCTGCGGTATTGGACATGAATTGTGTGAGACCGCAAGAGAGGCAGAAGAGCACAATCATGAAGACATATGGGCTTGGGTTATCTCCCATTAAACCTACCACCTGATCAGCGATCATGGCTCCGGCACCAGTCTTGTCTAAGGCGTTGGCCAAAGGCAACATACCAGCAAAAAGGAAGATGGTGACCCAGTCGATGCCTTGATAGGCATTCTTTTCTGAAATACAGCCAAAGAGAACGCAAGCTAAAGCACCAATCACTGCCACCATTTCTTGGGTCAGGCCAGGAATACCTACGCAAAGACCTAAGATCACGAAGATCAGAATAACAAGGCAGATCATGCGAGCACGTGGAGTACCACCAGAGGACACCGAGCTAACAGCACCAACGTCTGCGTAATTGTGTGGCACAATCTTGCGACCAATGGTGACCATGTAGATTAGCGACATCAGTGACAGTGGAATACCGATAATGGCAAACTCAAAGAAACCAAAAGGCTCAACATTGGCGGCTTCCATGGCACCAACAGCAATAATGTTTGGTGGAGTACCAACCATAGTGATGGTACCACCGGTATTTGCTGCTACAGCTAAACCCATCAGTAAAGGAGAGCATGGGATCTTAGCGGCTACACAGATACCAATCAGTACAGGCATTAAACAGGCAACAGTACCAGTATTTGAGGCAAAGGACGACATGAGGATAGTGAGCAGCATCATGGCAATCATGAGAGGCAGCTCCTTGGTGCCGACCTTGCGCACTACAGAATTTCCTATAGTCTGCGCCAATCCTGAATCCAACATGGCCGCACCGACTACGAACATACCGGCAAACAATACCACGGTGGAATTAGATAAACCTGAAAAGACCTCAGATGGCGATAACACTCCTAAGAAGCCTAAAGCCACGCTGGCACCCATGGCCGTTACGGCCAAAGGGATCAGCTCTGTCACGAACAAAAACGCCACAACGCCCAAAACCACCAAGGTGATTATGGCCTGAGAGTGATCCATTGCGCTCCCTCCTCAACAAGACAAAGGGCTCAAAACCACAGTGGCCCAACTTCTCACGAGGCATCATGACGCTGAGAGCGCAGCTACTCCTTAATGCGCAACAGCTTACGATACAACGAAGCCGAGTTGTCTGATTTTCAAGCCCACATGTCAAAACCAAGATTGGTGTTTCCGCTGCACCCAAAGCGCCTGAGCCTAAAAGCCTAAAACTTCTAAGCAGCGAAATAACTCATAGACTCTGACTATATTAGATGGCAATAAGAAAAAAGGGCCATCAGATGGCAAAAAAATCTCTAGATCACGATTTAGCTCAAACTTTTTGGTGGTAAAACTTGTTTATGGGCCCCACAGCTCACTTAGATAACACCGCCCAAACAAGGCCAAGAAAAATTAGCCCCAGTGCGAACTTTTCCCGCTCAAGCGGCTCTAAATTCTAAAACAGAGGCCTAAGCCCGAGCTCTCTTTAAGAGCGATGAGCTATGCTCCTCTTTGCCCACACCTCATGTCTTAACCAAGGATTCACTTCTCTAAAGCTATGGCCCTTTCTGTCAAAATTATGCTGTGCTTTGCTGCTGCTATGAGTTCGACCCTGATCGTTCGCTTCGCCTTGCGCGGCAAAAGATATCTGTGGTTTAAACGTACCCAAAGTAGCATCATCAATCAGCGCGGTATGCTCGGCCAGTATTTATCGCTGGGCTACCCTGTTACCCGTAAAGGTCTCTACGTCACCTTGGGGCTCATCCTCGCCATCGCACTAGAATGTCTGGCTATTATCTACCTCATTCCTGACCAACTTAGTTGAGAGCCACACCGCACAGCATGGCACAACACAGTACAGCACGGCTGAAAGTATCGCAGTGTAACCGTTTAACTTTTTAAGCCTTTTGTCTAAATCCCAAATTCGTTAAACTTTGCGCTTGGCCTAAACAGGCACAGTCTCGAATAGCTGCCAATAGCATCACGACCCAAATAGCACTGCTACCCCAGCTCAGCTGCATACTGACGCTATACTCGTCCTAATTCTTAGCTGCTAGACTGACAAATGCTTTTGCCTGTACTGCCACTTTGCTTCACGACTCTTTTAGGCATAAGCAGATGTGGCTCAAACTAAGGCTGCTTTAGTGCCACTGGCACTTAAGGAGATAGCCCTTTTTAAGCTCCGCTGAGTGAGTCTCAGTACCATTGCAGGAAGCAATAGCAGCCTGCTGTTGTTGTTACTGTTGCTTTATTGATTTTTCCCTTTTTCTGCTTCGTTTTTTCTTGCCATGATCAACATCAAAGTTACCAGCCGGATGAAGCACGAAGACTATGTAGCCCTCTACACAGCCTCGCCTTATATCCTGCCAAGAAAGCACTTCTTAGGTATCGGGATCTCGGTGCTCTTAAGCATTGTGCTGGTACTGCCTATGCCGAGCACATGGCGAGCCTTTACCCAAGATTCCTCAGCTCTCACTGCCGATAGCGCCGCCTATTTAGCTACCGACCAAAGTGCCCAAGAGCGCGCTATAGAGCAGGATCAATCCACCAAGCTGCAAGAAAATTACGAAGACTACGACATCCCAAGCCACTACTTTAAGGATGAGCAGCACCCTACTGCCGAAACTGGCGCTATTGATGACGAGCAAGCCTTAGCCTCTAGTGACGACTTACATGAGGCTGAGACAGGTGCTGATGCTTCTGAGGACGACGCTATTGCAGCGATCGACACTGACACCTCTGACGCTGCTGCCAGCACCGAGGCCCCTGCTGAGCTCACCCCTGAAGAGCAGCAAATGCGCGACAACATCATTGCCGCCACCTCTGTAGCCACCGAAGGTGACGCCGCCACTGGCACGGCAGGCAGCACTACTGTAAGTGAGAGCAAGCCTGATGACGTGCGCAGCGAAGAGGTTGATGCCTCAACTGCTGCCCAGCTGGCTAACAATGAAGAAGCCACTACTGAAGCTAGCGCTAGCAGCACTGACAGTACTGACGCCTATATTGAGACCACTGAGACAGGTGACATGCTGGCTCAGACCCAAACTCCAGCAACAGAATCCAGTGCAGATACTGACTCTAGTGCTGCTACAGCTGAGACAGCTGCAGCAGAGCCTCAAGAGGAGATCGCAGAGGTACGTCCTGAGGGCACTTGGTATCGTCAAACTGTTAAATCCGGTGACAGCCTCTCGGAGATCTTCTCCTACCTCAATCTGCCTTACGCCACTTTAAACCGTATCACCAAAGTAGCCGCTACCAAGGATCTGCGCCTCAAAGTCGGAGAGCCGATCTATTTCTTAATCGACAAAGAGAATGTCGTCAAAGAAATGGTCAAGGGTACAGGCCACGATCAGCAAGTGCGCTTTACCCGTATGACGGCCAGCGACGACTTTAGAGTGGTGTATGAGGATCTCAACGCCCACATGGATCAAAAGGCTCTGGCCTCGGTGGGTGATGCCACCTCTATGCCTTTAGCTGTGGCTGCCCAAAAAGAGCGTGAGGCTCGTGAAGCTAAGCTCCTTGCAGAGCGCAAGGCTAAAGAAGAGCGCGATCGTGCCAATAACGTCAACCCAAATCGTCCACGCCTCGTGGTAAATTCCCTTGCCAGTGGCGAAACCTTTGCTAAAGCCGGACACCGTGCCGGTCTAACGCCTTCAGAGATCAAGACCATTACTCAGATCTTTAAATCTAAATTTAACGTCAACAAGATGCGCACGGGTGATAAGTTCCGTGTGCTCTTTACAGGCATTGGCACTTCGGCTCTGATCTCCGCCGTACAACTGCAAACCTCACAGGGTAAGTTTGAGTCCTTTATGAACCCAGAGGATCGCAATTACTACGGAGAAAACGAGTTCACCCCAACGGCTGGTATCTTCCGTCGCTTCCCGCTGTCAGGTGAAATTAAGATCAACTCACAGTTTAATCCACACCGTCGTCACCCTGTGACGCGCCGTATCAGTCCACACAATGGCGTGGACTTTAAGGCTAAGATCGGTACCCCTGTGTATGCCCCAGCCGATGGTGTAGTGAGCTTCTCTGGCTATCAGCATGCCGCTGGCTATTACATCATTATTCGCCATGCTAACAACTACTCCACGGTGTACATGCACCTCTCCAAGAGTGAAGTTAAGCGTGATCAAAAGGTCATTGTCGGACAGTTGATCGCACG
The DNA here is from genome assembly GCA_019114785.1 of Candidatus Anaerobiospirillum pullistercoris. Classification (GTDB taxonomy): domain Bacteria; phylum Pseudomonadota; class Gammaproteobacteria; order Enterobacterales; family Succinivibrionaceae; genus Anaerobiospirillum; species Anaerobiospirillum pullistercoris. The sequence goes on along the minus strand of DXEV01000016.1, from coordinate 17,711 downwards.
TACTGGTAACACCGGACGTACTACTGGCCCGCACTTGCACTATGAAATTCGTATCAATGATCGGCCAGTTAATCCGTTAAAAGTAGAGTTACCAAGCTCAAATCACCCTAACCTTGCACGTGAGCAACGTGAGGCCTTTGCCAATAACGTCAAAATACTGCGCAACGATCTGCAAAACGATCGACTGGCGATTGCTAGATCTAAGTAGCAAAAAAATATTTGCTCCCAGCGCCCGCCCCTAAAAAGGCAAAAATATCGGATTTTTGAGCTATATCACTAGCCAAGCTGGGGCAGCTTTTTCCTATCTAGAGCTAGCCACTGCGCATCTGAGTGGATAGACTTAGAAAAATCGCCGTAAAAAATTTGCGGCAATTGAGTACAAAAAGAAGCGTGTTCTTTACGCCTGACTGTCACGCAGCCACTGCTCAAGCTGATGCAGCTACTGAGCTGAGCAGCGCTAAGCTGCGCTGAGCTGGGCTGCGCTGAGCTGGGCTGGGCTGTACTCATGCGCATATTGCCAAGCAATGACAGTGACTTGCCTAAACACGCTCACTCAAAAGACATATGAGGATCCCTACTCCCTGACATATAAGCTGAAACTCTGGGACAGGGGCGCTTTTTTCTTTTTTCTTTAGTGACACTTACCCACTCAACTATCTTTAGTGCAGAGGTAAGTGAGGGCTGAAAATTGAAATGCCATTCAACACCAATCTTGCACAAGAGGCTACCACTTTAACTAAGTGGCTGATCTCCATTCCATCTGTGGCCCATGCTAAAGGCCCAGCTCTGATCTCTCAGGCCATCTATGAGGGCTTGAGCGAGTTCCCTTACTTCAAAAACCACCCAGAGCACTTAACGCTACAAGCCCATGAGAATAGTGCTAAAAGCTCAGTGATCGCTTTAGTAAAGGGACTAGATGATGTCCAAGATACGCTCGTGTTGCTCTGTCACACTGATACTAATAGCCCTTATCACTATGGCATGCTCAAAGGCTTGTCCACCAATGCAGACGAGCTGCGTAAGCGTCTGCTGGAAATGAGTGGCAGTCCTTTGCTCAACAACAAGAGCAATAACAGCCTTATTGCCACTGATTCTTCAGATAGCGATCTAGCCAATCCTCAAGCCTCGAAGCAAGGCTCCTCGATGAGTGCGGCCTTAAACTCCGCTGAATCTGCCAAAGCCAGCTCTGCCACTACCGGTGACAGCGCTAGCACTGGCGCTAGCAGTGCAGGCGCTAGCTCTAGCAGCGCCTACAAGACAACAGGGCCAACAGAGGCTCCAGAGAGCGAAGAGTCCTCACCCCTGTCCGTGGGCAGTAATTCTATTTTAAGTGGTGCCCTGAAGCGCGCTTTAGCTCGTGATGAAGCCATCTTGGGTCTGGGTGTCTTAGAGAGCAAATGTGCCACTGGTTCTATGCTGGTAGCCTTAAAAGAGCTCTCAGACAATTCCGTGCGCTTAAACCTCAACATCCTCTTTGTCTGCACCAGCGAGTCCTCTATCAATCACAAAGGCATCAAGAGCTGCATGCCTTACCTCCAAGAGCTGGTGCAAAAAGAGCATCTCAAGCTGCGCTTATGCCTCAATGCCCAGCCTAATCTGCCTCAGTTGCCACATGACGGCGATCTGCACGTCTATACTGGTAACTACGGTAAGATTGAGCCTTCGTTCTACATCATTGGCAATAGCTCGACCTCCTATCGCCCTTATGAAGGCTTCTCTGCCTCCATCATCGCCGCCGAGCTGATCCGTGCCTTAGAGCTCAATCCAAAGATCACCCAAAAGCTGCAACACAAGCCATTAGTGCCAACCTTTGATAGCTTACGCGTCAAGGAATTTGGCAAAGACTTTAGCCCTGATGGTATGCAGGTCAGCTTTAACTTGCCAATTGGCAATGTCGATCTCGCTGACTTGCTGGAAACCCTCAAAGAAGTCGCCGCTACTGCCATTGAAAATGCCGCTGATCTGGTGGAAGTGCGTGAAGCTGCCTTTGCGCAAATGCGCCATGAGGAGTACACCCCAACAGCCAAGGACGCTGAAGTGGTGTCCTTTAGCGACCTGCTCGAACGCGCCAGCCATAACTTTAAGGGTAATCTGCACAAAGCTCTGCAAGGTATGGTGCAAAAATGCCGCAGTGAAGGTCTATCGCTACATCAGGCCAGTATCACCATTATTGAGCGCTTAAATGAGCTGGCACGCCTGCCACGCCCTTCGATTGTGGTGTACTACACTGATAACTTTGTGCCTACCCAAGGCTTAAACGCCAATAGCAGCCAAGATCGTGAGCTCTTTATGATCTTGGATGGCCTGCTGCACCGTTTTGCTAAAGTTAGCCCTATTGTGCCAACGGTTGAGGCCTTCCATGCCCCAAGCGATGCTAACTTCTTGCGCCCAGAGCATGTCAGTCGTGCCCTTAAGACCTTAGAGCATGAATGCCCATTGGGGATCAATGCTGAGCATTTCCAAGGCCTCAGTGTACCTACCGTGACCTTAGGTGTTGGTGGTGGGGATCTCTCTTTGCTCACTGAGCATGTGTTCAGCAACATGTGCCAGTACTTACCTGCCTTTGTCATCAGTCTGAGCGAAGCACTGGCCCAAAACCCAGAGCACAGCTTAGAAACCCCACATACTGACGATCTGCAGCGCCACTTAGAGGAGCTGGGCCGTCGTGCCGCTTCTATCGCTGACGCCACTGTCCAAGAAATCCAAACAGTGGAAAAGCAAAAGCAAAATCTTGGCTTCTATGCTGACGTCACCCAAGGCACCCTCACCCCACATTCGCTGGATAGCTTTATCAAGCCACGCTATGACCAGCCTGATGCAGCTGCAGCTACAGCTACAGCTACAGCTGACAGCGCCGACAATTCTGACAGCATTGCTCGTCCAAACGAGGCCATTGCTGACCGTAACGCCAAAGCGCCAAAGCAAGGCAGCAACAAGACTGCCTTAGACGCCACAGCTACCACTGCAAACGAGAGCACTGCGTCAGACCAAGAAACTACCACCGCTGATTCAGCCTCGGCTACAGATACCGCTACTAACACCTCGTTAGAAGTGGAAATGATCACCCCTGCAGCCCAAGGCGAGCAGCAAGAAAGCGCTGCATCGCACCTCAGTACTACTGATGCCGCTACGGCCATCAAAAACCAAGAGCGTGCCGCTGACGCTATTGAGGCTAAGACTGAGCCTGTTGCTGAGGGCGACGACAGTATGGCCCCAAGCCTCTCAGGCGAGCTGTCTGTACAAGAAGGTGTGCAATTACAACCACAAGACGCTGAGCCAAACAATGCGGTGCTAGATGGCTTCATCATGCACACTCCTGTGCACAGCACAGAGCTGCAAACGGTAGTAGACCCAGCTGCGTTGGAGGGTGATACTGCACAGACAGCAGCTGCCGCCAATGCAGCCAACACTACTGACTCTACAGAGGCCAGCTCTAGTAAAGCTCCAACTGAGGACAAAGCAGACGAAAAAGAGCCAGAGCTCGAGTCCACTGTGCCTTCACCACTGCAAGGCAATAGCCCTGCTGCCGCCGCTTTAGCAGCCGCCAATAAGGCCCAGCTGCAAGCCGAAGCTCGTGCTCTAGCTGCCGCTGCACGTCAAGCCCAGCGCCTACAAAATAACCCACATCTCCAAACCCCTGAGGTTGAGCGCGACAGTATGATCATTGCTCCGGTCTTAGGAGGTGATGGCCGTGGTGAGCCGATCTTAGAGCCAACCCAAGTCACCGTCATGACAGTCGATGGTGATAAGAGTGAATCCCTGACTCATAAGGCCCTGTCTGCTTTTAATAAATTCTTTAAGTCAGGCAAGGACAGCGACACTGACAGTGAGCAACAAGCTTCAAATGAGTACAAATCAGAGGCCTCTACTGTTATTGCCACTGACACTGATACAAGCGCAAGCTTTAGTGCCCAGCAACAATCAGATTTAGCAGCTCCAGAGCAAGCTGCATCTGAGGCTACTTCCGCAGCACCAGCTGTCACTGCTGATACAGCCCCTGCTGTTTCTGCCATGGCAGAGGCTAAAGCTGAGGCTGAGGCCGAGACCAAAGCCGATACCTCAGCAGAGCAAGAAGCAGAGCCAGAGACCGAAACTTCTGCCTCTGCAGCAAATGAGGCTAGCTCTGTATCCTCTGACAAGGATTCGGCAGAGTCAGAGCCAGAGTCTCAAGATACAGCTGCTAAGCCAGCTGTAAGCGAGAATAGCGCTGCTCCTGAGGAGCCTGCAAAGACCGAAGATTCGCAGTCTCAAGCCAATGCAGAGCATGATGTAGCCATCAGTGTCGACACTGAAGCTACAACCAATACTGCTGACTTGGAACAAGGTACTGCTCCAAGCATTAACAGTGCTGATGCAGAGGAAGCCGGTGAAGCTGGTGCCACTGAGGAAAGCTCTAATCAGGCTCAGACTCAAGAGCAGGATCTAGAGCATAGCCCTGCAAAAAACAACAGCACTGGGGAAAGCTTAGTCCAAAACCTCACCCACGCTCTGCCTCTGAATAAGATCGGATCGTTCTTTAACAAGCTCGATCTCAAGTCTGCTTTAAATAAACTCCAAGAGCACACCAAGAGCCCAACGCCTCATCATCACCACAAAAAAGAGCCAATCTTTATGTCAGGCTCTGATGAGCGCAGCATTGATGTGTCCGATCCATACGACGATCAGGAGCCAACACTGGCCGCGCCAACCGCAGCCCCAATGTCTGCGTCTTTACACACTGAGCCAGTGAACAAAGCAGAGCACCAGCAAGCTGCAACAGACGATCACAACGCTGCTGTACCTGAAACTACCACTACTGTAAGTGGTGATAGCACTGCTGCCCCAGCTAACGCCAGTGCTAGCGCTAGCGATGAGCATGACCAAGCTCTCAGACAAGAGCTCGATGCCATTGTGCACGATGAGATCTCATCCTCTAGTGATGCGGCTACTGATGCTGTGATTAAGGCTCTCCATCAGGAGTCAGAAGACACTACCATTACCTTGCCTCAAGATCAGGTACCACAGCGTCCAGATCTCAAGCTGCAAGAGCTCTTAGTAGCCACTACGGATTCCACTGAGCCAACAGCTGAGGCCACTGAAGCAGAGTCAGAGGCAAAGCCAAAGGATGCAACACAGGCCCAAGAAGCAGCTGCAGAGCGCCAGCAAGGCCCTGAAGATACAACAGACATAAGCACTATTGCCTCTATAGACGATCTCTCTCCTGAAAAAGTAGCAGAGCTCATGGCCCCTGCCTTAAAGGCAAAGTTTGCTACCCAGCAGCTAGCCTCAATCGATGCCCCAAAGCAATACCCAGACAATGGCTTACCACTAGCCGACGGTGTGTATGCCAATAGCATTAGTGTGGATGTAGGTGCAGAGCATAAGAGCAGCAAGCCACAGGCACAGGAGCAAGCACAGGAAAAGACCGAGGCGGCGGAATCAGATTCTGCCTCCGCTAATGCTGATAAAGACAGTGAGGCTAAGGCATCTAATACTGCCTTAGACCTTACAGCTGAGGAGCAGAGCAAGGATAGCAAGGCCCTAGAATCTTCCCAGAGTTCAGCTCACGCCAATGCTGAGTCTGATGCTGAAGCTGAAGCTGTGGCTGTGACTGATGCCTCAACTGCCCAGAAGCCAGCTGATCTAGAGGTAGAAGCTGCTGAGGACAAGGCTACGCCAAAAGAGCCTAAAGTACAGGAAGCCGCTCAAGACGTGGCCCAAGAGGCCTCTCAAGGCACGTCTCAAGATGCTGACAGTCAAAAGCAACAAGAGCTCTCCGATTTACAAGATCTGGCTACTAAAGACCTGAGCTCTAGCGCTGATGCCATTGCTCAAGAACAAGCTGTACTCCAGCTTGCAACCCAAGAAAGCAATGACAAAGAGAGCTTGTCTGCCAGCGCTACAGCGCAGTCTGAAAGCGAAGACGACGGCAATAACAATGATTTGGGCTTAAAGCGCTACGATCCAGCCCAAGCCATTGCGCAGCTACTATTTGATGACGATGATGAAGAGGCCCTTGCTGCCAAGACTGCTCACCAGAATCAAATTGACGCCAAAGCTGCCGCCGAAGAAGCCGCTCTCAAGCAAGCCGAAGCCGCTGCTGCTAAGGCCAATTCGGCCATTACTGATCTCATGGACACCTTATTGGGGCCAAGCGAAGATGAGGAGCAAGCTAATAGCTCCACCTCTGACTCCGATACAGCTCAGGGCTCACCTTTAACTGCTACTTCTAGCGATACAGAGAAGCAGGCAGAGCAGAGCTCTCAGGCAGCCAAGAGCACAGCTCAGCGCAAGGAAGAGGAAAGCACGCTCAACGCCTATACGGCTCATATTCGCTCTCGCCTGAACCACCACAACAATGGTAGCAATGGTATTAATGGCAGCAGACTGAGTACCGAAAGCAGTGAGAGCAAAGCAGCTCCTAGCACTAGTGCTAGTGCCAGCGCTAATGCTGTTACAGACACAGGCACTGACACTAGAGCCAACAAGCGCTCCACCTCAGCTGTTAATGCGCCAGATAACCAACTAGCCGCAAGCCGTAACTTAGGCAGCGACACTAAGATGAGCTTAAGTGAGCGCCGTGCTGCTCTACGTCGTGCTATGTATGGTGAGGACAGCTCTAGTAGTGGTGCCTTTAGTGCATCTGCCAACAAGAGCAATACTAAAACTAAGATTAGCAGTCCGTCGGGTCTAAAGCGTGAGCGCTCTAGCTCCTACGGGCTCTCGGATAATGGTCTCTATCCAAGCACCCCTGATCTTATGGCACCTGTCGCTAAGAGCTCAGGACGTACTAACAGCAAAGGCAGCTATATTGATCTCACGGAGCAAGGCGAGGCTGTATCCTATGACCCAGCAGCTCTGACAAAGAGCATGCAGCAGCGCAGCCTACAGTCCCCAAGCAAGGCCAATAACGGCAATAGCAGCACTAACAGCAATAGAGCTAGTGCTAATACCAATCGCTCTGCACGGAGTTTAGGTAGTATTAGCCCAGCTAACGCCACTCGTGGCACAAGTGCCGGTATGAGCACTAGCACTAGCGCTAATAACGCTTTTGGTCGTACAAATCGCAATACCACTACTCGTACTGGATCTGGTGCGGGGGCGGGCGCTACTTATCCTAATACGCTAGCTACTAGCCGCATGGGCACTACTGAGAGCAAGCGCAGCTTTAAGGGCAATGCTGGCGCTAATAATGGCACCATAAGTGGCTCTACTCTGGGGGCTAATCGCACTATTGGTAGTGGTAATAGCAGTAACAACGGTACAGGCAATAGTCAGCAAGTACGGCGTGCACCGCGCACCCCACCACTGGCACAAACTATTGCCAATGCCCCTACTCTGCACCCACCTGTCAGCAATCCAAACAAGACACGGATTGAGAAAAAGGACACTAAGGTGCAGCCTGTACAAGCGGTGCAACCACACAATCCGGCCAATGATGCTATGGAGCCAGTTGCTGCCTCCAATCCAGGTGTACGTATTGTGCGCTCGAAAAACGCCACCCCACAGGCTATTACCACCACTCCTAATGTCTCTAATAAGGATAAGGTGGTCTATGCCCAAGGCGGTGCAGTGATGATCAGCAAGCGTATTACCGCTGATCAAGCCAGCTCATTGCTCAATCACGAAGATCCAACACCGGAGCCAACTTCTCCTATCGCTATAGTCGATCACCGTAAGCGCAACGCTGCAAGCGATACGGCCGCCAGCTCTAGCGATGAAAATCTGCCAACCACCATTGTGGTGCGCGGCAAATAGGCTCAGACCAACGTGAGCTGATTCGCAGCTCACGGTGTAGCCTGTGGCTACAAGCCAGTACCATATGGCAGCCCGATGGGGAGCCGAGACTAAGTCTCAAGGGGACTAAGATGCAGAACTTTGATTACCAAAGACGCACTTTTATCACGTTTGGCCGTGGCCGCGAAAACGAAGTGGGCTCTCTGGTCAAATTTGAAGGGGGCCGCCGTGTACTCCTGCACTATGCCCCTGATGCCTTACGCAAACAGGATCTCTTAGATCGCATTAAGCGCTCGCTGGATCGGGCGGGCCTTGAGGTATTCGAGCTCATAGGCAATGACAATCAGCCTACCCGTGATCTGGTCTATCATGGCATCATCTACTGTCGCCAAGAGCAAATTGACTTTATCCTTGCGGTGGGTAGCAATGGCGTGATCGATAGTGCCAAGGCCATTGGTGCTGGAGCCTTGTATGCTGGCGACTTCTGGGACTTCTTTAGTGGCCTGCGTGAGCCAGTGCACAGTCTGCCAGTTGGTGTGATTGTTACCTCCACTGACACCGGAGCCGAATGCTCTAGCGTGTGCATGATGACCCACTTCATTGAAGGTGTGCCGCGCAAATTTGCTAAAAACAGCCCGACCTTTTTACCGCGCTTTGCCATTATTAACCCTGAGCTCAGCCTCAACATGCCTGCGCGCCATACGGTCTTAGGAGCCATGGACACCTTAGCTTTCGTCTTAGAAAGCTACTTTACCAATACCACCAATGTGCAAATGACCGACGAGCTATGTGAAGGTGTGCTGCGTACTATCGTCAACATGCTGCCACGCATTATCGAAGATCCAAACGACTATGATGCGCGTGCTAACCTCATGCTGGCAGGTACCTTAGCGCAAAATGGCATGTGCTCTTTAGGCCGTGAAACCGACAATGCGCCACACTTGCTAGAAGGCGAGATCTCGTCGCATTACGACACCGCTCCAGCTTTAGGTTTAGCCGTGATCTTACCTGCATGGCTCAGCTACTGCCTGCATCACAATGTGATGCGCATGTCGCAATTTGCCCAGAGGGTATTTGGTGTGCCGGTTAATTTTAATGATCCGGTGATCTCAGCTTACAAAGGCATTGAATCCCTGAGAGTATTTCTGATGCGCTGTAACATGCCGCAAAACTTTGCTGACATGGGGCTGCAGCAGGTCAATATTCATAATTTGGTCGAAAATCTGGTGCTCGACTATGGCCCAACCATTGGAACCTATGTCAAGCTGGACGCCAATGCCTGTGAGTCCATCTATACCATGGCCTACACTTATCGCCACACCACCCGCACCATTAGCTTCTAAGGCTCAGGCGAGCCCTAAGCGGCCTAGCGGCCGCAAACGGCCGCCTAACGGCCACAGGCGGCTGTGGCCCCGCGCAAGCGCGCAGGCGCAGGCACAAGCCAGCGCAAGTGCGCAAGTGCGCAAGCGAGCACCGGCGCGCACGTCAGACAAGAACGGCTGGGATCTGCAAAACCTAGATTCTAAGCGCACCAAGCTTAACCAAAACTTAACAAAAACCCTTCACAAAACAAGGGCTTTGCCCCATAGAAAAGCCATTTTGCCCCAATCTGAAAAAAATAATCCCCACTGCTGTAATTTTTCTGTAAGATAGCGGACAAATTTGGGTGCTCGTTTTGTAACGAGTTGTCTTCAGTGCTTGATCACAAGCTTAGATCTCCCGTTTTCTTGGTCTGTGCCTCCACCTAAAGGTTGTAGCAGTTGTCCTGTCAAACTAACGCTATTTGCTCTGGCAAACAGGAAAACAACGTTTAGGGTACTTTTAGGGCACTTTTGATTTCCTAATCCATGTTTTGCGCTTTTTTTTGGGATCTGAGGAATAGGATAAAAACGGGATCAGAACTGTGATCCTCTTTTGGATTATTTTCGAGTGAAAAATACTCCTGAGTTACAGGTAGCTACTGCTACCACCAAAGAGGGGCTAAACACTCCTCTGGGGACTAACACTGCCGTGCAAAAGAATGCCAAAACTGCTACCCCTGCACACCGTGTTGGCGAATTACCAGGACAAAAGCCATCACCAGCAGAGCAAAATCGTAAGCCGATTTTGACCATCAAAAAGCTGACCAAGCGCTTCGACAACTTTGTGGCCGTGGACGAAGTCGATCTCACTATTTATGAAGGTGAGATCTTTGCCCTGTTAGGCTCATCAGGTTGCGGCAAGTCGACCTTACTGCGCATGCTGGCTGGCTTTGAAACCCCAACCTCGGGCAGCATTATGCTGGGCAACCAAGAGCTGATCGGTGTGCCTCCATACAAGCGCCCTGTGAACATGATGTTCCAGTCCTACGCCCTCTTCCCTTACATGACTGTGGGCCAGAACATCGCTTTCGGCTTAAAGCAAAGCAAGCTGCCTAAGAATGAGATCCAAGAGCGCGTCGATCGCATGCTGCGCCTCGTGCATATGGAAGACTACGTCGACCGTAAGCCTTACCAGCTCTCCGGTGGTCAGCGTCAGCGTGTGGCTTTAGCCCGCTCCCTTGCCAAGGAACCACGCCTGCTGCTGCTTGACGAGCCAATGGGTGCTCTGGATAAGAAATTACGTGAACAAATGCGCCTTGAGCTGGTGGACATCATCAACTCTGTGGGTGTTACCTGCCTGATGGTGACTCACGATCAAGAAGAAGCCATGACTATGGCCGATCGTATTGCCATCATGGATCGCGGTGAGTTTATTCAGATCGGTGGCCCTCGTGAGATCTACGAGAACCCTAACTGCCGTTTCTGCGCTGAGTTCATCGGCTCGGTCAACATCTTTGAGTGCAGTCTGATCACCTCTAGCGCTACTCAAGCCCTGATCAAGGCCCGTGACTTCAACCACTTGATTGAGTTAAGCCACGATATCGACCTTGCTGACGGTATGCCACTCATCATCGCGCTGCGTCCTGAGAAGCTCTACATTTCGCACGAGCGTCCAGAGGAGAACACCAACTGGTGTGAAGGTGTGGTAGAAAACATCGCTTACTTAGGCGATATTTCTATTTACTACGTAAAGCTCTCCAATGGCCGCATCGTTACCTCAACGCTGCCAAATGTCGATCGTTTCAAGCAAGGTCTGCCTACTTGGGATGATCATGTGTATTTAAGCTGGGATCCAGATTCCTGTATTGCTCTGACTATCTAATTACAGTGGCCCTGCCACTTAAGGAAGCAACCAAGACCTCGACCTTACCCAAGCCTAGTTTGCCCTTGCGCCCTGCGCTTCCGCGCATCAGCGCTTCCGCGCACCAGCGCTCCAAGGCCAAGACTAGGATGAGGATTTGGTCAGGGCATGCGCCCGCCCCTCAGATCTCATGTAGGGACGGCCATAACCTAGATTGAGCCTGACTCCAGACTCACTGGTCTTGTCGCATATTAGGGTAAGCCCTTGGTGCCTTACCCCAAAATGCCCAACTAACTGGATGAAGTCATGTCAATCGGAATCTCGAATCTATCTTTTATGCGCCGCGCTTTCCAACAAAAGCGCATTAAGAGTACGTCTACGATGACTAGCCATAAAAACACATGGCGCGATTATGCTTTAATCGTCGTACCTTATTTGTGGATGAGCTTGTTCTTCCTGCTGCCATTCCTGATCATCTTTAAGATCAGTATGTCGGTTGCGGAGATCGCTATTCCTCCTTACTCACCATTGGTGACCTTTGAAGAAGGTGCAATGCAGATCATCTTGCACCTTGAAAACTACACGTGGATCTTTACCGATCCTGAAGGCACCTATATCCGCTCCTACTTAAAGTCTCTGCAAGTAGCAGCTTTTTCTACTTTCTTCTGCCTGTTATTGGGCTACCCGATCGCTTGGGCCTTAGCCACCGCTAAACCAGCCGTGCGTAACGTGCTCTTTATGCTGGTGATCATGCCAAGCTGGACGTCCTTTGTAGTGCGTATCTACGCGTGGATGACCATCCTCAAGCGTGACGGTCTCATTAACGACGTGCTTATGGCCTTAGGAATCATTGATGCGCCATTGCAGATCTTGCAGACAGATGCGGCCGTGTATATCGGTATCGTCTACTGTTATCTGCCATACATGGTGCTACCACTATTCTCGGCCTTGATGAAAGTAGACTATAGCCTGATTGAGGCTGCATCCGACTTAGGTTGCCGTCCAATTAAGACCTTCTTTAATACCCTGATCCCGCAAACCAAATCAGGCATCATCGCCGGTTCGATGCTGGTCTTTATTCCTGCCATCGGCGAGTACGTGATCCCTGAGCTCTTAGGCGGTAAGGGTTCGATCTTAATTGGTCGTATCCTCTGGCAAGAGTTCTTCAACAACCGCGATTGGCCACTGGCTTGTGCCGTTGCCATCATCATGCTGATTATCTTGGTCATTCCTATCGTGCTCTTCTATAAGATTGAGCGTAAGGAACAGGAGAAGCTCAATGCCCGTAAGTAAGACTGCTGCGCAATTACGAGAGGCTCGTGCCAAGATTATTCGCATCGCCATTATCTGTTGCGCTTTGCTCTTCCTCTACCTGCCAATCGTGACGCTGATCATTTACTCCTTTAATGAATCGCGCATGGTGACGGTGTGGACAGAGACTTCGCTCAAGTGGTACTACGCCCTCTTTGAAAACGACGCCATTATTCATGCTGTGGGCATTTCCTTGCTCGTAGCCGTGATGACCGCGTGTGCTTCGGTAGTGATCGGCACCCTCGCTGCTTTTGTGTTGGTGAGAGTAGGACGCTTCCGTGGAGAGTCACTCTTTGTGCTCTTGATCACCGCCCCAATGATACTGCCTGATGTGATCACCGGTCTGGCCTTATTGCTGGTCTTTGTCACCTTAGGCTCTGAGATCCCGATCTTTGCCGACCGTGGTGTCTTTGCCATCTGGATTGCTCACGTCACTTTCTGCTCGGCCTATACCACAGTGGTGATCCGCTCACGTTTCCGTGAGTTGGATATCTCCATTGAGGAGGCTGCTATGGACTTAGGCGCTGGCCCAATCAAGGTCTTCTTTGCTGTGATCTTGCCAGCCTTAATGCCATCTGAAGTGGCTGCTTTCTTACTGGCCTTTACCATGTCGATGGACGATCTGGTGATCGCCAGCTTCATTGCAGGCCCAGACTCCACCACGCTGCCAATGCTGATCTTCTCTTCAGTGCGTCGTGGTCTGTCACCTGAGATCAATGCTCTGGCTACCATCATCATCTTTATTGTTTCGATCTTCACTTTCTTTGCTTGGTTATCCATGGTTAAGAAGCAAAAGCGCATCAAGTCTGATGCCGCCAAGGCTGCTAAAGCTGCTGCGATCGAGCAAAAGATGCACTACTCCGCCCCTCATGGTGATGAGGACACCTTTGATGGTAAGAACTTAAGCCCAGAGGCTTTGGCCATCTTTAAGGCACAAGCGGAAGCGCTGCAACAAGGCCAAGACACAGCGGCTCAAGCTACAGCCCAGATCCAAGCTTTGCTTGCCACCCGCGCTGCGGCTAGTGCGGCTAACGCCGCTAACGCTGCCAGTGCCGCTAGCGCCGCCAGCACTACTGACACCACAACAGAGCCTGTCGCCGCTGCTGTCGCTGTCTCAGCAGCCAGCGCTACCAACGCAGTCGCTGAGGCTGCCACCGGCTTAAGTGCAACGGGTAGCGTGACCACTTCTTCAGCTGTGGTCAACGACAATATCAGTAAGATCCGTGGCGCTATGCTCGGTGATTCAGCAAAAGCTGTCACTGCCAAGCAACGTGAGGTCTCGGACACCATTGCTAAGGCCGGTATGGCTAAGGTAGTGGAAGCTGATACTAAACTCTCGGTACCACTAAGCGACGATGAAGAAGCCGAGGCCAAGAGCGCTACTGCTCCAGCCACAACTAACGCCAATGGCCCTGCCAGCGTTAAAGCTACTGGTGCTATGGTCTTAGAAAAAGCCAAAGGCTTAGGCAAGGTAGAGGCTACGACACAGAGCTCGCTGCAACAGGCTAAAGCCAAAAAAGCTGCGATGCAAAGTGCCATCGACCACGCCTTAGAGCAAGCTCAATACGAGGATGAGATCCTACCAGAAACTGGTACAAACCTCGGTAAAGGCAAGCGTATGTCTAGCCTCGATGAGCACGGCCAAAGCAAAACGCCAAAGGCCACAACCTTAAGCTCATTGGAGCAGGCCAAAGCTAAGAAGCAAAAGGCCGCTAATGACCACAGTGCCATTGCTGCCACTAAGCTCTCGGCTGAACAGGCCAAGGCCGAAACAGACAAGGCTAAGGTGGTCGATACCACTAAATAGCCTGTGCATAGCCAGTCGGCTATGCCTGACAAGAGCTGCTCCTTAACAGGTGCAGTCCCCCAAAAAGCCCTGTTGGTGAAGCACCGACGGGGCTTTGTTATTTTGGGGGCTAAAATACAGCGCTTTTTTGCCGATAATTAGTGACGATCAGGAGAGGAATGCCTGCAATTTTTTGTAGGTAACATCAGGCCAAAAGCCTTAGGCTATAGACCAGCTTTGTCGCCTGAGCAACTCAAACCCATCCTATTTTTTCAGGAGGAACGCGACATGGCAGGAATTAGCTCAGTCCAAAACTTTGCACCAAGTGTACGTACAACCACCGAAAGCAAAGTCGACATGCAGCAGATCGTGAGCACTGGTGCGCAAAAAGCCACCCGTGTTGCCGGTCAAAGCGAAGAAAATTACGTCAATCTCGCCACATCTCAAATCAGTGGCAGCCAACAAGGCACTGATGAGCAATACTCCCACCAGCGCTACATTGCTTATAACGCCTACATTAATTTAGGCCGTGAACAACCTCTAAGCCCTGCTGAGCAATTTGCCCAGATCCAAAGCGCCGGACAAAACCCTGAAGGTACAGACAGCACAGGTACCACCCAGGAGGCCGAAGAGGAAAAGGAAGTAGATCCTAATACCCCTCGTGCTGCTAACGGTGAACCTTTGACCGAAGAAGAGCAGGCCGAACTGCAGGATATGAAGAGACGTGACGAGGAAGTGCGCGTGCATGAGCAAGCCCACCAAAGTGCAGGTGGTCAATACACCAGCGCTCCTCACTATGAGTACGAAAACGGCCCAGATGGCAAACGCTATGTCACTGACGGCTCGGTGAATATCGACGTGGGTGAAGAAAGTGATCCTCAAGCCACCATCGACAAGATGCAGGTGGTTAAGCGTGCCGCTTTAGCCCCTGCTCAGCCTTCGGCTCAGGATCGTCGTGTCTACGCTGAGGCCAGCCAAAAGGAAGCAGAGGCCCGTCGTGAGCTGAACGAGCAGCGCCAAGAAGAAGCTGCTGCTGCCCAAGGCCAAGGCCAAGAGCAAAGCCAAGCTGCCAGCGCCACTGGCTCTAACGCTGCCAGCACCTCTGGTGCCACTGGCACCAATGCCACCGGCAATAACACTACAGGCAATGTCATTGGCTCACGCCAAGCTCAGCCTCAAACCGCCTCAAATCAGCCTCAGGCTCAGCAGACCACACCAGAGGGAACCCCAAGCTCCAGCTCTAGCTCTATCCCTGATGACCCTGACACCCCAAGCAAGCTCTCACAGAGCACTTTGGGCTCCAATCGATCTGACGACGATGTGCCAGAACTGGTCTAAATACTTCCTCTCGGCCTCATAAGATGGGGCCCTTAAGAGCAAGGCCTCTTTGAGGCATCAGACCCTACCCACATCTTTGAGCTGACATAGCTTTGGCTCAAAGTGTGGGTTTTCTTTTGCCAAAATGCACCAATATCGTGCACAAGACACTATCAGCAAAGATATTTTTACCTGTAGCTCTATTTTTGCACCCAAACTGGGCATCAGGTGTGTGCTAAAAGCCTTGTGCTATAATCGTGCAAATTTTGCGGGGCCCATATTCTTTGCGCATCTTTTTAGTGCAAAAAGAACATAAAGTTAGCTCTCTTTAGAGCAGCTCTTCGTAAGATTTTGACATGCGTAAGCTTACTAGCTTTAGCTTTATGCCAAACATTTTGGTTCTTTAGGAAATTTTGATCTGCAAGGCCTTAGGCTTTATTGCTGGATCCACATTTCCTAAAGAACCAAACTTTTCACCGAAATCATAACCATGGAGGACGGCAATTCCTCCTCTGCCTTGCTAATTACTAAGGTAGAGGCTTGCCGTAAATTGATGGAACCTTATTACGCTGGTGCACTTTCGCTAGTACCACCAATCATTGCTGTGGCTTTAGCCCTGATCACCAAGGAGGTCTTCTCCTCCCTGTTGCTCGGTATTTTAAGCGGTACCTTGATCTACACCATTGGCATTGGTCACGACGACATCATCATTGGCACTGTACAAAATGCCTTCAATATGATGGTGACCAAAGTCGACATGAACATCATCATCTTCTGCTCGCTCTTAGGCTCTTTAGTCTATGTGATCGCTATGGCCGGTGGTTCTCGTGCCTACGGCGATTGGGCCAGTAAGAAGATCAAGGGTCGTCGTAGCGCCTTGTTATCGACCTCGGTGTTAGGTGCTTTTATCTTTATTGATGACTACTTCAACTGCTTAACTGTGGGCACGGTCATGCGTCCTATTACCGACAAGTACCGTATTTCCCGCGCTAAGCTGGCCTACATCATCGATTCCACTGCTGCTCCAGTGTGTATCATTGCTCCTATTTCTTCTTGGGCCGCTGCTGTTGGTTCTAGCTTAAAGACCTCCGGCATCCAAGGCTCTGAAATGGAAGCTTTTATCGCCTCTATTCCTTGGAACTTCTATGCCTTGCTGTCCATCTCAATGGTGCTCTTAGTGGCCGTGGGCAATTTCGACTTTGGCCTCATGCGCAAAGCCGAGATCGATACCATTAAGAACGGCTACGCCGGTCAAGGCAGCAGCACCGGTGAGTCTGACAGCATTGATGTGGTCACTGACAAAGGCGGCGTCTTAGACATGGTGGTGCCAATCCTGTCCCTGATCGTCTTTGCTACCCTGTCTCTGCTCTATGTCGGTGGTTATTGGGGTGATGATCCTGCCTATCACAGCATCAGCACTGCTTTTGGTAACACCAGTGCTGGCCCTGCCTTAGTGATCGCTTCCTTTGCTGCTCTGCTCGTGGCCTTTGTGATGTTTGTGGGCCGTCGCCTGCTCACCTTAAAGGAGTTCATGAATGGCGTCTTAAAGGGCGTCCAAGCCATGATCCCTGCCAACATGATCTTAGTCATGGCATGGGCAATTTCTGGTGTGTGCCGCGATCTGCTGGAAACTCAGGTCTTTATCTCCAATATCGTGCAAAACGATATGGGTGTCTTAGGCAACCTCTTACCTGCCATCATCTTCATGATTGCTGGCTTCTTATCGTTCTCCACCGGTACTGCTTGGGGTACTTTTGGTATCTTGATCCCAATCGTAGTGGTTGTGGCTCAAGCCATTGATCCAAATGGCACCTTAATCATCATTACCTTATCCGCCACCTTAGCCGGATCGGTATTTGGCGATCACTGTTCCCCAATCTCGGATACAACCATTCTGTCTTCGGCCGGAGCCAATTGCGTACACATCGAGCACGTCTCGACTCAGCTGCCTTTTGCCCTGATCGCTGCATTCTCATCGTTCATTGGGTACTTAGTGGCTGGCTTTACTGCCAATGTCTACTTAAGCTTAGCCACAGGCTTCATCATCATGGTTGTTATCATGTCCTTCCTGCACATGAGAAACTTAAAGCGTGAAACTTACGCTGACCATGAGACAAAGCACCCAGTAGCTGAATAATAGCCAGCTACTAGGCACGATAGCCTAAAACCATGCCAAAGCCCATAGGGATCCAATCTCTATGGGCTTTGTTGTCTGCAAGCCCTTTACACTGTAGGCATTAAGGGCCCTTTAGGCACAGAGATCCTGCTGCATGCAGGCATCAATACCGTTAGACTTGAAGGTAAGTTCTTTAACATTCTGTGGAGCAGAAGTCCTCCGCCTCTTAGGCGGTGGGATGAATGCTCATAGAACGCCAGCAGTCATAGATCAAATGTCAATGCCCACTTGTGTTTTCTGGGT
>DXEV01000207.1 GCA_019114785.1 Candidatus Anaerobiospirillum pullistercoris | reverse complement strand
GGTGATCACAATAGTATTGCAGTCCTTACAGCCTTTTGGCGGCATAGGTAACATGCCAATGAGGTGTAAGGTAGCAATAGCGCTAGCGCACACTGATTTATCGCCTTCGCACTTCTCATTAGAGATCATGCCCGCTTCATCAACTGTCACAGTCACTACCACGCGCTTGCCATTCATGGAAGGATCAATACGCCAGTTCTGCTCAATCAGCTGCTGTACCTTAGCACCATAAGTGAGGCTGTCATTGGAGCCCGTACCTGCACCAAGGCCTTCACCCACAGGAGATCCATTGATCTGTCCTAAGAGCTCATCTTCGAGGTTATTAGCCTGCTCTGACATCTGTGCTTGCTGCTCGGCGGCTTGTTGACGCTTGGCCTCTTCTTCGGCAGCCTTACGGATCTCTTCCTCAATCAGCTTACGAGCTTCCTCTTCGGCCTTTTTCTTGGCTTCCTCTTCAGCCTTCTTCTTAGCCTCGGCTTCTGCTTTAGCCTTGGCTTCAGCCTCAGCTTTACGCTTAGCCTCTTCCTCGGCCTTCTTCTTAGCTTCGGCCTCTGCCTTGGCTTTAGCTTCAGCTTCAGCCTTGGCTTTGGCTTCAGCTTCGGCTTTAGCTTTGGCTTTGGCTTCAGCTTCGGCTTTAGCTTTGGCCTCAGCCTCTGCCTTCTTCTTTGCCTCTTCCTCGGCTTTCTTTTTGGCCTCTTCGGCTTTCTTCAGCGCAATAGCCTTTTGTCGCTCAGCCTCGGCTTTCTTTTGGGCAGCCACTTGCTGTGCCAACTCCTCAGCCTTTTGTTTAGCCGTGTCATCCACCTTTGGCTTCTCTGGCTCAGTTGCACTTTGTTGAGGCTCAGAGACACTAGGCTTAGGCAATTGACCTTGTGGACTACCTTGAGCTGGAGGAATAGGAACACTAGTGGCGTGCATGATCTGGCCTGGGCGCTCTTCAGGACGCTTAGGCTTATCCAAAGACACGTTGATCGCTAATGTGGCAAGGAGAGCGCCGTGAAAGACCAGCGCTAACACAAATGCAGTGCCAATTCCTATCTTCAAAGCTCAAATCTCTCAAAACGCCTTAGGCTCTGCCTAGAGCTATACCCTAACTATTAACTGTCCACTAACAAGCCTACGTGCCTTACCTCTGACTACTTTGCATTAGCAGCCGCTGTAGCAGTTCCATTCTGGCTAATGTCGATTGGTTCAGTCACCAGACCTACGCTCTCCACACCACCTTGCTTTAAGGCATTCATTAACTGGATCACGCTGTCGTATGCCACTTGGGCGTCACCTTGAACTACCACAGGACGAGTTGGATCTTTGCGCAGTTCCTCAGCCACTACCTCGGAAACAGTGTTGAGATCAGGGATCTTTACGTTTTGGGTATCCACACTCACAAAATACTGCCCAGCCCGATCAACTGTAGCGATGATCGGGGTGCGCTGATCCTCATTCATGGCCTCGGCCTCAGCTTGAGGCAGATCCACAGTCACACCTTGCATCACCACTGGGGCGGTAGCAATGAAGATCACGAGCAGCACCAACATCACATCAATGTATGGCACCACATTGATCTCTGCGACTGTGCGTGACTTACGACGACGTCCGCGCTCTACCATAACTATATCTCCTCGCCTTAAGAGCTAAATGCCTTGAAGGCTAGCGGCCTTGAGGCTGATTGCGACGTTGATGTTGCGCACCAGGGGTAATGTAATGCGGCTCATCATTGTTGTAGTTAGCACTGCGCTGACGGCGATCATACTCAACACCAGCACGATAGATTGAGTTATCAGGCTTTGGAGCAGGATTAGCTAATGGATTTTGTCCGGCATAGCCCATATTGTTAGGCTTAACGGCATTAGCAGCTCCACCTGGCAACTTCGCATTGTTCATATTGGCGTTGGTACGAGGTGGCACAACACCGCGATAGTTATTGGCAAGCTCTGGGTCATTTAAAGCAGGCATTGGCTGATTATTGCTGGCACTGACACCACCTAAAGTAGAGGCAGCATTAGGCATAACCTCAGCTGAAGCTGAAGCCATTGCACCTGAAGCACCACCAGCAACATTAGAACCACGACGGCCAGCCTGATTTGGCATAGCACCACGGCCTAAATTGCGATTATTGCCTACATTGAGAGGACGTGCAGAGCTTGGAGCATGCAGACCTTTGGTCGCATCAGTAACAGCGCCCGCCCCTACCTGTTGTCCTAAAGAAGCTGAGGCCTGCGCACTGGCATTAGCAGAGGCTGCGGCTGCAGCTTGAGCTGCTGCTTGCTGGGCTGCTGCCTGCTGAGCAGCGGCTTGCTGGGCCTGCATGGCTTGAGCGCGCAAAGCTGCATCACGCTCACGTTGCTCACGCAATTCCCGTTCACGCTCACGCTGGGCTAAACGCTCTTGCTCACGCAATTCGCGCTCTCTTTCGCGTTCACGCTCTCTTTCACGCTCACGTTCACGCTCATAGGTGGTAGCATCAAATTCGCTTTCTTTTTTCTTATTAAAACTGCTAGTTGCAGTCTGGGACTGTCCTGCATCCATATTCATACCAAGACTTGGGCCGTAACCACCTTGCTGCATAGCATTAGGGTTTTGACCTGAGCCCTGATACACCCCCTGCTGTCCATAGACATTAGGGTTCATTCCCACACCGGCCATATTACCGGCCACATTGGCTCCAGCCATACCGTTGGTGCCTGTGGCCATATTGTTGCGGTTTAATTGGGAGCGGATCGTAACTAAGCGACGGTTTAAGATGGTCGAGAACTCGTCCATGAAATTGTAGTAACGGTTCTCTAAAGCCTCTACCTTGGTAACAAAACGGTTATAAAACATCACCGCAGGAATAGCAGCAAACAGACCCATGGCCGTAGCAATCAGAGCTTCAGCAATTGGTGGAGCCACCATAGCCAAAGTGGCATTTTTGACCGCTGCCAGCGAGACGAAAGCGTGCATAATGCCCCATACCGTACCAAACAGACCGATATATGGGCTAATAGAACCAATGGTAGCCAACGTTGGTAAGTGATTTTCCAAGAGCTCCACTTCGCGCGAGCAGGCTACTTTCATCTGGCGGTACGTGCCATCCATGACCACGTCTTGATCTGCAGGGCCGGAATTTACTAGACGCACAAATTCCTTGAAGCCTGCACTATAGATCACCTCTAATCCCACAAGGTCATTAGGCTTTTTCATGCAATCTTGGTAAAGATTGTTGAGATCAATGCCAGACCAGAAGCGATCTTCAAATTCATCAGCTTTAGCACGGCCAATACGGTACTGATTGTTGCGCGAAATAATGATTGTCCACGAGACAATGGACAAAGCCAGCAAAAACAGCATCACGCATTGCACCAAGAAGCTAGCATTGAGCACTAGCTCAGTAAAAGAGAGCGCTTCTTGTGTTTGCATAGAACACCAAAACTCCAGAAAAAACTTGGGCGCGCCAACCCGCCCCCATCAAGCATAAGCGCATGCTCTGCATGCAGTGTCGAGGCTAGCTGCAATGCACTGATACAGCACTCACCACACCTCACTAGGCACAGATCACCGAGCAAAATACTGGCTCAAACTTTACTGTTTCGTGGTCTGTTTGCGGCAAATACGGCACGGGCAGCTAGAAAAGCAAAAACCGAAGGCAGAGACTGCCATTCCAAATCACGGCTCATTTTACCGTGCTTTTGGGCTTTTGCCGCAACAATAGCGAAACTGACGCTCACCTGAGAATAGGACAGCTAAATTAGCCTCTGATTAGGAAGGGGCTTGCCCGCCAAAAATGGTGCAAATCGCTCGCAAAACAGCAATCCGCTACCGCTCCCAGAGTCAGCTATGGCTAGCATGACACGGAGAAAAATGTAGCTAAAAGGCAGAGTCCACATCCTTTGCGCTTTGCGGCTCTTTGTGTAGACCTTATGGCTAGCAGAACATCTGTGGATCTTGCGTCCAAACGTGAGGGACTAGCTTCTGTTTAAATTCCTCAGGAATAGACAAAGGTCGGCCTGTTTTGCCATCTACAAAGGCTAGAGTGGAGCACATGGCAAATAACAGCTTACCTTGCTCGTTTTTGATCTCCTGATACATCTCCAAACGTGCCCGTGTCAGATGGAAAGGAACGCATGTGACCGTCAAGAGATCCTCTAACTTAGCTGAAGACATGAAATTGGCTCTCAGCTTTGCCAGCACAAAACCCTGCTTGTCCTCTTGCAGATGCTTTTGCTGCGAATAGCCCAGCACCTCGCGCACAAAATCAGTGCGGGTACGCTCACAAAACTTCAGATAATTGGTGTGATAAACGATCCCACCGGCATCGGTGTCCTCGTAGTACACGCGAAATTGGCTAGAAAATACAGAAGGCTGAGTTTCAGCTACTGCATCTGTGCTTGCATTCTGAATTTGCTCTGCTTGCATGCTTGTTGTTCCCTCAATGAGGCTCACTTAGAAGGACAAGAACGACCGAAGCGGCCACTATCTCATGCCCAAACAGCTTCTCCTAAAAGCTAGGAGTCAGTGTCGGCTCTGTTTTTTTAGTGGCCCCCACTCCGCAGCTAACACGAAATCACCATCACTGGCCTAAGCCCCTGTCCCTGCCTCTTGCAGAAAAAGGACTTGTCCAGACAAAGAGACAGCTATCTTAAGGCTTATGAATGGCGGCTTAAGGCAACTTAAGGCAGCTTAAGGCAGCTTAAGGCGTTGGCATCTGGCCAAACTTATTATAGGCCTTAGCGGTGGCGACACGTCCCATACGGGAGCGCTGCACAAAGCCCTGCTGAATGAGGTAAGGCTCTACCACATTTTCTAAGGTGTCACGCTCGTAGCCTAAAGAGGCGGCAAGACTCTCGATACCGACTGGACCACCATTGAAGTCATAAATCATGGTGCGCAAATAAGAGCGATCAAAATCATCGAAGCCGTCTTGGTCGATTTTTAAGATATCTAAGGCCTTTTGGGCGATCTCTTTGGTGATCTTGCCATTGCCCTTAACCTCAGCAAAGTCACGCACACGCTTTAACAGGCGATTGGCAATACGTGGTGTGCCACGCGAGCGTGTAGCGATCTCTAAAGCTCCGTCTTGATCCATTTCAATGCCGAGCTTTTTGGCCGAAGCAGTGATGATGAGCAGCAGCTCTTGTGGGGTATAGAACTGCAATTGCAGGATAATACCAAAACGGGCACGCAATGGTGAGGTCAAAGTACCAGCACGAGTAGTAGCTCCGATCAGAGTAAAAGGCTGCAAGCTGATCTTAATGGAGCGTGCCGACGGGCCTTCACCGGTCAGGATATCCACCTGATAATCTTCCATGGCCGGATACATAAACTCTTCGATCACTGGTGAGAGTCTGTGGATCTCATCGATAAAGAGCACATCACGACGACCTAAATTGGTCAGCAAAGCGGCCGCATCTCCCTTTTTCTCTAAGGCAGGGCCAGAGGTGGTAGAAAGCGACACACCTAGCTCGTTGGCAATGATGTTAGACAGTGTAGTCTTGCCTAAGCCTGGAGGGCCGAAAATCAGCACGTGATCTAGCGCTTCATTACGTTTTTTGGCCGCCATGAGCGCAATCTCGAGCTGAGATTTAGCGTCTTCTTGGCCAATGTAGTCTTTAAGGGTTTTAGGGCGCAGCGCACGATCTTCAGAGCTTTCGGTGATCTCAGCTGCTATTTCTTCAATAGTTTTTTCTGGAGAGATCTCACGATTGACCTCCAGCGTATCAGCGACTATACCTTTACTAACAGCCATCTTTACATCACCAAAACCAAAACACAAAAAACTACATGCAGCCATTGTCTCAGGCTGCTGACCTGACATCTATTAGCCCAAGCTGGCAGCCAGCGCAACGCTGCGCGCACGAGGGGCGCGCACGAAGTGCGCAATGAGATCAACTGCTATTTCTTAGACAGGGCATTTAAAGACTGCACAATGATCTGCTCGGTGGTCATACCAGAGGTAAAGACAGATTTCACCGTCGACATGGCCACATTTTCCTTATAACCAAGGCTAATTAAAGCCGCAATGGCATCCTCACAGTTAAAGGTGTCATTTGACTCTGCTGCGCCTAAATTATCCAGCAGCGAGGCATCGGCTGTGGCCTTAATATTAGCAGCCGAAGTGGAGTTTTTACTACCTACAGCCGCAGCAGAAGCTGCCAACTTAGCATTAAAGCGCAACTTATCAAGGCGATCCTTCATTTCCACCACAATGCGCTCTGCTGTCTTTTTACCCACACCTGGCGCGGCGGTTAAGGACGCAATGCGACCTTGATTGATCACTTCAATGAAGGTATGCAGATCAAAAGTAGACAGTAAGGCCATAGCCACACGTGGGCCCACACCGTTGATCTTAATCACCTCTCTAAAGAGCAAACGAGCCTCTTTAGAAGTAAAGCCATAAAGCAGCTCGGCATCCTCGCGCACTACATGATGGATATACAAAAAGCCTTCTTCACCGACTTTGAGCTCTGCCAAGAGATTGGCTGGCACTTCAACGTCATAGCCAATACCATTACTAGTCTCAATCAAAACATTGAGACCATCAAATTCCAAGACTTTACCGCGAATACTGCCAATCATCTAAAAATCGGCGCGTACACACCCGAGGTAACTCAGGAGAGGTAGCGCCGCCTCATATTATCAATTCGGTTAAATAACTTTTGCGTTTTTGCAACAAACGCAGCTTACTTAATAGCTAACGCTTGCAGAAGAGCACGTCCCATCAAGTCGACGCACTTGCTTGCGCTAGGACAAGGTCTGACGCGCGATGCAGCATCCTTGGACAAGCGACCACGTTTGCTGGCCGGATTAAATTATCATCGTGCAAGGCTTGGAGGCAAGTGAAACAAAGTGGCACCACGTTGTTGAAGCGCTGCCGACTGCCAACTACTTTGCAGATTTATCATGGCAGTGCTGGCAAGAGTCATGTGCTCACGAGCGTTGTGATGGCCAAGCATAGCGCCCTATTGCTTCTCTTTGTCCGAAACACCCGAATTTTGCGAGTGCTGGGTATCAGCGGAAGCACCATCCACGACGATAGATGAGACCGGAAGTATTTTCTTTACGGCCTCAATGCGAGACATTGTGCGAGAGACCTTTTGCTCCACCGAAGGCTCCATCCCACCTTTGCGCTTGCCTCTTGCGCGGTTATTGGAGCGATCGGCTCCGTATCTTTTATTGCGGCCCTGTCTGGCACGGTGCTGCTCACCGCGCGGAGCAGTCGGCTTAGAGGCGTTTGGCTGCAACTTCACTTCAGCTGCATAAAGCACGTCCTTTTCCGTGGCGGCTCTAAAACCAACGGAGCTCGCACTTGGATCAACTTCCAAAGTGATGGGCTGACGGTTTTCACCAGTGGCAATTTTGAGTTGGATGGTGAAAGGATCCTTTTTCTTCACGACAGCCTTATCTGCTTGCAACAACTTACGTGCTTTGCTTGACGAGCATGGCATCAGCGGCTCACCGCGCATGTTCAAAACAAAGACCTTTGCTTGTTTGGCATTAGAATTATTTGGCATAGTGAAAAGCACCACCTGAACTAAGATTTAGGGCCACGTGGGAACCAACTCATCATAGCTGCTGAGCCAAAAGTTATGATGGGAGGGGCTCCGTCCAGTCGCAACAGACCTGCAGTCCTCATTGGACTTGAGACCACAAATTAATTCCACGAGCGATAACGGCCACGCACGCTGGATCCTAATTGTGAAAGACCATTGAGAGCTAAAGCAGAACTGACCTTGTAGGTGTAAGCATGGCAAATTGCACAAGCCAGAGCATCAGCCGCATCGGCCTGAGGTCTGCCATTGAGATGCAGGATCTTTGTCACCATAAACTGCACCTGCTCTTTGGCCGCTGCACCATAGCCTACTACAGCTTGCTTGATCTGCATCGGGGTATATTCATAGACCTTAAGGCCTTGCTTGGCACCTGCAACCATTGCGGCACTACGAGCTTCAGCCAGTTTAATCGTAGACTGCACGTTTTTGGAAACAAAGACCTCTTCTATCGCCATCATTGTGGGATGAAATTGCTCCACTAGCGAAGTCACCGACTCAAAGATCAAAAGCAAGCGCTCAGCTAAGGACTCTTCGGTGTTCATCATAATGCAGCCCGAGCCCAGATATTGAGGATCTCTGCCTTCCATGAGCACCACCCCATAACCCGTTTTACGGGAACCTGGGTCGATCCCCAAAATGATCTCTCTTGCCATCTAAATCACCACTCCTCGGCCTAGCAATTTAGCCAAGCCTCAAAGCATCTTGGCCAAGAAAAGGGCTTTCGCCCTAACACAAAGAAACGAGCCCCAGCTCAAGCTCAATGCTAACGCGCCACCAACAGAACGTCAAAAGCAGCACCTCTCCCCCCATGCTCCACTGCACCAATGCTGACAACAATCAGCCATTATGGTCACAGGCAGGCCTAACAAGATAGCTGTCGTCTGTTTGACAGCAGAAAAAGATACGAAGTCTTGGGCGCTTAAAGCAACCTCTAATGCCTAAAAGCAAACGGGCATTCCCCAAGGCTCACTTGAGTTTGAGCCCCAAAAGGCTAGCGCAAAAGCAG
>DXEV01000206.1 GCA_019114785.1 Candidatus Anaerobiospirillum pullistercoris | reverse complement strand
GATTCTGTATAATTGCCCTCAGTGGCTAAAGGCTTATTTTTATGTATTGTCATAAGATGACTTTACGTCATCTTTTAGCAGCCTTTAGCCTTCTGCTCCATCTTGGTGAGTTAATTAATGGCAGTCCCCTGAAGCTTCCCCCTACTCCTTGGTCTTATGACAGTGAGTGACAACAATCGCAAACTCACGCTCATGGCCACGACATCTAAGGACAATTATGCAATTCTCGAACTTCGTGAAACGTATTAGCGACATCATGCGCATTGATGCCGGTACCAATGGTGATGCCCAGCGCATAGAACAACTCAGCTGGATAATCTTTCTTAAGATCTATGATGCAGCGGAAATGAACTGGGAGCTCGAAAACGATGACTTCCAATCTCTGCTGGAACCACTACACCTCAGATGGCGTGATTGGGCAGACTTCGAGAATGACAATGTTGCCATTGGCGATGAGCTGCTGGACTTTGTGAATAACACCTTGCTGCCAAGCCTCAAGAACTTAACCATCCCTACAGGCACACCTAAAGGCCAAGCACTCATCAAGACTGCCTTTACCGATGTGCATAACTACATGAAGGACAGCGTGGCACTGCGTGAAGTTCTGGCTAAAGTCGATAAGATCGATTTTACCGATCCTCAGGAATCACATGCCTTTGGTGAGATCTATGAGACCTTTCTACAAGAACTACAGAATGCACGTAACGCCGGTGAGTTCTATACTCCTCGTGCCCTCACAGACTTTATGGCCGAACATGTGCAGCTCAAACTTGGTGATCAAGTAGCTGACTTAGCCTGCGGCACCGGTGGCTTCTTAAACTCCGCTCGACGCGTGCTCTTTTCTCAGATCCAAACAGCTAGCGATAGTGAACTCTTTAGCCACTCTTTCCACGGTATCGAAAAGAAGTCTTTACCTTACTTACTGTGCCTAAGCAACTTGCTACTCAATGGTATCGATAATCCAGACATTCTCTATAGCAACTCACTGACTATTAAGAACTACTTGGATTACACTAACAAGGACTGCTTTGACGTGATCTTGATGAATCCTCCATTCGGCGGCAAGGAAAAAGCTGACGTCCAAGAAAAGTTCCTACAAGGCGAGCGTAGCAATGAGACAGCAGATCTCTTTATGTTGCTGATCGAAAAGCGCTTAAGTAAGCAAGGCGGTCGTGCAGCTGTAGTGCTTCCAGATGGCTTCCTCTTTGGTGGAGGCAATAAGACCATGATCAAAAAGAAGATCATGGATAACGCCAACCTGCACACTGTCGTGAGACTGCCAACCTCGGTCTTTGCGCCTTACACTTCCATTGCCACCAACATTCTGTTCTTTGATCGCAGCAAGCCACAAACCACTGAAACGTGGTTCTATCGCGTGGACATGCCTCAAGGGTACAAGAGCTTCTCTAAGACCAAACATATTAAGAGAGAGCACCTAAAAGACTTAGATCAGTGGTGGGATCATCGTGAAGAAATAGCGGAAGGAAACGGTCAATATAAGGCCAAGTGCTATACTCGCGCTGAAATCGAAAAGCGCAACTACAACCTTGCACTCTGTGGTTACACAAAGGAGCAGCAAGAAGACCTACTGTCACCAGCTGAGCTGATTGCCGACTATCAGGCCGAGCGCGCCCAATACGCAGAGCAGATCGACCACACGCTCGAGCAGATCATGAGCTCAATCGGCTAAACTCACAGTCCCAAACAATAGGCCCGCTTACACCATCAACATAACAATGCTGGGCCTACACCAGATTACAGGACACAACACCAACATGAACAAGAAACAGCTTTGGAACTCCATCCTTCAGCAAGCTATCTCTGGCAAGCTGGTACCACAGCTAGACAGCGAACCAGCAGTAGAGCAGATCAGCTCAGAATACGTTCCTGATGAGGTATCTTTTGAGCTACCAGAAAAGTGGCAGTGGGTAAGACTTGAACAAGTAACTACTAAAATTACTGACGGCACCCATAATCCACCACCAAATACTGGTAGTGGTATACCTGTTTTAAGTGCTAAAGACATAGACGAAAACGGTGAATTGGATCTGAACAATGCGACAAGATGGGCAACAGATTACGACTTCTGTAAAGAGTCGAAAAAAATCATGATTACACCCAACGATGTTCTACTTACAATTGTTGGCTCTATAGGAAAAGCAGCTGTTGTAAAAACAGAGCGCAAATTTATGTTGCAGCGTAGTGTCGCTATCATTAGGCCACTGGCTAATTTATACAGTGATTATTTAAAGATTGTATTGCTCTCCCCACATATACAACAATGGTTCCACTGGCAGGCAGCAGGTACAGCTCAAAAAGGCATCTACCTTTCCAAACTCAAAAGCTTGTATATACCTCTTCCGCCACTTGAAGAGCAGCGCCGCATCGTGGCCAAGCTCGATGAGCTCAAGCCTTTAGTCGATCAGTTCGGTGAGGCTCACGACAAGCTGTCGGAGCTTGAGGCTGACTTCCCACGCAAGCTTAAGGCCTCTATTCTGCAAGCTGCCATGCAAGGCAAGCTGGTACCACAGCAGGACACAGAGCCAGCCGTAGAGCAGCTCGGACCAGCGCCCTCCCCTGATGAGGTGCCTTTTGCGCTGCCAGAGAAGTGGAAGTGGGTGAAATTAGGGGAACTTCTACCATTCGGAGTCTCAGCTCAAGTATCACCTGAACAAATTCCTATCGGTTCTTGGGTCTTAGGCCTAGAAGACATTCAAAGCAATGGTAGCTTAATATCCAAGCAGTTCATTAAAAACAAGGTTGGTAGCAATAAAAACATCTTTAAAGCAGGCAATGTTTTATATGGTAAGATGAGACCTTACTTAAATAAGGTCATTATTGCTGATAGCGATGGTTTTTGCTCAACTGAAATCTTTGTTCTAGATGTCCATCAGGCTGCTCTGCCGTTATACTCATATTTCCTCAAAAGTTTCCTACAATCTCCTTATTTTGTAACTTTTGCGACAAATCACTCACGTGGTCAAAAACCACGACTAGAAACCAAAGCAGGACAACAAGCCTTTGTGCCTCTGCCACCACTCGAAGAGCAGCGCCGCATCGTGGCTCGTATCGAAGAACTCTTTGCTGAGGTCGACAAGATGAGCGCCTGTAAGGCTCCTTAGAGTCACCTTGGCTAGACCTTAAGACCGGCTGACTCAGCAAAATCCAATATCACCGCGCCTGTCTTAGCTGGCATTCTGCCGATGGGGCGGGCGCTGTTACAGCAGCAGCGTCTAACTGCATCTATTGGGGTGGACGCTGTCCTCGCCTGTACTCATCACAGCATCTTGCTTTGCCCTCTACCTCCCCTTGCCTACCCTTTGCCCATCTGACACAGCTTAGCCTTCACTGGCTATTGTTCTTGAGAACTGTGGGTATCTTTGGCACAATGATGCCCTTATGAGTGCCCAGCTTTGGGCTTAATGTGTTTTCGATCAGCCTCCTTGCGCCGCCTAATATCGCCTTAGCGCACTAACAACCAGCGTTTGGCTTTCCATAGCCTTGATTGCTTCACCGGCTTGGCGGCCGATCCAATTGATCGGGATGGCTGTTTGGTTTGGGTTTTTGTTTTCACTTCTTTGCTTACGTGTCATTTGCCTGCATATGGTTGCGACCATGGCCTCAAGACCATGGGCGCAGGACAACATCTTGCGTTTATAGCGTTGCTTCTGAGCAAGCGTATCCGCACGGCAAGAGTTGCTTTGCGCTGGCAATGCCAAGCTTAGGTTTACCTATACACTTCAACGCACCTACAGTGTAAGGCTGACATGCTGCTGAGAGCATGAGCTATTGGACTATAGGCTAGGGCTAAGGCCACATGGCTCTGGGCTCTGGCAGGACGTGGGACTCGAATGGAGATGGGCATGAGCGGTTTTAATATAGACTGGTGGGGCAACCACTACTTTAGTGTGAATGATAAAGGGCACGTCGAAGTCTGCCCTGATCCTGACGTGCCAGAGGCTCGCGTCGATTTAGCGGAGCTGGTAGCTGCCCGTGAGAAAAACGGTCAACGCCTCCCTGCTCTCTTTTGCTTTCCTCAGATCCTGCCGCACCGCGTGCGCTCGATCAATCGTGCCTTTGCCGCTGCTCGCGAAAGCTATGGTTACTCTGGCGACTACTTCCTTGTATTCCCGATCAAGGTTAATCAGCATCGCCGTGTGATCGAAACTCTAACCCAAAGTGGTGAACCATTGGGCTTAGAAGCTGGCTCTAAAGCTGAGCTTATGGTGGTCTTAGCCCATGCTGGTCGCACCAAGAGCGTCATTGTGTGCAATGGTTACAAGGATCGCGAATACATTCGCATGGCGCTCAATGGCGAAAAGATCGGCCATAAGGTCTACATCGTTATCGAAAAGCTTTCTGAGCTGCGCTTAGCCATTGAGGAAGCTGCCAAATTAGGTGTTAAACCACGTCTTGGCGTGCGTGCTCGATTAGCCTCCCAAGGCTCAGGTAAATGGCAAGCCTCAGGTGGTGAGAAATCTAAGTTTGGCCTTTCTGCTACCCAAGTGTTACAGCTGATAAATGAGCTCAAAGCCCAAGATCAGCTCGACTGCTTACAGCTCATTCATTTCCATCTGGGCTCTCAGATGTCCAATATCAGAGACATCACCAATGGTGTACGTGAGTCGGCTCGTTTCTATGTCGAGCTGTGCAAGCTGGGCGCGCAGATCTCCTGTTTTGACGTTGGTGGTGGCTTAGGTGTGGATTATGAGGGCACGCGTTCTCAATCCGATGGCTCGGTGAATTATGGTCTCAGCGAGTATGCCAACAATATCATTTACACCATTGGCGATGCCTGCAAGGCTAACAACCTGCCACAGCCAACCGTGATCACTGAATCTGGTCGTGCTACCACCGCCTACCACACTGTCTTAGTGTCTAACGTCATTGGTGTGGAGCGTATTCGCGACAACATTACTGAGGTCACACCACCTGAGGCAGACGCACCACGCCCATTGCAGTCCTTGTGGCAGACTTGGCAGCTCATGCACGTCGACAAGCCACATCGCTCGCTGCGTGAGTGGCTGCACGATAGCCAGTTGGACTTGAACGACGTCCACCATGGCTTCATCTTAGGTGATTACTCTCTGCAAGAACGCGCATGGGCTGAGCACATGTATTTGGCGATCTGCTGTGAGCTCCAAGAAATGCTGGATCCGCTCAACAAGTCGCACCGCATGCTAATAGACGAGCTCGAAGAGCGTATGGCTGACAAGCTCTACATTAACTTTTCTTTGTTCCAATCGTTGCCTGATGCTTGGGGCATTGATCAGCTTTTCCCTGTAATGCCGCTGGAGTTTCTCAACCAGCCTCTCACCCGTCGTGCAGTATTGCTGGATATTACCTGTGACTCTGATGGTGCCATTGATCACTACATCGATGGTGATGACATCGCCTCCACCATGCCATTCCCTGAGTACGACAGCGACAATCCGCCTTACATTGGCTTTTTCATGGTCGGTGCATATCAGGAGATCTTAGGCAACATGCACAATCTCTTCGGTGATACCGAAGCTGTGGATGTTATGGTCTATGAGGGAGGAAAAGTCCAAGTGCGACTCTCAGATGAGGGTGACACCGTTGCTGATATGCTGCAATATGTGCAGCTGGATCCATCGCGTCTGCTTAACGAATTTACCAGCTCAGTACGTGACAGCGACTTAGACGAGACGCTGCAACGCCAGCTCATTAATGACTTCAAGTCCGGCCTGTATGGCTATACCTATTTGGAGGAAGACCAAATTGACTAATGCTAGTGCTAGCTTCCAGACCTTAGGTGGTGTCGAGGACACCTCCTTAGTCGCCAATAGCTTTGGCTTTTTACGTAGCCCTCTGTGCTTCCAACCTTATGAGGCCGATGCAGATGTAGCCATTACCGGTGTACCTTTCGATATGGCCACTTCAGGTCGCTCCGGTTCTCGCTTTGGCCCACAGGCCATCCGTGCTATTAGCCCACAGTTGGATTGGGAGCATTGCCGCTACCCATGGGACTTTTGCTTAAAGGACAAACTGCGCCTGATCGACTGTGGAGACTTGGTCTATCCTTTTGGTGATGCAGTGGCGATGAGTGAGCGCTTAACTGCGCATACAGCCAAACTCATTGCCTCAGGTAAGTTCTGTCTCACCTTTGGTGGAGATCATTTCATTACCTTGCCACTACTTCGTGCCCATGCTCAGCATTACGGCAAGCTCTCCTTAGTGCACTTTGATGCCCACTCTGACACCTATAGCAATGGCAGTGCTTGTGACCATGGCACCATGTTCTATCACGCGCCAAAAGAGGGATTGATCGACCCTCAACGCTCAGTACAGGTGGGCATTCGTACTGAGTACGACCCAAGTCTAGGCTTCAATGTCTTACATGGCGCTCTCATTAACGATCTGTCGGTAGACGACATCGTGCAGCGTATTAAGACTACCGTTGGCGATAACCCTGTTTACCTGACCTTTGACATTGACTGTCTTGATCCATCAGCAGCCCCTGGCACAGGCACCCCTGTATGTGGTGGTATCACTACAGACAAGGCCCTAAAGATCATCAGAGGCTTAAAGGATCTGCATATCGTAGGTGCTGATGTAGTGGAAGTAGCCCCAGCCTATGACCATGGCGAAATCACTGCTTTAGCCGCCGCTACTATCGCTTTAGACATCCTTTATCTCCGTGCGCTCAAGCAATCTTAACTACTACCATCTTGCCTTGTAGCTACTTTGTGCAGCGTAGATACCTTGCGTAGCAAACCAGTACCTACAATGGCAGGCTTACAACGAGCGGTAATCCAGATCGACCGGTCATACCGCTCGTTAGCCCCTTTTAGTCCAACAAACAACCATTAACAACCCCAATGCCTTTCACTAGCGACACCTCTACTCCCTTTGCCCCTGTGGCACTTTCCCCTGCCGATACCTCTAACTCTAGCCTTAAGTCCCTACAGCACGATTCCCCACTAACAGCAGGGGCGGGCGCTGCGATCTCGGGCTTACCAGCCACCTCAGGTTTACCTGCAACAGCCTCTCTAACCAGTCAAGCGATCACTGTATTTAAGCCTCTACCTTTAGAGTTACATCAGCACCAATTGCCGTGCATTCATCCACGGGCTGTGATCTTTGATCTTGATGGCACCTTGCTGGATACAGCTCCAGACATTATCGGAGCCTGTAATGCCACCTTAGAGCACTATGGCTTTGCTCCACTAAGCATGGAACTGGGACTCTCTAAAGTCACCGCCGGTATGCGCACCTTATTGCGTCTGGGTATTCCAACTGAGCAACAAGCTCAGCTCGATATCGATGGTGAAATGCGCTCGTACTTTGCTCAGTACTACTTAGACCATATCTGCGAGCACACCAAACCATTTACAGGGATGCTAGAGCTCCTCGACGATCTCAACCAAGCTGGGATCAAGTTAGCAGTGGTTACTAACAAGTACGAGGACATGACGCACAAGCTGCTCAAAAATTTTGCCTTCTACAAAGACCTCCAAATGATCTTAGGCTGTGACAGCATTACCAACAGCAAGCCACATCCAGAGCCAATTCTGAAGACCATGGAGGCTCTAAAGGTTGAACCTTACGATACGCTGTATGTGGGCGATCATCAAAACGACATCATGGCTGCCAACCGTGCTAAAGCCAGATCTGCTGTAGCTTTGTGGGGTTATGGCCCTCGTGAGTGTGGCGATCCTAAAGACTGGCATGCCCACTATCTGCTGCCTGACATCGCGGCTCTGCGTTTACTGACCTTGGGAAAATAACCTCATAGCCATAGAGCCATAGGGGCTGTTGTTGCTCTACAATCAGCCCCTACCTGCTTTTGTGCGCTTGATGAGCGTTGCATCCTACGCAGACTGACGCAATCGCTTGGCTCTTAACAGTACAGAAGTGAGGCAAAGTACCAGCGCGTGATTCATAGCCTAAGCTACTGGCAAGTGCGAAAAAAGGACGTGAAGAAAGCACAAGAGCCACGGATCGCGTATACTTTGGGGGCTGTGAAGAGCAGGCGAGAAAAAGGCAACAGCCCTATTCCATATGCGCTTCCATACATTTTGCCGAAGATCTGATTTTGAGCATGTGACATTAGGCTTTATGATCCACAGTTGCTCTGCTCAAAATCTTTGGTCACTGACCACAGCAGTTACTGCAGTTACTGCAACTGCCAAGAAGCAGAAAGTTTTTACCATTTACAAGGAGGCGGCGCTTTCCTCCCCGCTTGACCTCGGGTACATTTGCGCCGATTTTGAATGACTCTCCATTTTTCTTCTGAGACTCCACGCCACCACTTGCTCAATGCAGGTGCTGTCGCTACGGCAATGCTGACTTTTTTAGGTAGCTTATGGGCCTTATCAGACTCAGCTTTAGCCGCTCAGATCTATAACAAGGATGGCTCTGAGTTTTCTGTCTTCGGACGTGTACAAGCTGCTTTTGTCAACGACGCCGCCTATCAAGAAATGGCTCGTGATACCCAGAGCTCAGATCACACTCTTTACGCTTCAGCTCGTTTAGGCTTAGCAGGTCGCACTGCACTGGCTCACGGTCTGGATGCCATCATGATGGCAGAGTGGGAAAGCTCTGGCTATAACGAACAAGAGAATCAAGACGGGCCACTCAATCACACTCGCTATCTCTTCACCGGTATTGACGCTTACCAATATGGCACCTTGATTGTCGGACGCGGCGACGGAGCCTACTACACCATTGCCGGTGCTACCGATATCTTTAACGTCTTACAAGGTCATGCCAGCGATTACTACCTGCTAGGCGATCAGCGCCCAGCTCAAGTGATGTATTCGTTACGCGCTTTAAGCTGGGACTTAAAGCTCTCATATATGTTTGCCACCAATGCTCTTGGTAACACTCCTTTGGAGACTAAGCGCGGCATGGGAGCATCCCTCTCTACTAAGTTCGGCGATAAGATCACCTTTGCCTACGGTATCGATTACACCGACTTCCGTTATGCTGACAACCGTCGGGAAAGCGAGGCTTTCTTTGCCCCAATGCTGATGCAGGATGGCTTAACCTACGATCAGGCTTTAGCCAAGAGCATGGCACAACACGTGGGTAAAAAAGTCGAATACGGTGCAGCCCTGTCCTATGGCGTCTTAGGTCAAGGCCTGTATGGTGCTTTAGTGGTGGGTACTACTGATTATGCCTACTTAAACCACCAGCTTTACACTGTAGACACTGCCTTAAATTACACCTTTAGCAATGGCTTAGGCCTATCTCTAGGCTATGGCTATAAGGGGTATGATGGCAGTGCAGTGATCTCTGAGCTCAGTATGGGTATTGATTACCAATTCAACGCTAACTTTAAGCTCTTTGCTGAAGCACAATTTGACCTTGATAGCGATGCCTATGAGTTTTATGGGAAGACCGTCGCCAGAGAGCTCAATTTAGGCGAAGACAAATACGTTCTTGGTGCTGAATTTTCGTTCTAGATCGGATAATATTTCACAGACAACTGGCCGCCAAACCGTGTGGCTTTAGCCATGCTGACATAGCTAAAGCTTTAGCTTGAGTTTCCTGTGCAGCTCACTGTGCTGCGCTCTCCAAGGTGCGGTCATGTAGGTGCTAAGAACACAACAAAAGCTAGACGTCTTGCCTAGAGCCAAGAATGGTATTGCTATGCTCGGATGCAGCTAGCTTTTGCTTTTGTTTCGTTTGTTATTTCCAAAAACATCGCACACATAGAGAAAACTAACATGTCCAAACTTGGTGCTATGCTCAAGATCGGTGCCTTAGCTGGTGCTGTCGCTATTTCTGCTCAAGCTTCTGCTGCTACCTTTGAAGTTCCAGTAAATTACACTGTAGAGTTAGTTGACGGTCAAACCTCCGATTTTGGCTACAACCGTTTCACCCGTACTATTGACCTGTCTGCAGGTCGTCACCAGCTCGTCTTCTTATTTGAGGGCAACTTTGGTGATGCTAACAATGGACGCTTAATTCAGTCAGCTAACCCAATCGTAGTTGATATTTTCAACATGCCAGAGAACGCTACTTACTCCTTTAAGTATGTTCTCCCACGCACCTTAGACGATGCCCAAAAGTACGCTCGTGAGCAGAAAGTGACCTTAATTGACTCCAACACTGAGGCTCCACTCAACAACGAGCAAGCCAGCTACTACATCTTAACCTCTGATTCCGGCTTCTCCATTCTGCGTGACTACCGCGAGGATTTAGCCTCCGTTGGCCGCTTATATGCTCCAGCCAAGGTCTTAGAGAAGATGGAGAACGAAAACCGTTATGGCACCAATGCTCAAGGCGTGCAATTTGTGCAAGCTCGTAGCAGTGGCGCTTATGGCCAAGCTACCGCTGCCGCCGCTGGTGTAGGCGTATCCAGCACTGTAGTTGCTGCACGTGACTCTAACGCTGCCGCTCAAGCTGCCCAAGCCGCTGGCCAGCCACAACAAGTGCAATCCTTCTCTTCTCCAGCTGCTGCCGCTACCTACAATCAGTTAGTGGACATGTACAACAAGGCTGATGACAACACCAAGCTGCAGTTCGTGAAGTACATCATGAGCCACTAATAGCAGCTATCTGCTTCTCGGCTATAGCCTAAAGGCTAAGCCTTAACGTTGAGAGCCCTTAATGAGCTCTCCTCGTATACAGCGCCCGCCCCTGTAAGCCGCTTACGGGGGCGTGTTGTTTTGGCACCAAGCTTTACTCCTGCCCCGCAATCAGGCTCCGTGCAATTGCTCATAGATCTTCTGGGCAAGCTCACGACTAATGCCAGGCACCTTAGCAAGCTCACTAATACCGGCTCGCTTCACCTCTTGCATACCGCCTAAATGCTGCAGCAAAGCTTGGCGACGCTTTGGCCCTACTCCTGCGATCTCCTCTAAAGACGAAGAACGACGTGCTTTGGCGCGACGATTACGGTGTCCTGTGATCGCAAAGCGGTGCGCTTCATCACGGATATGCAGCACTAACTGTAAAGCAGGATCGCCTAAATCCAGATGAATGCGCTCATGGCTAAAGGCACGGATCAGGGTCTCTAAACCTTCTTTACGGCCTTCACCCTTAGCTACAGCAACAATGGTAGGCATTGGGCTGCGCGCATCCTTAAAGGCCTCGGTGAGCACTTCTTCGGCTTGCTTCAATTGTCCTGGGCCACCATCAATAAAGATCAGATCTGGCAGCTCAGCATTATCTGGATCACGGAAACGACGGGTCAGGACTTGGTGCATGGCTGCAAAGTCATCACCAGCAGTAATACCGCTGATATTATAGCGACGGTATCTCATCGAATCTGGGCCTTCGCGATTAAAGACCACGCAAGATCCCACTGTCAGTTCACCCATAGTATGCGAGATGTCGTAGCATTCCATACGCTGTACATTGCTGAGCCCTAAAAGTTGCTCAACTGCACGCACACGTTGTTCAGCTGTCTGAGAAGAGCTCAAACGTGAGCGTAAGGCCACTTGAGCATTAGTCATAGCCAACTGCACAAAGCGCTTTTTACTACCACGCAGACCACGAATAAAGCGTACATTCTTATCAAAGCGTGCCTTTAACGCCTCACGTAAGACCTCGACAGCAGTGGACACCGCATCAGTATCCTCGCTAGCACCCATATCACCAGAGGCCCCTGCTTGCGCCTGTCCTAAAGCATTAGCGGCAACAGCCGAACTGGCATCTGCGGCATCAGCCGAAACTGCAACCTCAGAACTACTATCGCTTGCGCTATTTACTGTGTCCATACCAGAGCTCAGTACAGCGCCCGCCCCTCGACTTTTAACCTCAGCCACCAGCTGCGAAGCCAGAGCAATCTTTTCGTCTGCATCTTCGGACACAACATTGAGCGGCTGCCCAGGCAGAGCATTTACCGCCGCCCGACGGCGTGAGCCACCTCCTCGGTGATGGCTGACGTGCAGATCTGGAGCAGGTCGCGCTAATGGCGGAATGTCATTACGTGATAAAGCTTGGGCCTCTTGCAGATCAGCTTGGATCTCTGCCTGTAGAGAGTCACGCTCCGTAGACTCTACTACGGTACCTTGAGGCTCTTCTACTTGAGCCCCTGCGCTTGCAGGGCTCCCTGCGCTTACAGGGTTCCCGTCATCAACCTCTGTGCTAGCATCAGGCTTATCTTCCGCATCTTTCTCAGCAGCCGCAAAATCCACCACTACTTCATCAGGGATCAAGGCGGAGTGACTCTCGTTTAGATAAAACTGACTTAAGAATGACAGTAAGATCTCTACCGGAGCCGAGAGTTTACTCTCGCTGACGCTATCATCGGCACCCTGTCCGTCTAGAGCTCGTGGCGCTAACTTAATATCAGGATTTTGCTCTAAGGCATCCTGAAGCTGAGGCGTGTCAGTACCTACGCTAGTGCTGGTGCCAGTGCCAGCAGTCGTAGTCTCAGTATCTGCCACCTCTGCTGTAGCCACCGAAGAATCGCTCCATGCCACTGCATTAGTGTGCTGTGGAAAGAAAGATCGTGTACCAAAAATACGGCCATTACGGATAAAGAGCACGTGTACACAGCACATACCCTGTTTTTGCGCAAAGCCAATTACATCCAGAGGATAGTCAATCGACGAGACAATACTGTTGCTTTCTTGCACCTTACGCAGCGCCGTGAGCTGATCTCGTAAACGGGCAGCTTCCTCAAATTCCATACTCTGCGCATGCTGCTCCATCTTAGCGACAATAGATTGCAAGAGCTCTTGGTTATGGCCCTGCAAGAACAGACGTAAGAGATCGACTTGCTCTTTATAGTGTGCAACCTGCTCTGCGCTCATCGGCACACATGGCGCTAAGCACTTGCCCATTTGTGCCATAAGGCAAGGACGAGAGCGATGGGCAAAAACACCATCTAAGCACTGGCGGATAGGAAAGATCTTTTGGAGCAAGCGTAAGCTGTCTTTGACCGCTGTAGCGTCAGGAAAGGGGCCGAAATACTCTCCATCTTTACGTCGTGCACCACGATGAAAGTAGATCCCTGGAAATTCTTGATCCGAGGTCAAATGCAGGTAAGGGTATGACTTATCGTCACGTAACAGGATGTTGTAGTGAGGCTGGTATTTCTTAATGAGCTCATTTTCAAGGATCAGAGCTTCACTTTCGGAGAAAGTGACGGTGAACTCGATCTTTTTGATGTGAGAAACAAGAGCAGTAGTCTTACGGTTTTGCTCACGTTTCATGAAGTAGGAGCTGAGACGCTTTTTTAGGTCTTTGGCCTTACCAACGTAGATCACCTGATCCTTATCGCCATACATGCGATAGCATCCAGGGCGATTGGGGACGGTACGTAAAAAGGCCTTAGCGTCGAAAGCGTCTTCTTCGGCTTCGGCTGCGGATGCGGCTGCTACTGCTTCTGAGTCTTTCGAGTTTTCTGCCGCTACAGGCACAGCTTTAGCCTTAGCCTTTGTTTTGGCCTTGGATTGGGTCTTGGATTGGGCCTTCTTGATTTTAGGCTTATCTTGAGCGGCCGGATTGCCTTCAAGGCGCTCATGTGAAGAGATAGCCCTATCCGCAGGCTCCAGCGCAGTGCTAGCGATAGCAGCAGCATCGACAGCAGATACATCCTCTGACTGTGAGCTCGTCTGAGCATTGAGCTCTACAGCCTTGGCCTTAACATCAGCAGTCGAGGCATGCGCGTTTTCTGCGCTAGAAGTGTTATCACCTTTAGTCTTACGAGCCATGACCAGCACCCTCTTCCAAACAGCTAAACTCGGTGAAAGCTCATTATAGCGTGAGGGCACTGCTCCACGTAGCCATAGCGTGGCAATAGCCAGCAAAGAGCAATATATGGTCGTACTGGACTCTCCAGAAACAGCATTTCATGCCAAAGGCCCTCTGAGAGCTCACCGCCCACTGCATGCACGTTTTTGTAACCGCCATAGACGCTAAAGGGCATATCCAACAAGATGGACATGCCCTCGAGCATAGGCCTAATGTGCCTTATAAGCTTGCCTTAGGCTTGCCGTGACAAGCTGCCAAGGTAAGCCAGCAGCGCTGCTCAGCAGCGCTGGCAGGCAGACGTCGTCTTAACGATTACTTGATCTCGTCGATTTGACCTGCTGGCACCACTGCGCCCTGATACTTCTCGCTAATGAACTTAGCAGTTTCCTCAGAAGTTAAGAGCTTAGCTAACTCTTGCATGTCAGCACTCTTAGCCTTGTCTGGGTTAGCAGCCACAATGTTCACGTATGGAGACTCAGAGCCCTCGATTAAGAGAGCATCGTCATTTGGATTTAAACCAGCTGGCAGAGCATAGTTGGTGTTAATCACAGCCACATCAAGATCATCTAAAGCACGTGGTAACTGAGCAGCCTCTAACTCACGGAACTCTAAGTTCTTTGGATTCTCAGTGATGTCCAGCACGGTGGTGGTCACGTCGTTTGGATTAGCGACCTTGATTAAACCAGCAGAGGCCAGTAACAGCAGCGAACGGCCACCATTGGTTGGGTCGTTAGGAATACCGACTAAAGCGCCATCCTTGAGATCCTTTAAGTCCTTGATCTTGTTGGAGTAAACGCCCATTGGCTCAATGTGCACACTGCACACAGAGACTAAGTTCACACCGTGATCCTTAACAAACACATCGAGGTATGGACGGTGCTGGAAGAAGTTACCATCGAGCTCGCCATCGTCAGCAGCTAAGTTTGGCTGTACGTAGTCATTGAACTCAATGATCTGTAAATCGATGCCCTTTTCTGCGGCAGCTGCTTTCACGTGCTCTAAGATCTCAGCATGAGGCATTGGGGTGGCACCAATTTTTAAGGTACCGGCATTAGCGGCAAAAGAAGCACTAAATAAAACAGCGGCAGCCGACAAAGTTAATACAGACAGTTTTTTCATCAAATTACGGCAAAAAACCAACTCTAAGACAGAGAAGGAATGCCGTCCTCCATGGTTCTGATTGCAGTTAGAAAAGGTGTTGCGCGTCTTTTATTGATATCAGCTGAAAGCGCCGTGCTCTCTGTACCGTCGAGTCTGCGCACCTCAAACAGGCAACAGCCTCTAATGATCCGCTGCTTAAGTTAGTACCAGCGGCTGAACTGACCCAATTTTGCGAGCACACCTAGTGCTTAGCCTCAAAAATTGGCTAAAAAGAAAGCTTTTGGGCAATATAGCACCCAAAAGCCGTGCCACTCAACACCGTTGCCCCATTATAGGGCAACAAAAAAATCAGCCACACCAGCTCTAAGCACTCACCGGCTGCTATTCTTCACCAACTGATACAGCGCCTACGCCTTGGTCTTATTGGTCTTCTGGGGCTTCTTGCTCTTCCTGCTTAACTTGCTGCTTCATATGCTCCACAAAATCCATGATCGGCATGGTATACGCCACCTCAAAGGGAGCACCTACTCGCACTAAAAATTCACTGAGGCCATACTCCGTGCTCGGACTACCCCAATCGTAAGTGTAGCCCAAGCGCGTCCATGGGTAGTCATAGCCTGAGAAGTACGAGGAAATGATATTGCCGTTGAACCAAGTCTGGTAATCAGGATCGTGATTAGCATAAGGATCTTGGAAGCTGGCACTCATCTTAGTGGTGAAGATATCGGTCGTGTAAGCAGGGCGCTTAATGTCCTGTGGCCACACCCACAGAGCTGAGACGTGGGTACTGTGCCGCGCATGAGGCATGCCCAAAAGCTGGTTGACTCGTACAGTCCAATCAGCAGGCTCTTGATTAGTTGCTAAGATGTAGCTCAGCCAAGCGGCAAACTCTTTGTCGGTAAATGTCCACGTGGCCATCTTAAGCTCGTCTTGTTGCCCTGCAACAAAGACCTCAGGCACGTGATGCACTGTAAGCAAAAGCACCCGCCCCTGCTGATCATAAGTGACAAAAGGCTCGCCTTGCTTCAGCGACACAACCGGAAACAGCTCATCATCCTCGACTGTCAGAGCATCATGTACAGCCGCATTGTATTGCATGACCAATTTCTGCTCCTTTTCCGCATCCTGACTTGAGACCTCTTGGGCAGCTTGGGCAGCTTGTTCAGTCTGCGCTGCTGGCACCATTTGCATTGGTGGCCATGTGGCCTCAAGCGAACTATTGAGCTCACAGGCACTGAGCCCTAAGGCAGAGATGAAAGCAACTACTACCACCCACTTGGACGGCAAAGACGCTAAAGCAGACCATTCCTTCGATCTGTGTTGAGCCATGACTATTTCTCCAGACCACAAAAACAACAAAGGCCTCAAAAGAGGCCTCAAAATCCTTGCCAACATCTTAAGCTGCTGGTTAAGCTGCTGACAAGGCACTACCACGGGCATGATGCAGCTGGTGATAGTGCACGGAAAAGCTGCCAATAGGCTGCTAGCTGGTAACTGTTGGCTTACTTAGCCAACAGTACACACTTAGTGCTGCACCAAGTAGGTCTGAGCCTTATGCTCAAAGGCACTGATGGCATCATTGTGCTCTAAGGTCAGATCGATGCTATCCAATCCATTTAACAAGCAGTGACGATAGAAAGGATCGAGGTCAAACTTGTAGGTCTTACCTGCACACTCCACCGTCATATCCTCAAGGCTAATGGTGATCTGAGTACCTGGATTCTGCTCCAGATAGGTGATGATCTCATCAACCTCAGCAGCCGTTAAGCGCACCGTCAAAAGGCCATTGCCTAAGGCATTGTGATTGAAGATATTGGCAAAGGATGGGGCAATCACTGCACGGAAGCCAAAATCAGTTAAGGCCCATGGAGCGTGCTCACGCGAAGAGCCGTTACCAAAGTTGTCTTGAGCCACAAGGATTGAAGCACCATGATAGGCTGGCTTGTTGAGGTTGAAGTCAGGATTTAAGACCTTTTCCTCGTCGTCTAAATAACGCCAATCATGAAAGGCGTGCTTACCAAAGCCCTTACGGGTGGTTGCCAGCAAGAACTGCTTTGGGATGATCTGATCAGTGTCAATATTGGCTGAGTTTAAAGGTACAGCCACACCAGTATGGACAGTAAACTTTTCCATGGTTAAGCTCTCCTTATCCTCTAGGCCTCAATGAAATCACGCACATCGCAGAGACAGCCCTTAATAGCACAAGCAGCTGCGGATGCAGGGCTCATTAAATGGGTACGAGCGCCCTTACCCTGACGACCAACGAAATTACGGTTAGAGGTGCTAGCCACACGCTGACCAGGAGCGGCCTTATCATCGTTCATAGCAAGGCACATAGAGCAACCTGGCAGACGCCACTCAAAACCAGCTTCCTTAAAGATCTTATCTAAGCCCTCGCGCTCAGCTTGCTCTTTAACCCACACTGAGCCAGGAACAGCTAAAGCACGTACCCATGGGGCGATCTTACGGCCCTTTAAGATCTCAGCTGCGGCACGGAAATCTTCAATACGACCATTGGTGCACGAGCCAATGAAAGCCACATCAATACGAGCACCCACCAACTTCTGGCCCTCGCTCAAACCGATGTACTCTAAGGCATCCACGAGGCTCTTCTTCACCACTGGATCCTTAATGCTGTCAGCACGAGGAATGGTACGCGAAACACCGATCACTTGACCTGGGTTAGTACCAAAGGTGATCTGAGGCTCGATATTGGCAGCGTCGATGTCTACCACCTTATCAAAGACGGCATCTTCATCGCTCTTTAAGGTCTTCCAATAGGCTACAGCCTTGTCGAAATCCTCACCCTTTGGAGCCATGAGACGACCCTTAATGTACTCAAAGGTGATCTCATCTGGAGCGATCATGCCCACAGGAGCACCGAACTCGATGGCCATATTGGATAAGGTCATACGGCCTTCCATCGATAAGTGCTCAATGGTTGGGCCACAGAACTCTACAGCGTAGTTGGTGCCACCAGCGGTAGTGAGCTTACCAATGATGTACAGGATCAAGTCTTTGGCATAGACGCCTGGACGTAACTTACCATGGCAGTAGATCTTCATGGTCTTTAAACGACCTTGCTTTAAGGTCTGGGTGGCCATGACGTGCTCGACCTCGGATGTACCAATACCAAAGGCTAAAGCACCAAAAGCACCATGGGTAGCGGTATGGCTATCACCACACACTAAGGTTGTACCAGGGAGGGTAAAACCTACCTGTGGGCCAATGATGTGCACGATACCTTGGTTAGGATCACCTAAACCAAAAAGCTTGACGCCAAACTTTTTGGTATTTTCCATCAAGGTACGGATCTGATCTTGGGCCATAGGGCTGCAAGCTTCGATGGTGCTCTCTTGGGTAGAGATATCGTGATCCATGGTGGCTAAGGTGAGATCAGGACGACGCATTTGACGGTGAGCGATCTCTAAGCCGGAGAAAGCCTGAGGAGAAGTCACCTCATGAACTAAGTGACGGTCGATGTATAAAGTTGGCACTTCACCTTCGGCTTGATAGACGATGTGAGCGTCGAAAACTTTTTCGTAAAGTGTCTTACCCATTTTTTAAATCTGTCCTCTCATCTAACCTAATGGCCTGCCCACAGATAACTCTACAAGGCAGGCTCATCAGATAGATGGA
This sequence comes from Candidatus Anaerobiospirillum pullistercoris, assembly GCA_019114785.1. Classification (GTDB taxonomy): domain Bacteria; phylum Pseudomonadota; class Gammaproteobacteria; order Enterobacterales; family Succinivibrionaceae; genus Anaerobiospirillum; species Anaerobiospirillum pullistercoris. The sequence continues at coordinate 11,184 of DXEV01000206.1, read as the reverse complement.
ATTGTGTGTCGGGTTGAGATGCCGCTAGGTACCTAGCACGGTCTCTGGCCGCTTAGCGCAGCTGCAGCGGCAGCCGCAGCTGCCGCTACGGCAAAGCCAAATCAGGCTTAAGCTTGATTAAGCGTTAGCCTTTAAGGCGGCCACAATGGCATCGCCCATTTGGGAAGTACTTAAGCTTAGTGCACCCTTGTCAGCTAAGTCACCAGTAAACTTACCAGCGGCTAAGACATCAGATACGGCTTGCTCGATCTTTAAGGCTGCCTGCTCTTGCTTTAAGGAATAACGCAGCATTAAAGCAGCACTCAGGATCTGTGCGATTGGGTTAGCAATGCCCTTACCGGCAATATCAGGAGCCGAACCACCTGCTGGCTCATACAGACCAAAATTGCTCTCGTTTAAGCTGGCCGAAGAAAGTAAGCCCATAGAACCGGAGATCATGGCCACTTCGTCGGAGAGGATATCGCCAAACATGTTATTACACAGCAACACATCAAACTGAGCAGGATCTTTAACCAGCTGCATGGTAGCGTTATCGATGTAGATGTGATTGAGCTCCACCTCTGGGAACTCCTTAGCCACCTCTGTTACCACCTTACGCCAGAGCACGGAGCTGGAGAGTACATTGGACTTATCAACAGAAGTCACCTTCTTTCGTCTTAACATGGCGCTCTGGAAAGCAATGCGAGCAATACGCTCAATCTCAAAGCGGTGATAGATCTCAGTGTCGTAGCCCTTTTCCTCGGCACCAGTGCCCTCAATGCCCTTTGGTTGACCAAAGTAAATGCCACCAGTGAGCTCACGCACACACAAAATATCAAAGCCACGACCAGAGATATCTGCACGCAGAGGGCTTAAGTGCTCTAAGCCCTTATAAATACGAGCTGGGCGGAAATTGCAGAAGAGCTTGAAGTGCTTACGCAGTGGTAACAAGGCAGCACGCTCTGGACGCTCAGCAATTGGCAAATTGTCCCACTTTGGGCCACCAACCGAGCCAAATAAAATGGCATCAGCCTGTTCGCAGGCCTCTAAGGTGTCATCAGGTAAAGCCTTACCCTGAGCATCAATAGCAGCACCACCAATATTCTTGTAGTTGTAGCTTAAAGAAAAGCCGCATTGAGCGCTGACGCAATCCAGCACCTTGATGGCCTCTGCCATGACTTCTGGGCCAATACCATCACCTGGGAGCACTGCGATCTTGTATTCCATTGCGCCCCAACTCCTAATCAAAAAATGCTAAGACGAAAACGAAAAAACTTAGAGCCCCATCCCTGCACCTGCACCTTATTGGTTCTAGCGATACAAACTAAGGGATGGGCTCTTACTCATGCGCGAAAGAGAACGGTTAAGCTTTACTCATGAGGCTGCTCAAGGATCTGCTCGCCAGCCTCTTTCTTGTTCTCCACGATTTGTGCGCGGTAGATGCTATTGCAAGCATGCACAAAGGCTAAAGCCGAGGACTCAATCACGTCAGTGGAGAGGCCCTTACCGTGGTACTTGCGATCGTGGTAGAGCACATCCACATCCACCTGACCTTGGGCGTTCATACCCTCGGTGGTAGCACTCAACTCATAAGAGATCAACTTGCAGTCAATCTTGGTTAAGCGGGTGATGCAGTTGAATACAGCATCCACAGGGCCGTCACCGGTACCGGATTCAGTGATGATCTCGTTACCGATCTTCATGCGCACCGAGGCAGTTGGAATCACACCCTTGCCACCGCAGATCACATTTAAGTTGTCGAGCTCAAACTGAGTCTTCTCTTCCATGTCGTGAGTGAAGAAGAGTAAGGTCTCTAAGTCATAATCAAAGACTTGGCCCTTACGATCAGCCAACTCTAAGAAGCGCTTGTACACCTCATCCAAATCAAAGGTGTCATCGCTATAACCTAAGGCATTGAGACGAGACTTGATCATGTGACGGCCCGAGCGGGCAGTCATGTGTAAGTTGTTCTCAGTGAAGCCCACACTCTCTGGAGTCAAGATCTCGTAGGTATTACGATTCTTTAAGACACCATCTTGGTGAATACCGGAGCTATGAGCAAAGGCATTGGAGCCAACCACAGCCTTGTGGGATGGCACCTTTTCATTGCACACGCGGGCAACCATCTGGGAAGCACGAGCAATGTTGGTTGGTACGATGTTGGTGTACAGACCACCGAAGTATTCTTTGCGGAGGTGTAAGGCCATAGCCACTTCCTCTAAGGAAGTATTACCGGCACGCTCACCTAAGCCGTTCATGCACACCTCAACTTGGCGAGCACCATTCTTCACAGCGACCAAGCTATTACCGGTGGCCATGCCTAAATCATTGTGGCAGTGCACAGAGATCACAGCCTTATCGATATTAGGCACACGCTCAAATAAGGTATGGATAATGTTGCCAAACTCAGAAGGAATGGTGTAACCCACTGTATCAGGAATATTGACGGTAGTGGCACCAGCATCAATCACCTTTTCCACCATGTGGCAGAGGTGATCAATTGGGGTACGACCGGCATCCTCGCACGAGAACTCCACATCATCGGTATAGCCGCGAGCACGCTTAACTGAGTGCACAGCCATTTCTACGATATCGTCAAAGCTCTTACGTAACTTATCCTGCACGTGAATGTCAGAGGTGGCGATAAAGGTATGAATACGGTAATGAGCGCAATTCTTTAAAGCCTCATACACGGCATCGATGTCTTTATCCACACAACGCGACAAGCCGCAAGGAATGGTGCGAGTTAAGTTCTCACCAATCAAACGCACAGCGTTGAAGTCGCCAGGAGAGGAGATTGGGAAGCCAGCCTCAAGCACGTCCACGCCCAACTGCTCTAACATTAAGGCCAGCTGTAACTTCTGGCGCTCGTTGAGCGATTGCTGTAAAGCCTGCTCACCGTCACGTAAAGTGGTGTCAAAGATAATTACACGATTTGGATCGATGTTTGGCATTTTCTTATTCCCTTAGCCATTCTCCTCCAGTGATCACTCCCTACTCCCAGCCTATCAGTCAATAAGCACTGGCATGGGCATGGTTTCTTTTTAGCTCTTGCGCTTGAGCTAGAAGCCCAAGGCAACGAAAAAGAGAGCTCAGATGCACTCACTGTCAACACAAGGACAATGGCAAATCGTTACGCTTAAGTGGCCGGACTAACAGCAGCTTTGCGCGGGCACAGGGCCTTTTATAGGCTGTTACCGCTTGGGGTGGCGCAAATTGCAACGAAACTCTGGCTTCCTAAGAAAACCTCAAAACCAAAATACAAACATAAAAAAAGAGGGCTCCAGTTTTTAGCTAGGGCCCTCTATCTAAAACTTTTGTGGGTGGCACGCCATAGCGTACCAAGAATGCACAAAGCAGCCCTAGCACCTCAGGTAGACAGTCGAAGTAGTAGGGCTAAAGAGAACATGATGTGCAAACCTCCGGCGGCCTCCCACAAAAGAGGCGTCAATTTGATGGGTACAAGACAACGGGTCTTAGATCTGTTGTCTGCAAAAATGAATTCTGTTCAGCACGATAAGCCACACCCTATGGGCGTCACCCCTCACTGGGGCCGTGCTTTGCGGCTGTGAAGTTAGCTTACTAGCAAGCTCTAACTATTTACAGCACTAACGACAAAAAGCTTTCATTTTGCACTAGAAAAAAGCACAAATAACGATCAAGTTCAGGATTTTGCACCAAATAAAAGCAAAAAGTCGAATTAGTGTCGAGCTTAACCAGCTTAAGCCGTGCTTACAGAAAAACTTAACCACAGTCTGCACTGTGCGGGCACTGTGCGACACTGCAACTGGCTTCCAGCGCAGCTACAGCGCTGCTGGCTTTACAGCGCTCGCCCCAGCACAGGCAGCTCTTTGGTAGAGCCACGCAACGACCAAACATCAGTCTGGGACTTTGGCCTCAGCTAAACCCAGACTAAAAACGTGCCTTGCTCAAGACCATACTTTACTCAAGTAAGCCACATTTGCTCAGCAACAGAAAGCACTTTTGGCTTACTTAGTCTCAGAGCTCTCTTGAGGAGCTTCGGCTTGCTCTTTCTTAGCGTCGCAAGCTTTATTGTTCTCGGATGCCAACTGAGTCATGGAGTAGTCAATGATCTCTTTACGAGTCACTGGACGTCCTAACTTCTGACTGAGATAAATACCTTGGAAGATCAGCATACAGCCTTGAGCCGAGGCCACGCTGTTACGCAGGTGAACTTTAAGGCCAGCCTTTTTGGACTCAATGGCATGCACCATTTCCTTTACCTGCTCGGCAAAGAAGTAGTATGGCCATTGCTGTTCACTGATGCCGTCATAATCGTGCTCGCGATACTCTTGCAAGGTCTCATCATCGACAAGGGAAAAGACATCATTGAAAGGACGATAGACCGAAGGTTTAGTGCCAGCATCTTGCTCCACACCGCCATGAGTACGGATACCTAAGGTATTACCGTTACTGCCAACCACACGCACAAAGACATTCTGCGCAGGATTGACGCTATTGGACACTAAGATTGTGGCTGTAACTCCAGACTTAAAGGTGACAATACCCATAGCCGTATCGTCCACTTCAATGTATGGGTGGTTGATATTGCGCCAAATACCATAGACGCTTTCGACCTCTCCTAAGAAGTAGCACAGCAAGTCGAGCTCGTGCACGGACTGGTTCACCAGCACACCACCGCCTTCGTTTTCCCAAGTGCCACGCCAGAGGTTAGAGCGATAGTAAGCCTCATCACGCCATGCTAAGACACTGACGATACCAAAGGCCGGTGTACCGATCTTGCCGTCGTCTATTGCGTTTTTAATGCGCTCTGTTGGCTTAAAGAAACGACTTTGCGAAATCACAGAGACTATAGCCCCAGTACGCTCTGATTCTTCTTGCAGGTATTGGGCTTTAGCAAGGCTAATATCCAACGGCTTTTCGATAATGCAGTGAATACCACGACGTACAGCCATACAGGCCACATCTACGTGAGTCAAATGCGGGGTCGTAACATAGAGCACGTCAATTTTGACCTTATCCAACATTTCGTTGACGTCAGAAAAGACGGTTGTACCCAATTCAGCTAAAGCCACATTTTCGCGCCCGCTTAAATTGCTCAAGAAGAACATGGCTTTTTCGATATTGTGGTTGCACACTGCCACCAGCTCTTGGCCGCAAGCGAGCAAGGCCTCCACATGTAATTTGGCAGCGTTACCAGTGCCCACCACTGCAAAACGCAATTTCAGCATCTACACACCTCAACAGAGACTAGCCCAGACGCCCGCAATCTCCTCAAGACACGAAAGACAACACTCTTTCGCTCAAGCGAAGCCATAAGCGCTACCGCTCAAACAGCTACGCGTCTCAACGCAGGCACCAAGGGAACATGGCTCATTCTAACTAAAAAAGCATCTGGCATATGGACACGGCTCACTCAGAATGCGATGTGAGTCCAAAAATTGGTGAAATTTTTGCCACATAACTCCCAGTAAGCTTCGCCTCAAGCTCTTTGGCGATCCGTTCACAGTTGGCAATCTCACTGGTGAGCTCACAGTGCCCCTGCGGACACCTTGAGGCTCATTGCGCCCAAGAGACGGCACCGAAACTAATTGCTGGGCAGCCAATTGGTGGCAGTGACCAATAACACCATAAGTGTCGAAATCCCAACTCTCACCGCAAAGCAAAAAGCATATTGGGCATATTGGGCATATTGGAGTGGAGCTTGCAAATCCTTGTTATTGGCTATAATTGCCATACAAAGGCTTATTTATGCGCTTTGGCACAAGGTATTCAAGAACAAATCAAAACCGGCATTGTTTTTTCTTGTCTTGTGAAAGATCAGAAGCTCAGAAATCCCCTAAGAACCCACAGAGAGGGCTTAATATGCGCACAGTGCACGCTACGCTCCTACAGCATGCTCATAACTCTGCTACTACCAACTCTTTGGCAGTATCTTGCGTCATGCCTAGACAGCAGTCTGTCTCTGATCTTCACTCCACCGTCGCTCTAACCTTAAGAGGCTATATCAGCAAAGTGACTCATTCTCTTATCAGCTCTCTTGCTACCGTCATGCGCTCACTACCTGTTACCTTGAGCCTTTTGGCAGGCTTCTGCCTGACTGCTCTATGTGGAGCCGACAGTGCTCATGCCTATACTCTGGCTCCTCCACAGTATCACAGCGCACCACAACCACAATACCAAAATGAACAGGAGCGCCTCGCCGCAGAACAGGCGGCCAAGAAAAAAGCTGCAGAAGAAGCCCACAAAGCAGCTGAGCTGGCTGCCTTACAGGCACGCACCCCCGATCCAGAAAAAGAGCTGGCAGAACTCAACGCCATTACGACATCAGGCGAAGTGCCATTACTGCTGTATGGTGGTAACAATAACAGCTTCTTAGGTTGCCTCAACTGCAATTTCAAGCTGCGGATCTCAGTGTGGAATAAACAAGGCCCTTATGGCTCGGTGCTAAGTACAGTCAGCATTTGGAACCAACAGTACGAATTTGGTAACGAAGCCTCACCACTGTGCCCGTGGAATCCATATGCCTCCACCCCACCGGTGGTGGTAGACACCAATGGCAATTTCTATGGCTTTTTTACGGCCAACACTAATCAGCAATCGCGCTTTAACAATAACTTTGTAGCCACCATCTTTAGGGATCACAACAATATTGCCAGCGACAGCTCGTTGTACTATCAACAGCTCTTTGCTGAACACCAAGAAAGCAAGACCATACCGCTCGAGCTGTTGGAAGCACTGCCACCACCTTTAGCTCCAGATGACATGTTGCTGGCACCACGACAAAGTGACTTTTTACCCGATGTCACCGCCACCGCACCTTAACCGAGCTCTATAATCACCATCACGCGACGGCGGTCAATGCCATAGACTTACCACCATCAGGTACACTAATACAATAGTAGTCTATCTGTCGTTTATATTATAGTTAAACACTAATAAACGATATAAACAATTTTGCTTTACGCAATACCCAGCATGCCTACCCACTCAAGCATGGCCCCACTGAAGATCGTTAGTATTTCTGAAAAAGCAGCATGTGTGCTACTATCTTAATCTTGGTGAGAGTGTAGCTGAGCCTTACATCTCAAAAGAATGCTGTCCATGTAGCACAACGTGGCATCGTGCTACGCATTGCGTCTTTGTGCACCAGCCTAGCTGCCATAGCTATCTTTTGCCTTTCCCTACCATGCTTGCTACCACGCCGCTGGTGGTAGCTTAGAGTTGTTTTTTAGCACTTGTCCTTACGAGGTGAATTATGTCCAACCGTTCTAAGAAAGCCCAATACTCGCGCTCCCTGAAGAAGAAGTCCATTCACATCGGTGGTAAGAGTGATAAGGTGACCCCTCCTCCTCTGAAAAAGCCAACTTCTGCTCTCGATAACTGCAGCCCTGAGGAAATTCGTAACTTGAAAGAACGCCTTGCTCAACGCGAAGAGCTTAACGTTCTGTTTTTCCACTTAAAGCAAATGGCTGATTTTCTTGAGGCTGACATTAATCAATTTAACAGTGATTTACATCTCACTAATAAGAAGTTATCTATTAGCGAGAAAATCATTTCTCCTCAAGAACACCTCATCTGCGAGCGATTAGCTCGTAAGATTGTTGGCTCTACATACAACAATACAACTGGTTTCTATGATCTTAATTATATTAAGACCGTCCACAATATCATAAGCAGCTCTAAGAAAAATCTTGTTGAGTTTTATGAAGACAAGTCTAATATTATAAAGCGTATGTTGTTAGATAATTCATATGATAGCTACAACTATACTGGTAATGTTGTATACAACAATTGGGCTGCAAGTTTATTACCTATCCTTCAAATACAACATTACATGGCCTTAAAAGAGCTGGGATCGCTTAAGCAATACGAGCCTTGTGTTGTATCTGATCTTTTTACATCAAATGATTTTTCTCATGCCTTACCTTCTATATTGATACATCGTGGAGAGGTAGTTGTCAATTCTTTCAATATCACTTGCCAGTTTTCATCCGCTTTAGATGAACTTATCTTACGCAAGGATCTCACAGACAAGGTTACTAATCTTGCCCAGAATCTCGAACTTATCACTAAAAAGGATGAAACAAGCGACAGTGATAATGTTGCATTTCTCTCAGAACTGCTTGATTCTTTTAGAAATTTAACTGGTACTACTACACCAGATCGAAAGAAAATATTGGATTTGTCTGTTGGTCTCGCTCCTTCACCAGATATTTATATATCATTTGATGATTGTTTTGATTCCAATTGTTCTATTATCGATATTGATAAAGAATTATCACAACTCGACCTGAGCAATGATCCTTCATTAGAAGCATCTCTGAGAAAGGTCTATTGTGATTTTAATGAACTCTTGCAACAACAGAGTATTGCGCAAAAACAAGTAACAACCACCGATTTTTATATAAGCGAACTAGACGCACTGCACGCACTGCCTCTTGAAAGTAAAAGATTATTCTTTATTAACAAGAAATATCTTTTCCTAGCACAAACTGAAATCTTAGCTTCTGCTACCAAGCCTGTTGAACATTTCTATTCTGATTCGCAACAAAACAATAACAATTTATTACAGCAAGCAGATGATGTAAAACAAGCGTTTGTTCTTCTGAATAACATTATTAATGATGATGACACCCCGCCTGATAGCTTCTCTGCTGATGTTCAAGCTGTTCAAGAGTATCAGCTTAGATGTATGGCTCTTTTTAGTAAAGAACGTTCTTTCTATGCAAATCTAGATGCGCTAATGAGCGCAAATGTACATAAACAGATTAGTGATTGTGTTAAGACTTTACAACAAACGGAATTTAAAGAATCGACTGCTGGTTTCTTCCATCAGTATATCTCTTCGTTACTTGTCCAAGATAAAGCTATCCACAGCTCTAATATGAGAATACTCAGCGAAATCTTGGATAACTTGGATAACTTAGATAACTTGATTAAGTTTGATAATCAGGTATATCAAGATTTAAATCATATATCTGACATCAATCAGGCTGCTAATACAGCTAATTTGTTTAAAGTAATTACGCGTTTTCTGCATTGTTTTATAACTGACGATTATGAGTTTGCTCGTTTTATAGTTGATGCCTATAACAAGCCATCCCTGCAATTTGAGTTAGACAAACTGCTGAATGAAGCTCAATTAGCGTTAACATCCCAGATCGAGCAGCTCAAAGGCAAAAATCAGGCTATTGCAGTTCAAGCCGGAAACTTAGCTGATAATGCAGATGGTGCCCCAATCAAGGTTTGGCCAGCAGGAAGCTTAGCTGCTAACGAGCCTTCGGAGCTCACCCCTACCACAGATAAGGGGGCTGTGCAGCCAGATGTACCAACAACCAAGAGTGGTGAGCCACAGATACCTGAGCAGCACAGCAGTGACACCCAAACTACAACCAAGGGTGACACTGAATCTGAGGCTGCTAAGGCTAAGCCTAGCAAAGCTAAAGCGGTAAAGGCCAAGGCTAAAACCAAAGCTGCTACAGCCAAAGCAAGCACCAAGGATGACTCGGTTGCAGCTCAAAAGAGCTCTGTTAGTGCAGCTGACGCCACTGCCCTTAGCCCAAGTGAGCAAGGCATTACGCTGCTTAATGCACAAGAGCGTAAAAGCCTCATGGCGGCTTTAGCTGCTCAAAACCCTAACCCAAAAAGTGAGCTCAATTACTCCAATCCATTTGAGCTCCTCTGTGCTGTAGTGCTCTCCGCTCAGGCTACAGATGCGTCCGTGAATTTAGTAACGCCAGAGCTATTTGCCGCTGCGCCAACCCCTGAGAAAATGGCTGCTTTAGGCGAAGAGGCGATCGGCAACTTGATTAAGCGTGTTGGCTTATGGCGCAATAAAGCCAAGAATCTGGCCCAGCTCGCTGCCATCTTACATGAGGAATATAACGATCAGGTTCCAGACTCTTTTGAGGAACTGATCAAGTTACCAGGAGTGGGCGCTAAGACCGCTCGCGTAGTGCTCAATGTAGCCTTTGGCCAACCTTATATTGCAGTAGACACGCACGTTTTTCGTGTGTGTAACCGCACCGGTTTGTGCTTAGGCAATACAGCCGAGAAGGTGGCCAAACACCTTCCTGATCTGATTGATCCAGAGTTCTTAATGAATGCACACCACTACCTGCTCTTACATGGTCGCTATGTGTGTACTGCCAAGAACTTTGAGGAGCGCTGTGCCACTTGTGTAGCAGCACCTTGGTGCAAGCACAACTATCCGAAGGATTAAGCAGCAGAACAAAGGCTTGTCACACCAAGACATATTGGCCAAACTCTGCCTCGCACAGCTCTATCACACGCATACCACAAGCCCTATATGGCTTGTGGAGTAGAACTCAGCTGCTATGTCTTCACAAGGCATAGCATTTGCTGCCCCATAGCAGCTGTGCTTAGTGCGCTAGCCCCAACCAGTGCAGCGAAGCGAAGCATGGCTGCACTGGGCACGCCCCAACCTATCTTTCCTCAGCCCCCTTCCCGCTCTTCGCTCACCGCCACTACTTCTCTTTCCTTCTCTTCTTTCTTGCGCCCTATTTTGTTGCCAGCTGCGTGATTTTTCGGGGCAATATTGGCTTTCTTGCCCTATTTGTTCCATTTTCCTGCATTATTTTGGTGCAAATGACGCATCTTTACAGGGATTTAGCTTTTTAGCGCCTCAATTTAGAGCAAAGTGCGCGCTTATAACCCAGCCTTACTACAATGCAAACAGGTACTCACCTCCACGCAAATTATGTCGGAACTCACTGTTCATGCCGCTTAGGGCACTATCAGTGGCCGCTTGGACAACAATAAATATCAAGTTTGCGTGCACAAAAATACAGCAAAGAACCACCAATGCGGCTGAGGTATCAGCTGGTTAGGATTCGGCTGTAAGTACACACGGGGTGAAAGTGAGACAAGATGAGCTGTTACCACAAGGGCTTTGGAGCTTAAGACAAGCGAACCAAGCTCCCAAATCAGCGCTCCAGCGCCCGCCCCCTAACCCCTAAGAGGTAAGGGATATAACAAGGGCAGCAATAAGCGCAGGTTCACTGGTAAGAGCCACCCAAAAATCTTAGCTCAGCCACTTAGAGGCCATGAGAAGAGCTTGTTAGGCTTTCTCAGTGCATATAAGAGCCTAAGGGTAGCAACGGCGGTCTGAGTCCCCCGCTCTTCCCTGTTTGCGGCTTGAGACTAAGAAGGAGTTTTTTCATGCAAGCTTTGGCTAAAATTGGCGCGTTTATGGGTAAG
>DXEV01000205.1 GCA_019114785.1 Candidatus Anaerobiospirillum pullistercoris | reverse complement strand
CACCTAAATCAACGAAATAACAGTGTCAGAGCTCTTACTGATCAGGTCAGTGGTTTGTTGCCAGAGTATTTCTTAGAGTCGCTATATGTGGCCTAGAAAAGTGGCTACGAACTTTTGAGCTCTAACACTAGTGATGATACTCGCGCTCACCAAAAATAGCGGTACCAATGCGGACTTCGGTGGAGCCACTGGCAATGGCAGGCTGCATATCATGGGTCATACCCATCGACAGTGTTTTTAACTGTGGATACTGACCTTGGTAACGCGAGAGCAAATACTGTAAACGCCCAAAAGAAGCACGCAGCTCCTCTTCTGGAGCGTCAATGCGGGCTACACCCATTAAACCTACTACTTCAATCTTAGGTAAGGATGAGGCTAAAGCCAATAGCTCTGGCAATTCCTCTTCTTCGCAACCCTGCTTTTGCTCTTCGTGGGAAATGTTGACCTGAATCAGCACTTGCAAGACGCCAGCTTCATCAGGGCGCTGGGCACTTAAGCGCTCTAAAATCTTAGCGCGCTCCACACTTTCCACAATATCAAAGTGCGCAGCAATGTATTTGGTCTTATTAGACTGGATTGGGCCGATAAAGTGCCACACGATATCGTTATACCCCTCAGCTTTGAGCGCGGTGATCTTGTCTACTGCCTCTAAGGCATAAGACTCACCAAAATGCCGCTCGCCTGCATCATAAGCTGCTTTGATCATCTCCACAGGCTTTGTCTTGGAGACACAGAGCAAATGCACCTCTGCCTCAGGACGCTGGCAATTAGCGCACGCTTGCGCTATTTGCGCATGTACAGCGGAAAGGTTTTCGACAATGTTTTGCATTTTCGCCCTCTTGCTTGCCTCAACGATTAAACTAAAATAGCTGTTTTTGGCTGACAAAAGTCACCGGACTTTTGGGCCCGAAAGAAATGAGGCACCTATGTTTTTCATTGATCCAGATACCTGCACGGCCTGCGACAGCTGCATTGACGCATGTCCTTGCGATGCCATCAGTGTTGTTGATGGTCACCACGTCATTGATCCAGAGCTGTGTGTCGAATGCGGCGCATGCTATGACGCCTGCGAGTACGGCAGCATCTTTGAAGCTGACATGTCTGAGCTCGAAAGCATTCCGAAGAAAGACATCTAAGTGAGCGCCGTGCACCAGCGATAGCCCCTCATGGCTACAGCCTTTCAGGCACCAACCACTTGGGGCTTAGCTCTACGGCCTGAGCCGCCGCCCACCGCGCTAAGCCACGCTCCGTAGCGTAGCGCGATGGCAAGACCACTCTCCTACCTACTAATCCTCATCCTAATCAGAGTAGATAAAGGAGCGCTTCTCATAAGGCCGCCCCTTCTTCTCCTCTTGCAACTCATTTTCGTAATAGTCGCCGATCTCATTTAAGAACATGCTTGGCCCTGTCTTCTCATAATCATTGAAGTAGAAGGAATAGCGCGAATTGGCATAGCAAGCGAAGAGATAACGTTTAGCACGGGTAAAGGCCACATAAGCCAAACGACGCTCTTCCTCAATACGATCCGCTAAAGGCGAAGGCATAATTCTTTCTTCACAGCCCATGACGATCACGGCTGTAAACTCGAGGCCTTTGGAGGCATGGATGGTCATCATCTGCACGCCTTTGCCTGAATCCTCACCTTGGCTGTTCAGCTCAGCGCCCGAGACCAAACAAGTCTGACTCAGGAAGTAATTGAGTCGATCCACCGGAGAAAGCTGCACGCCGTGCAAGGTCTCAGTATGTTCCTCAGCTGAGCTCACTTCATTGGCATTATTGGCATTATTGGTATTGCTATCGCCAGCGCCATCGACGTCGCTATCAATACCATCGGCATCGGGATCAGCCACGACCTCACGAGCGCCAATATCAGCCAAAGTCATCATAGCGTTCTTCTCAATCTCGCTTTCTACGTTCTTGGCATTAGTGATCAGCTGGTAAATATTGTCCACACGGGATAAGCCCACACGGGACAGCTTTTCCTTGGCATCCTGCTCCTGAAAATGCTTCACCAGACCAGTGCGCTCAACTACAGCACGGATAAAGTCACTGAGGCTGAGACTATCCAGCAAAGATTTATAGACCTCCATCTCTTGATAGAAGGTTATAAACTTCTTAAAGCTGCGCTGTTTGGACTTATCAGACGATGCGGCAATCTGCGCAATGGCTTCATATAAGGACATACCAATGCTCTGGGCATAGGCTCTGAGCTTATTAACTGAGGCATCACCAATACCACGCTTTGGCAGATTGATCACACGATTGAAAGCCACATCATCACGTGGATTAACGAGCAAGCGTAAATAAGCCAGTACCGACAAGATCTCTGCACGGTCATAGAACTTGAGACCACCAAAGATCTGGTATTTAACGCGGTGCCGCACCATCTCTTGCTCGACTTCTGATGACAGCGAGTTCTTGCGATAGAGCACGGCGATCTCGTCTAAAGGAATATTACAGGATTCATGTAAATACGAGACCAGCTTATAAATGCAGGATCCCTCTTCACCGAAGGCAGAAGAATGAGCAATCACTTGCACCTTAGGGCATTGAGCCATCTCTTCTTTGTAACGCTGTCCCCACTCCTTTGGCAGCTGCAGCTGTGGTGGCAGAGGAGCACCTGTACCAACCGCGCCTGTATCGCTTTTCATCTGAGCTTTAGCTTTACGCTGCTTCTGCACTAAAGCACTTGGATCGCCCCAGCGCATTTGCTCGTAAGCTTGTTGTAAAGACTCTGGCACTAAACCTTGGATAAAAGCGTAATTCAGGAGATACTGCCGCTCTTTGACGCCAATGGTGCTGAGATCACGATCGATGTATGGAGCCAACGTCTTATCATGCTGCACAAACTGACCAAGTTGAGGATCAGTCTTAGCGGCGTTATACATGTACTGCAAACAAAAGATCTCGCAGAACTTAAGACCCTCATAAGTTAAAGGATTGACCAAGAACTTATCGATCAAGCGGGATTTATTGTTACGGATCAGCGCATTGGAGAAGTTGAGCACATTACGCGACGAGCGGTAGTTAATAGTCAGGGCATAAATGTGGAGATTGGCAAAATCGAGCATGATCTTTTGCAGGTTCTCGATCTTGGCACCACGCCACTCATAAATGCTCTGGTCATCATCTCCCACCACACAAACATTATTTTGTGGGCACTTGAGCAGCTTCAGCAGCTCATACTGCATGCCATTGGTATCTTGGAACTCGTCCACAAAGATATATCTAAAGCGGTGCTGCAATTGGCCACGGATCTGAGGGTTATTGCGCAGCAGCTCTACCATCTTGTTGATGAGATCACCAAAATCGACCGCACCAGAACGCTCACGGAAGTGCTCATAGCAGGCAAACAAGATCTCATGTAAGCGCTCAACATGTCGCGAAGAAAAGATATTGATGTCGTTATCTTCATCATCTTCGCCTATGTGCGCAAGATAGTACTCGAGCTCTTTTTGGCTCAATTTAGGCTTTAAGCCCTCGTCCTTTTGGCGGCTAATATAGCCTAAGGCATCGCGCACATTGACATATTTATCACTAGAGCGTGAGCTGCGTTTAGTGGTAGCGATTTTGTGCTCTTTTAAGAAGTGCGTAAGCAGACTTTCTTGATCTTGTGGCGTAAGCAGCACAAAGCTCTTTGGCAGCATAGCCTCAGTGGCATACATTCTTAGTCTGCTATAGCAAAAGCCATGGAAAGTACTGATGATCATGTTGTGCGGATCATCCCAATTCATGTACTTACACACGCGCTCTTCCATCTCATGGGCGGCTTTGTTGGTAAAGGTAACAGCTAAGAGCATCCATGGCTTCACGTGCTCAACTTGCAGTAAGTAGGCAATACGAGAAATCAGGACGTGAGTTTTACCCGTACCAGCACCGGCAATCACCATCATGTCCTGAGAAGGTGCCAGCACAATCTCACGCTGCTGCTCGTTTAAGCAGTCAATCAGACTACTCTGCACCACATTCGCAGCACCAGAGGTATCTTGTGCGGTCTCATCATCCTGCACAGCAGCAAAATCATCGAGCGAGACCTGCGCAGTCTGTGCAGCTTGCTCTGCATGCGCAGTCTGTCCTGCTCCTACTTTCTTAGCTTGCACCTTGAGCTCTCCTCATTTCCCCAAAAACTAAAGCCCTGTCTGCTTTACCGACCATCGTGACTGACGATACTTAGAGCTTGCGATATTTTCACACGAAAACACCCCATTTTACTCTAGAGCGCGTAAAAGGCTTAAATATCGCCATCTTGCGGATCGCCACTGCCATGTGGATGTAAAGCCAGATCCAAAAGCTGAGCGCTATCTTGCAACTGCAAATCCGTGGCTGCTTTTTGCTCAGCCGTCTGCTCGGGGCTCGCCCGAGGATGGGCTCGATCGTAGACCTCTTGCAGGTGCTTAATGTCGATGTGGGTATAAACCTGAGTAGTAGCTAAATTGGCGTGACCAAGCATTTCTTGTACGAGACGCATATCTACACCATTGCTCAAAAGCTGGGTCGCAAAAGCATGGCGCAACTTGTGTGGCGTCACACGTCCACCCAACTCCTCTTTTTCCGCAGCCGCCTTAATATGGCTTTGCACCAGACGGGTAGTCAGACGCTTACCACGATTGCCGACAAAGAGAGCATTGTCCACCGGCTTAACCATTGGTCGCAACTGCAGATACTGCCTCAGAGCTTGTAAAGCCACCGATCCCACAGGCACGACGCGCTCTTTATTGCCCTTACCAATAACACGAACTTCCCGCATCTCAAAATCCACGTCATAGAGATTCAGGCTAACAAGCTCACTGACACGCAATCCAGAGGAAAACAGTAGAGCCACAATGGCGCGATCACGTACCGCCACAAAGCTGTTATCAACAGAAGCACAACCAGTACTCAATTGCTCCACTTCGCGTAACGACAGTACACGCGGCAGCGCATTGCGCACCTTGGGGCTGTGGAGGTGCACCATTGGGTTGTGCTCAAGGCCACATCTTTTCTGTAAAAAGGTAAAGAATGAAGACAGGACATTGATGCCATGGGCCACCGAAGCACTAGCGTAGCGCTCTGTACCACTAGCGCCGCTACTTTCTGTCTGGCCTATCAGTCCAGCGTAACCAGCACCCGCCCCTGTTATCTGCTCTGCAGCTGTTCCCGCTGCGCTTGCTGCTGTCCCTGCTGCGCCTGCCTTCTTAGTCGGCGCTTCCTTAAAGTTAAGGAAACGGCCAATAGCACGAATTACCTGCTTATCCACCATTTGCCAGCGCAAGCTAGCACAAGCCCTTGCATTGTTAGCGACAGGACGCTCTAAAAACGCAATCACCCGCCCCAAGAGCTCTTTGTACGAGCGGATCGTAAGTGGAGAGAAGTGGCGCTCATCGCGCATATAGCGAATAAAGCGATTGACCTCACAATATAGACCGTCGTTACGCGGAAATTCTTCAAGCCAGCGATCTTGGGCCCGTTTGACGCCCTCGCTGGTGTGCTCTAAGACCTCAGGGGCAGAGGCGATCTTACGATTGGCATCGACCGCATCGACCGGTATGGTAAAGACACCCTGCTCACGGGCCGTGGCTGCCTGCTCTGCACTGAGCTGTGGCCGATACTCAACATCCAAATGCGACACAGCCGCGCGCAATGAATGTAAGTGCTCTGCTGGATCTTGCTGGTGCGGCACTACTGCCGATGGAGCTTGGGCTTGCACCTGCACCTGTGGTTGTAGCTGTGGCTGTACTTGTCCCTGTGGATACAGATACGGCTGCGCTACTGGCTGCGGTGGCATCGGGGCTACATTAGGCATAACAGGCATTGGTGCCTGTGCCTGTACCTGTGGCTGTACTTGTCCCTGTGGATACGGATACGGCTGCGCTACTGCCTGTGGTGGTATCGGTGCCACATTAGGCATAACAGGCATCGGTGCCGGTACCTGTGGCTGTACTTGTCCTTGTGGGTACGGATATGGCTGCGCTACTGCCTGTGGTGGCATTGGGGCCATATTAGGCGTAGTAGGCATAACAGGCATCGGGGCCTGCTGCGGCTGCGGCTGTAGCTGAGGCTGTGGCTGATAATTGGCCTGAACTTGTGGGGAAAACTGAGGAGTAGCTTGCGGGTTGGGGGTGCCTTGACCTGCTAATTGCGCGCTTAGCATCTGCAACTGCATGGAGATCTGCATCAGCTGCATCATGCCCGCTGGTGAAAAATCCAGCGGTGGCATAGCTAAGCCAAACGCCTGCGCTTGGCTATAGAGCATCTGGTACATCTGTACCATCATTTGCTGCTGCTGCTCTGGAGTTATGGCCGTAGGCTGCGCTGTGGCAGTCGTGGCAGCAGTTGCTGGAGAATCAGCACTAGGCTGATTGTGCGGCGGGAAGGGAGGGCGCATCACGACTCCTTTTCGATTCGGCTTAGGAGGCGACAAATTTCGGCCACACATGGCCTACTCAAGCCCTGTTCGGGTGGGAATATAGCAGACTAGGACTAAGCTAGGCTTAATTGCGTTATGTGAAGGCTCAATTCGGCTTAGAGCAGAGACTCAGGACAAATACTTTTTCGAGGCCCTGCACATGAAATTATCTTTTCACAGAATAGCACCCACAGTAATGACACACAAGCTGGCTAAGTAGCAGATGCTCTCTCGCCTAACTCCCTATGCTTAAGCATAGGGATGTAAATGGCCAAGCTTGCTGCAAACTCAGGGCAGGTGCTTAGATCTCAATCGTGCCCTCAAAAACCGTAGTGGCTGGGCCTTTCATCATGACCGGCTTACCTGCACCTTCCCATGAAATAGACAGAGTGCCACCAGGCAGATGGATCTTAACTTTTGAGTCCAAGCGGCCTTGGGTCATACCGATCACGGCTGCACCGCAAGCACCGGTACCACAGGCTAAGGTTTCACCACAACCACGCTCAAACACGCGCAGCTTGGCTTCCTGACGGCTCAGCACCTGCATAAAGCCAACATTGACCTTTTCAGGGAAATAGCTGTGCTTTTCGAGCAGTGGGCCTAAGAGCTCCACAGGGAAGTGAGCGACATCATCGACCACTGTCGTCATATGTGGATTGCCCATAGAAACGGCACCAATGGTCAGGGTCGGATGTATGGCTACCCACTGCTGTAAAGCCTCAGGATCATGCTCATGCAGCTGACAAGCTAAAGGCAGCTCATAACTTGGGGCCTCTTGTGCAAAGGTGCAAGGGATCTTACTTGGGGTAAAGCAAGGTACTCCCATATTGACCACAACTTCACCATCATCTTCGATAGTGAGCACCAGCTCTCCCGACACCGTGGTCACATGAATCTCATTCTTGTCACAGAGACCTTTTTCATGGACAAAGCGGGCAAAGCAGCGGGCACCGTTACCGCACATCTGTACTTCAGAGCCATCACGATTAAAGATTCTATAGTGGAAATCGTGCTGATCGTCTTTTGGCTTTTCCACCAGCAAGAGCTGATCAAAGCCCACACCAAAGTTACGATCGCCCAAACGTGCAGTAAGCTCTGGGGTGAGCTCGATGTGCTGACGCACGCCGTCAATCACCATAAAGTCGTTGCCCAGACCGTGCATCTTAGTAAATTTAATAAGCATGAGAGCTCCTTGGCTTGGTAGCTTGCTGTCTTAACTCATCTGCCTGCCGGATCACCCCAAGGTGGTCACACCCAGAGGCATTTTGGGCCTATGGGCTCGTGGCCCAATGGGCCCATGCCTATGGGACAGGCAGGCAGACAGAATGGGCCTGTTAGGCAAACTCTTCTTCAATGGCAGAGATGATGCGCTCGTTCTCCCACATATCCTCTTCGCGTTGACGCTCGCGGATCACAAAGGCCTTATCTCCATCCACAAGAATCTCTGCGCACAGTGGACGGCCATTGTAGTTGGAGGACATAGAGCTGCCATAAGCACCAGCGCCACGCACGGCTAAGACATCACCCTCGCGCACATTTAAGCGACGATCCTTACCTAAGAAGTCATCGCTCTCGCAGATTGGGCCTACCACGTCATAGATTAAGGTGCCATTAGGATCACTGCCAGGCAAAGCATCGCTGGCAGAACGCTTAACAGCTGGCACGATGTTCATCCACGAATTGTAGAGAGCAGGACGGATCAGATCGCCCATACTGGCGTCCACAATACAGAAGTTACGCTCCGAATTGGACTTCAAGTACAGCACCTTGGTGAGCAAAATACCGGCATTAGCCACCATGGCACGACCTGGCTCACAGTACACCGAGACAGGGATATCCTTTAAGCGCTGCAGCACAGCTGCTAAGTACTCATATGGTGATGGTGGGGTTTCGTTATTGTAGGTAACACCTAAGCCACCGCCGATATCGATGTGATCGATCTTAATGCCCATTTGCTCTAACTCATGGTACAGAGCAATCAGCTTATCTGTAGCCTCAATAATTGGGGCACCAGAGGTCATTTGCGAGCCAATATGGCAATCAATGCCCGTGGCCTCTAAGTGAGGATCATTCTTGATCACTTGATAGAGACGAGCGGCATCCTCAAAGGCAATACCAAACTTGTTTTGCTTGAGGCCGGTAGAGATCGATGGATGGGTCTTGGCATCGACGTTAGGGTTCACACGCAAAGCTACTGGAGCTTTGATATTTAAGCGTGCAGCCACCTCAGAGACCTTGTGCAGCTCGCTTTCGGACTCAATGTTTAAGCACTTGATCTGCTTTTGCAGAGCAAATTCGATCTCATCCTCGCGCTTACCCACACCCGAGTAGATCACTTTGTGTGGATCGCCACCAGCGGCGATCACTCGCATGAGCTCACCCTTGGAGACCACATCAAAACCGCAACCGAAGTTAGCGATGATGTTTAAGAGGGCCAGCGAGCAATTGGCCTTAACGGCATAGCACACGAGGTGCTCTTTGCCTGCTAAAGCATCTTCAAAGGCGCGCAAGTGGCGCTCTAAGGTAGCTTTAGAGTAGACATAAATAGGTGAGCCATACTGCTCCACGAGGGAGCGCACCTTAATGTCCTCAGCATAAAGCTCATTATCTTTGTAATTGAAGTAATCCATAGATCCACCACCGGACGACAAGCATGGTGAGGCAAAGCCACACGCTAAAAAACTTAAAGCTCTCCGCTCTGCTCATTGGTGGCAGTAGCTGAGCTCAGTGCAGGATCTGCCTCTGAAGCTGAGACTGAAGCTGCACTTTGGTTCTGAGGATTGGTCTCATCCTCGGGTAAATAAAGATCATACTTTAGGCCACAGCCACTGAGTACTAACGCACCAGTCAGGAGCAAAGCTCCCCATAATCCACTGCGCATGCGCATGTCTTAGTTCCTTACAAATAGAGAAAAATCTGCGCGCTCTGCCCCGCCCACATAGGCCGCATGGGGCTCCCAAGCTATCCTTGGGGACTCCCGAGATAACCTCGGGGACAGCAACAAGCTGAAAAATCGCTTAAGACTAAATTGTCTTAATGGTAAATGGATGCAGCGATTTTTGGTCATTGCTCAGCACAAAGTACTGCGGCAAATTAAAGCGAGTGGCATACAAAGCACGGTTTTGGCTTTGGCTGGTATAAAAACGGTTAATGGCATTTACCAGCGAGGCACGTGAGCCGTAATAATCATTGTAAATACGCACTTCATTACGCTCATTGAGAATGTAGATATCCCAATGGCCATGTTGCTGCAGCGGGACAAAGAAATATTGCACGATACCGGCTGAAGCATAGCGATCGACAATTGGCGGCACCTGCAAGGCAAATTCTGGTCTCATGCCATAACGTGACAGCACGCTGATATCAAACTCATTAGAGCCAAAAACACCATTACGCTGGATCACGACGCCACGCTCACCTTGAGCTCGAGCGATGTAGGTATTACGTCCTACCTCAAAGACAAACTCACTGGAGCTGCCCTCACTGAGGCAGTTAAAGACTTGGCGAATAATAGCCTCCAGATCATACTTTAAGAGATCTTGGTAGGACTCAGCATAAGAGCAAACCTCAACCTTGCTCAGCAGCGAAATGGCACTCTCATGCTCATCGGCGCTATTGCTCATAATACGCAAAAGCGTAGCTAAAAGTTCGACCACACCCTCTTCACCATTAGGGAAGGCCACTGAGCGCAGTTCACCCCAGCTGTTGATGAACACCAGATCAATAGAGCCGACTAAGCATATACGCTGACGGCCACAGCACAACGTAGAGCCATAACCAATATCAAGCAGGTTTTTCTGCAAGAGCTCGGTATCATCTTGCTCTAAGTTCAAGACTATCACACAAGCTCGCATCTTTTGCGCTTCTTGCAAGGCCTGCTCATTAGCGCTCACCAGCTTTGGCCCAAGAACACGTTGGATGTCACGGCTCAGCTGTTTGATCTTATTAGAGATCGCACGCGGTGCATCACCTACCACATAAGTGTGTGAACGCGCGGTCAACAATTCATTAAAGCACGCCCATGTCACCACTTCACTCAAACGGGCTCCAATATAGGAGACTTTAGTATTGAGTAGAGCCACATCCGAAGGAGCTGCTGTGTACAAATGCCAGCCCTGACGGCACAAGCTGTATTCTGAAGGATGAATAAAGGTCAGATGGCGCTCCTCTAAATCATGCTGTAAAGAAGTATGGTTCAAAGGGATCTTGCTTGGGTAGCGATCAAAGGCCGCATACAGCTTACGCGACAGCACTCCGGCGTCATCAGAAGTAATAGCGTACTCAATGCCGTGACGTACCGAGAAGCGCAACAGTGCCATATAACTCTCGAGGAGAGTGTTATAAACCTCTTGGTTAAATTCATACACCGCCTGCACTTTCCACGAGGAAATGGACTCGAGCTCTTTGACAAAAGCAGAAGACCACCCCCAGCGCTTGGCAAACTTATCCAAAAGGCCACGCTTTAGCTGGTAATCGTCCCGATAGTAGGCATTCTTGTAATTGAGACCTTTAAAGATCTTCAGATAGAAGCACTTGCGCATCAGATTCAGGCGATCATAGTGCACCGCCTGCATCTCGCCCTCACCGCCTGCGGCAACACCAGCGCCCGCCCCTGTAAGAGCGGCGGCAGTAGCCACGGTATTAGCCGGAAGCTTAGCTTTAGCTTGAGCTTGGATCTGTGCCTTGGTCTGTTCTTGCAGTTCCTGCAAGTAATTGGAGACCTTAAGGTACATAAGGTAATACGAATCCAGATCTAAGCTATAGCCATCGTGAGAGTGCATGTACTCTTTGAGCTCAGAGGACAAAAGCTTGGTTTGTGGGTAGTCGTTACTATAGGCCTCCATCAGCAGGATCTTTAAAACAACCTTAAAAGGCGAATCAATGGCCTTATACAGCAGCCAGAGACCGGAGCCAAAGTACTCTGTAGGCGAGCTCTTCACGACTGAGCCAAAATCAAACCACTCATCAGCTTGTAGCGGAGCCTTATACTCTTCCCAGCCATCGTGCTGTGCAGCCAGCAGGCTTTCCTCAGCACTGAGTACGTTGCCATTGGCCCACTCAGGATAAGCGGTCTCCTCAACTTCACTTTCTGGAGCAGTATGCGCACTCGAAGCAAGATTATCGTTATTACTGTTGCTAGTACCGGTACCATGCTCAAGATCAGCACTTGGTTCTTCAGTTAATAAAGCCTCTTGCTCTTGTCTCCAGCCACCAGAAAGTCCCACAATGCCGGTTTGCTGCTGTACATGCCACACCTTATGGCCATGGTGCACACTACGCCACGAGAGGTTACTGTTACTGCCATCGGCGTAAACCAGCACATTAGTAACAATGTTGGCATGCTCAGGAGCAGCATGACCTAAATCGCTGGCTGCTGGGCCATTGATCTCACTGGCATGACGCTCAAAATAGCTCTCATCGTTATCCCCATAGTGCTCAGGACTAAGATCTCCACGATCCCACCACTCCCAAGTACTGGAGCTCACGTGAGGCTTTAAAAACATCTCGGGCATAGGATCAACTGTAGCCACACAGTCAGTACCATCAACAGCTTGCAATACAGTTGCAGGAACGTGCAAAGTGACATCCATACCTAACTGAGAACTGGTTGAAGAGGTAATGGTCACACTGGTTTCAGCTGAAGTAGCACTACCGACACTACCGATACTATCGATATTACCGATACCACCTGTATTGGTGTTTTGTGGTGATGGCAGCACCATAGTGGTCTTAGGCAATAGCTGCGCATCAGTGATCATCACCGACTGGCCATGTGAAGTGGCACCAGCGGCCACCACGGCCGCTTGAGCTAAGGAAGCTTCTTTACTGACCTTAGGAAGAGTGGAGCTGTTGGTCGCTAATAAGTAAGGGAAATACTGCCTAAAGCTGCTGTTTTTCAGCAGTGAGCGCGCAGCTTGCAAGATATGCACGCCACTGATTTGCTTTTTGTCATTGGGCCCTAAGATATCGTCAATAGCAGCGCTATCAGCCCCATTGTTCTCTACAACGTCTACAGTAGCATTAGTAGCATCTACGGCTACCTCTGAGGCTGTTACACCTGATGCTGAGTCCAATGAGTCAGCTACAACTGTCGCTACTGGCGCAATAGAGAGCTCATCGCCACGTGGCTCGTCCATGCTTGGATTAGTACTAGCACTAGTGCTAGTGTTAGCAATATGGCTAGCATTAGCCATTGCTTGTTGCTGTCCCTCTAAGGCCACCACCTCAGCCAGAGCCTTTACGGTAGATGCCATTAAGATCTCAGCCCGTTTCTTAGCACGAGCAGTGGCTTGGGCCACAGCAGCAGACTCTGGAGACACTTTGCCCTCTACAAAGTGCTCTGTGCCTTTACTTTGCACCTGCATATTTTCAAGGCACCTAATGGTATAGAGAGACAGGGCCAGCATTGGGCACTGTTTTGCGCCTTCTTCCCAAGAAAGGTTAGGTAAAAAGCCATTAGAGGCAACAGGTAAAGCCTCCACCACTGTAGGCAAAGTCGCTACAGCTGAAGGCAAAGCCTCCACTGCACTTACAGATACAGCCTGAGGGCTTGATACGCTAGTAGTAGCAGTAGTATCAGTAGCAGTGGCTTGGACTGCCGATGCTTGGGGCTCTTGGGCTGGGGCGCTACTAGGAACACTGAGAGGTACAGCTGATACCACTGGGGCTGCCTCGGCCTCAACAATTTTAGCTGTAGTCTTGTCTGCTGTTTTTGCTACTGGCTCTGCACGGGCAGGCTCTGCATGGGCAGCATGAGCATGAGGCTCAACAGCACTATAGAAATTGCGATTGCCCAGATCCTCTTGAGGCCAATGTGGAATATAAGAAAGCCCTGCAACAGTAGCAAAATCAGATGGCGATAAGTGCGAGCACAAGCTGCCCTGCACCATACCGCTTTCGGCTAAAGCATTAGTACGGACAACTGGGCCAGAAAAAACTGACGAGACTACCTGCTGACTCTCTGCTCTATCAGTATCATCAACCACACTTACGGGGCGGGCGCTGTGATTGTTGCTCTGCTTAGACGCAGCTGACACTGCGGCAGCTGCTGACACAGCCGCAGCAGCCGATACTGGCGTTACGGCTAACACAGGAGCCCTGTGATGAGTAGGCTGATGTGCCCCCACCGCAGCGGCGGCCACAAAGGCAGGTGCAGGATGCTCTACATCTACCTCAGCAGAGTTATCCCCAGCGGCATTGGCGGCCGAAAAAGCAGGAGCAATATAATGCGCTACAGGATGTACCGACAAAGTCTCTATATGTGGCGCTATATCGCCTTTAGCCTCAATTTCCTCACGATTATGCTGCAAGCTCTCGCGCGATAAGCCTGATATGCCCTTTAACAGGAAATCAACATAGGCCCCATAGTCGCTTTGTTCTTCTTTGGTGGAAACGAGATACCAGATAATGTAGCGTCCACACAGACGGATCGATGAGCGATAGAACTCATCGAGCAAGAACATGTTTTGCGCACTACCGCAATTTTCTTCATCCAAGCTGTCTGGGGTGAAATTGGTAAAGCGATCCTCAGGCGTGACAAAGAGGTTGAGCTCCACGCCTTGGGCTTTGACGTAAGAGGTGATAAAACGACACTTGTTCTGCAATGCCGTCATGCCATCTGGGGAGATGTTAGCCTTAACGCATACCCAGATATCCACATCAGAGCTATCAGACTGGCCCAGCGATGAGGTACTGCCCATAGCATACAAGCCTAAAATGGCATGCTCTTGTGGCTCCTCAAGTGGTGGTGAGTCTGGCAAGATCATCTCATGCAGATAGCGGCTCTGCTCCTCATTAGGCACAAAGAGGTCAATACCATGAGGAATATAGCCTTGGCGGTAGCCTGGCAAATTGATGTGGTTGTAGTGCAACAGCACTGGCACCATGGAGAGGCAAGAGCGGGCTTCAGGGTTCATCAGAGATAAGGCTCGCTGCAAACGAGTCTTATTGAGCGCCTTATAACGCCGCAAACGCGTCAGGATCTGCTGCTGAGGAATGTAGACCATAGGGCTTCACACCTTGCCAGTTGGCCAATCACAACACTACAAAAAACCAGACTCAGCCTCAAGCAAGCACGTCCCTTCGTTGGTGCTGCCCTAAAGGCCCCTACTCCCTAAAAAACCAGCTTTGCCTTGTACCTTTGCGATTCTTGTTGCTTCCCCCCAAAAATAACTTCACGTGATGAGGCAAATACGGCTGGGAAAAGTCCATTATAACGCGCCTAGAATGCGCTTATGACGCGCACCGCGTCTGAAAAGCAGAGATACGCGCCCCTTAAAACCTATCACTTAGTCTTATGGCTTTACTGCTCTCACCACCATACAAAAATGCCAAAAATGTAAGTAAGCCATACGGCATGCTGCGAAACAAAAACAACAAAAACAACAAAAACAGAAGAAAGAAAGAAAGAAAGCATTATGGTGTACACGTCTAAATGTGTTTGTCGTTTTCGGCTCTAAATAGGTTTGTCGTTTTCGCTGTCGCTCCTCTATATGCTATTGTCGTGGGTAAAAGTGGCGCTAATGGGCGCAGAACCAAGGCCAGATAGGGC
>DXEV01000204.1 GCA_019114785.1 Candidatus Anaerobiospirillum pullistercoris | reverse complement strand
TGGGGGTTGATGACTTTGTTTAGGATGGAGGTCACATGCTCTATGTCTAGGCATGAGGTTCCCGCTTAAAGCGTTGTGCTACAAACACAACGCAAATTTTTTAATTTTTTCTTGGGGGTTTGACGTCCACTCAGTGCACCAAAATTTAATTTATAACAGCTCCCATTAAAAAGGCCGTGACGACAACCATCGATCGCCACAGCCTTAGCTATAAGGAGTTTGTATAGTTTGTATGATGAAATATCTACCCTCTTCGACTTTGGGGTCGAAATGGATGGCTTGCTCAGAGGGAATGTCTCTAAGCTGAGGCATAAGCATGCCCTCTCGCGTGGTTCCTTAGCTCACCTTATGAGGCGGCGGCAGGCGTCATGGTCGACTCATCATCGCGGGTACAGACGCAGATAATGTACGTGTAAGCCTGAACAATCTCTTGCAGTCGCCGCGTAATGGCAGCCTTATGAGCCTCATCCATAGCCATGTAATCCTTAATGTGGTCAGGATGGTGCTTAAATACCAATTTGCGATACTGCTTCTTCACCTGTAATAGCGAAGCCTGATCATTCAGCCCTAAGGTGCGATAAGCCTTTTGCAACTTAGTCTCAGGAGCAGAGTTAGTGCTCTGACTATGCGTATAAGCACCACTCCATGCACCAGACTGCTGACGCTCGCCTTTGGCCCCAGCCTCTGCTTCGGCCTCTTGACGATTGTAAGCATCTTGGTAGCTATCACGATAATAGTAGGAGCTAGAGCTCTGGTAAGACTCTTTTGTACCTCCCGTAAAATCAAAACCAAAATTGCCCTGATCTTGCGCTCCTTGGAAGCCGTTAGCACCTTGGTTATAGAACCCACGGAACGAGAACGCCGTACCATCAAAAGTATAGGCCCGCTCACCGTGGCCAAAGTGTTGATGGCAATCGCCTCCACCCATAGCTTGTCGCTGTAAGCAGAAACACTCTTGGGTTAACAGCTTAAAGTAACGGTTAGTGTAGTTAGAGTTGATTCTCTCTGGATCAATCTGCAATAAGTGCGAACCTATAGCCTTAAACAGAGGATGATCTAACAGCACTGGATAATCCTCACGCTGATCCTCAGGCAGCGCCCGAATAATGGTACGAACAAAAGTCGTAAACACATACTCACAGAAGAACTGTCCACGTTGTTTGATGCAACGATCTAAGTGACCAAACTCACCCTCTAAACTTACCTGCCCTCTGAGGCCCAGCATGAATGAGCGCTGAGCTAAAGCAAGGAACTCTCCCTGCAAGGCAAGCAAGGAAAACATATTGTCCACCAGTGGTAACAGCTTGGCTACCTGCTGGTTGATCACCATCTGCTCATTGTTACCAATGGCATAGAGATCATCTGGGCCATGAGCCTTATAGACCATCAGAGCAGTCTGCAACTCAGACTCTTTGGCCTTCTCTAAAGCCTTAAAGTCAAATTGATGCGCACACAGCTCGCGCACGAGCAAGCCAGTCAGAGTGAAATAGTGTGCTAAAAACGACTTGCTACGCCCTAAGCGTCTCTTTACATAGAACTGTAAATCGTCAGAATTGATGCGCTGACGTTGCTGATAGACGTAGAGAGCACTGATCGCAGCTGGAATCGTTGCACACAGAATGTACATGAGATCGGGATCTTGGACTCGATCAAACACAATCTCGGCCAGATTAAAAAACAGCGGTACCACCAAGACGCAAGAAAAGCAAGAGATGAGGTAGATCCTCATAAATCGACCAAGGTGGACCAAAAGCGACCTTATCAATTTCTTTACCTGTATCTGCTATCAACAAAAAAGCCACACCAACATTAAGAGCTCAGAGTTCCACAGTGATAACTCTCAGGACTTAATGCTGACCACACAACTATTCACACAAGCCCAGTCTCAATATGAGACCTAAAAGCTCCATCACCATCCTTACCGGTATACTACTCACTTTCAGGCCACCATGTCGAAATTCGGTACCAAAGCGAGATAGGCATGTGCCATATTGGGCTCTGCCCCTTAACAGTGAGGCCTATATAGGTTGTATACCTGTGATCGATCCGGCCACAGCTTTGCTGAGAGCATCTCAGAAAGTCGAAGCTATAGCCTACTGGATCTGGAATAGCAAAAACTCAAAAGAGTCAGAAAAACGCAGCATTCTAACCCCATATGCCTAGTACCAACAGTTTTCGGCAGTATTAGGCATATGTAGGCAGAGCTATATCGCTCTTGAGCGCCTAAAGGTCACTGGTGCAAGCTCCAAATCTTGCACCCCGACACAAAGACCATTTCTCGAGGTAAAGCCCAGATGTAAAGCGTTATGCCTTTACTTCTTACTGGACTACAGCCTACCTTTCATCCTCACCTCTGAGGCGAGTCTTAAGGCCAGCTATGCACAGATCAATGGCTCTACTGATGCTGCACTCTGAGGCAGCGGGGATAATCGTTACTCTTAATAGTCTGAACTACTGGTGTCTTACAAATTCACACATGGCTACGCTTAGCACTTCTGTACATGCGTGCACTCACCCACGCATGCCCTGCTGGCGAGCCCTAATGCTCTAGATCAAGATGATCACGCACTCTATAAGCATTAGTGAGCTAAGTTTGACCAACACCAATTGCCAAACTTGCCCTTATGGGCTTCAATATCGACGTAAATCTCACCACACAAACAAGCGCTAGCACTGCCTTCAGCCCTTAAGCTACGTTA
Source organism: Candidatus Anaerobiospirillum pullistercoris (assembly GCA_019114785.1). Taxonomy (GTDB): domain Bacteria; phylum Pseudomonadota; class Gammaproteobacteria; order Enterobacterales; family Succinivibrionaceae; genus Anaerobiospirillum; species Anaerobiospirillum pullistercoris. The sequence continues at coordinate 9,117 of DXEV01000204.1, read as the reverse complement.
GGGCAAGCCCCATCACATTTTGCCTAAGCTTGAGAGCAGCTTCAGTTCAGGAAAAGACCGTGCTAAGGACTCAGCTCTCAAAGCTCTAGCTCAGGCTCAAGCTCAAGCTCACTCCTCAGCTTGCTCACTTCCACATGCAGCCTCAGCTACACGTAGCTCAAAGGAAGCAAACGCCAGTCCTCTCTTACCACCATCCAAAAAGCGGAAGAAATCGCAGTACCTAACCCACTTTGCCCTTAGCTCTAGGCGGAGCGGCTAAGACTGTCCCTTTACTGGATTACTTGCCTTGGTTTGAATACGCCTACGACTACCACCCACCACAGGTGGAGTTTTCTGATCTCTCTGCACTGCCCTCATCAGTTATATCGGCAACCAGCGATGGCTTTTAAACCATCACTTTAAAGGCACGAATCTGAAACCGTATAGCCTCTTTAGCAGTGGCCTCATCGGTAGCCACGTCGTCCTAGGAAAACTAATTAAGGGTCTCAGGGCCTGCTGCCTCTATAGAGCACTCTAAAAGTGCTCTAGCAAACATGCCGTAACCGTGCGCGCCGCCTAAAATCAGGAGTCATTACTATTTGGAGGGCGGCATCACTCTCACCTATACATGCCGCAAAAAAGCCTTGGATGAAACCAGCTGGGGCTGATCTCTGCGCTTATTTCAGGCAGAAGCGAGAGCCAAGCAGTGCTCTTGATGAATATTTTAGGAAAAGCTCATTTTGGTCTCAAGAAACAAAATTGCCCACTTGCAAAGTATTTTGCCCTAGTTACACGAGCCCAAATACGATTAAATTAGTCTAACAAGTACGTTAAATCTCTGGTTTTCTTGTTTATCTAGTAGTGTTATCTAGGGTCAAACGCAAAAAATGCAAAGTAGATCCACACTTCATGCTGCCGATAAATATGGGATTTTCTCCAGATCCGTCACCTCAAGGCTCTCCTAGTTACACCAACACATTAAATTAATAAGACAATATTTAAGCAGGCTTACACTTATAGCTGAAAAAATCTAGATAAATATTGAGCTAGGTCATATTGTGATTAAACTCACATTTCTATTAGGAGTAGCTCAAGCTTGTACACTAGTATCGGTCACAACATCTTAATCTGAGCTGATCCCTATCAGAGTTTCGTCATGAACCAAGCACAGTATCGTATTTTTTGCTCTAGAAGCACTTGATATTTCTTGCGCTATATCCCAGACCTACCGCAACACTAGTGCGCAATAAAACGCAAAAATCTCATTTTTCATGAGTATGTAATAACTAGTAACCCGATTTTGCGTGCAAATCCCTAACTTTTCTCGCAGCTGTTGCTAAAAATTGCGAAGGTTTTTCAGTTTCAAATTGTGCATTTTTCGCTCGAGAAAAAACTACGCTATTTTGACTTTTTGCTTTTGAGCGTCCCAAAAAATTTTTTCATTTCGCGGCACAAACAGCTACAATCAGAGGGCTTGTCAATCACTGCACCATGAACCACAAGTAAAAACCAGCTATGTTACAAAAATGTGCAAGCAACATAGCAACAAACCTGATTTCTAGCTGCTTTTTCTGTTACAGATTTTACCGGTAACATTCTTTGTAACATTGCACACCAGTGGTGCAAATTGTGATGATTAACATCAATTGTGCACCATATGTGGTAACACAATTTATTTATATCCGGCGTTAGGCTTAAGCACTACAATAGTGCTCTAAAATCCACAAAAGCCAGCAACACAGATCCACAATAAAGCACGTTAAAGCTTGGGACTAAAAGATAATAATGCCCCCTTACGGATAGCAGTTAGTTACATCATCTCTTCTGAGAACAAATGGCAGGCCCTCGATTCATCACTGCCACAAAATCACTCCTGCCCTGTCTTACTATTAAGTGTGCTACACATGTGGGCACAAATTACCCCTCTTCTCACCTTATTTTTCGCCCTAGAAAATGGATTGTTGCCATCTAGTGGCGCTGGCACAGAGGAGCATAAACGGCCACCTCTTTTGCTTCTTTTGCTTCTTTTTCTTCCTAGGCTTTGCACCATCAGTGCTCGTTGCACGGCATATATTTGAGCAGCATCAGGCATACCCCCTACAAAACAAAAACACATTTTAAACCAGTAAGACCAACATTTAATTATCGTTAGTTGCCATTAGTTGTAGGTATTGGCCTGCCCAATTGGGCTGCAATTTCTTTGCTCCACAGTCTGCTGATCAGTCTGCTGGGCACTATGCTTTTCTTGCGCTTTAAGGCCAAATTCCTAATACGCACAAAGCTCCGATTTATCCGGTTGTTATCTTGCTCTCAGTCTGATCCGGCCTAGCAACGCGGTGCAGCGCGCTTTGTGATCCAAATAATGCTAAAATTGTGTACTCAAAGAGAGCTTCAGAGCCCCTGATCACTACGCTAGTGAGAGGCATAAACAACATCTCACGTTGCACCATTTGGGGCACACAGTAGTCAATAGCAGCTCTCTGCAAGTAAGAGATCTCCTCTTGCACGTCTGTGTGCGTACTCTAAGAGAGCTCAATCACACACCTGCCTCTTTTTTGTGAGTGCAGTGTGTATCACGGGCATAGCGTGTACTGCCAGCTTGCTACAACTCAAGACGAGCACAGTGCACCTGCTCACGCAAAAACCTGACACAAGCAAGCTAAGCGCAGGCTATCCTGTCGCAGCAAAGCCTCATTAATGAGGCTGTGAGGTGCTGAAGATCGAAGGCTCTTGGTTTTAGAGCTTTCCCTGTTTTTCAATTTTTCCAATTAAGATGCGGAGAGGGTGTGAGCTGCCATAAGCTCTGGCTCTTGTGACTCGGATATAGACGGCACTCACTCCAAATGCTATGACTGAGAGCAAGCAAAGTTCCAAGGCAGATCTGCCACAGCATGCTGGTATTACTAGCGCTGGCGCTCCCCTCGAGATGCCACCAAGCACAGCTACAGCTCGCCACAGCGCTGAGCCACAAGCAGCTGAAGCCTTACGGGTAAAAACTAACTCTCAGGCTAACTATGCTGCACCTGTATCCGCAGTCACAGAATCTGAGGAGCCTGTACAGACGGTTGCTACCCAACCTAATAGTGATGACATCAGTGATCACTGTCAGATCCTCAATGCTTCTATTTCTTATACCGTGTCCTACCGCGATCTCAAGCGTGACGGTCTAACCACCACAGCACAGGTGCATACCGAAGAAGATCTTCCTTTTGGCACCTCAGCACATGCTGAGACCGGCAGCCTCACTGCCGATGCCAACTCTAGTGCTACCGCAAATGCGGAGAGCAGAACCACCAATAATTCCGATCACGCCCCAATTGTAAGTGCCGCCGATCCAGCGGCCGTGAGCGACACCTCCACTTCTCTGTCTGAGCCTCAGGTGCAGGCCAATGCAGCTGCAACTACAGTTGCAACTGCCACAGCAGCTGGCAAAGCTGCTGCTAAGGCAGCTACCGCCCCTGACGCTCCAGAGGATCAGATGCCTGCTGAGGTCGATAACACTTCCATGGCCAAGTCCAAGCTTAATAATAAATTCACCAAGCCAAGCAGCAATCCGCTAGCTAACACTACTGACACTAAAGTCAAAGCCCCAACAGCCGCCCAAGAAGCTGCCATTAATGCTGCCTTGGAAAAAATTACAGCTCAATCAAGCAACGGCAATGAGGCCGAGCCTGTACCTGTGGATATGATCTATGACGAGACCCCTCGCCTTAAGATCTACAACGAGCAAGGCCAAGACACAGGGGCTGCTACCGAGCAGGACAGTACTGCCACTGCCCAAGCTGCCAATACTGCAGACGGTGCCCAAGGTGCTGGCGCTGCAAGCGCTGCTGGCGCTACAGGAGCCACTGCCTCTGCCACAGCTACAACTGTAGCCGCTGATACAGCTACTAACACTAAAGCCGTTGGCTCCGGTAATGAGAGTAGTGCAGAAAGCAGTGCTGCCGATGACTCGGCTGACACTGAACCTCAGCTTTACGCTACTGATATCGAAGACGACACCGACGATCACTTCGATTTCTCTAGCATGATGGCCGAAAGTATCTTTAGCGACGAAGCCAAGATCCCACAGCGACCAAAGTTTCCTCCACGGGAAGAAGCTATCGCTGCCAATGCCACTAATGCAGCTAGTGCTGCTAGCGCAGAGAACACAGCACCTGCCAATAACGCCACGCCAGAAGCAGCTCCAGCATCACCAGTGGTGGAGCCAGAAGACAACAGCACTGCTTCTAACGCCAATATCATGGACAATGGCACCGTGATGGCCTTTGGCCATACCGCTATCATCGGTATGGAGAATCGCGATCCTAACAAGCCAACCTTTACTCAACAGGCAAAGTATAAAGAAGACGTAAGTGACTCGGATCGCGCCATTCTTGAGCGCATTTACTCGCTCAATAAGACCAAGCGCCAAAAGCATCGTGAAAACAATGACGCAACTGCTCCGGCAGCTGCATCAGCAGCATCAGCTGCAACTACACCTGCAGCTGCCGCAGCAAGCACTGGTGCTAGTGCTACCCGTGTCTCTAATGCAAGCTCTACCACAACCAATACAACTGCAACTCCAGCCGCCCCTGCTACACCTATTCCTGAGCCTTTAGCTCATGGACCTCAAGGCCCAAATAGCACGGTGGCTACTGGCAGCTCCAAGATCATTGGTGCCGATCAGTCTCTCTCGCAGCGTTTCACCTCAAGCGACAATAATCGCAGTGGAGCCCAAACAGCTCGCGATCGTCTGCGCTCAACTTTAAGTGCAGATCAAGAGGCCTATATGGCCGAGAGATCGACTAAAGCTAAGAACACCATGCGTCTTGAGCCCGAGATGGATCACGTCGGTGGTGACTATGCACCAAATCCTAATTATATGAATCAGTTTTCTGGGGATAAGCTGGGTAGCGCCCTTGAACATGAGGAATTTAGCGGTGCAGGCTTAGGTAATGCCTTTGATGCAGGGAGCTTAAGTGGCATTGCTGCTCCTATTTTGCGCGAGCATGAGCCTAGCGCCAATGACAGCGCCAATGCCAATGCTAATGCCAGCGCCCCTGTTGCCCCTGCTCTGCAAAAGCAACCACCTCACCTCACTGCCGAGGATCTGGGTGGATATCCAGCTATGGATCCAAATGACTTGCCATCGCGTCAAGAACAAAAGCCACTGAATTACCCTAAATACGATTACAGCGATATGCCGATCGTAGATCTGCAGGCTCCACAACCTGTGGATAATGGGCCTCATTACGTGGTGGGCAGTCCACGCCATCAGGAAGGCGAGGCTTTTTATCGTCCAGCTGAAGAGTACGCAGCAGAGCTGCATAACTCCTCATCGTCTCAATCTAAGCTTGACCCACAAGACGAGGCTGATATCCCTGTACTGGGTCAACAAAATTACTTAGACCCTGAGACTAATTACCATGCCCCAAGCTATATCCAAGATCACAGCTCGCACTCAAGCCCTGCTGCAGTCTCGGTCGAGCAAGGTAGCAGTAATAGCGCCTCAGCAAATGACGATGATGATCTGCTCTACCCTGGCGTCTATGCTACTAAGCTCAAGCGCCAACAGCGCCTCCAGCAACAGCAGCAGCAATTGCAGAACCAAGGTGTAAGTCTGGGCATGCCAGCAGAGCAAAATGAGACCTTCCCTGATCACGATGCTGAAGTGATCGCTGCTACTAATGCAGCCTCCGCTGCTGCCGTTGCTGCGACCAATCCACACTCACCAGCGAATGCCGCTGCTGGTGCTGCTATGCAGCCACTACCAAACAACGTTGCGGAAATTGATGATGATGATCTGATCTACCCTGGCGTCTATGCCACCAAGATCAAGCGTCAACAAAAGCGCTTGTTACAAGAACAACAAGCCGCTCAGGCCGAGGCCGAGGCAGCCGCTAAGCAAGCTGCCGCTGCTGAAGCTATGGCTCAAGAAGTACTCAACGGCGAGATCATTGAGCGTCAAGCTGAAGAGGAGCTGGTCACCGAGCCCGCTGGCATGGGAGATGGTCTACTGACCCAAGTGGATCCAGACACCATCGACAGTAATGGTCAAAACAGTGGCCCTCACTATGTCGTTGGCCCAAACAAAAGAACCATGATGGCTCCACCAAGCAGCAACAACGACGTCCCTCTGTATGCAGTGGGCGTCGCACATAAAAATGCTGAGGTCGAAGCCAATTTACAAGCCGAGCGTGAGCGGATTCATTTAGCTCAAATGGGGGCTTATGGTGATAACACCCAAGCCCTAGATCCAGAGGCTCAAGCCCAAGCTGCAGCCGAGGAACGTGCTTATGAAGAAGCTTTAGCTGAGGCTGCACGTGAGTCTATGGCTGCTCCTAACAGTGAAGTGATCAAAAATGCCCGTGCTTTAGCCGCTCAAGGCTCTAAAGCTCAAGCATACAGCAACGATCGCGACACTGCTGTCAGCAACACTATCGCCGGAAGCAGCACTGACGACCTCGTAACGCAAGCTCGAGATGAGCTGATCAACAACAGCATTGCTAATGCTGCCTCTGCTCCTACTACAGGTGCAGGCGCGGTAGCAGGCACTGTAGGTCGTGACGGAAGCTCTTTACTTACCCAAGGTCAAGCGGTTAATGCTCAGAAAAAGCCATCACGCCAAAAGCATGTAGCTAACGCTCAAGAGCAAATCTCTAGTCGCCAACGCCGTGAAAACGATTCTGGCCAGTACAACTTTGCCAACATGCCAGAAAAAGAGTCGATCGGTGCGGGCATGACGATCTTTTTATATCTGCGTCAATTCTTCGCAGCGTTCTTTACCTACACTTCGCTGCCAAGTATCTTCCCGCATTTAGCTATGCGCTTAGGCCCAAGTTACCCAAGCTCCATGGCTATTCCATTCTTTATCATCGGAATGCTGGCAGGTATTTTGGGCTACACCATTAATCACTCGCTGCATATGGAGCATGCGGGATTAGTGGCCTTTATTGTCTATACCATGTTGCTAGGTTTACCGGCATATCGCGGGATCTATAAAGTTTGTACCTTTGTCTCGCGCAGAAGACATGACATGATCTTGCTAGTAGCCTCAGTCATGATACCGATGCTGCTTTTGATGTGGCTGTTTGACACCATCCTACTGACCTCAAGCAGCATCTACGAAGCGGCTGCTTTACTGGCTATTGCATCCATGTTGAGTGCAGCCACCGCTTCGACTATGATGTGGAATTTCCCTCAGGATCCAATCGATTCCTGCGGCATGATGTCGGGCAAAGGATTATGCTTTGTCATTGTGTTGTGTCTAATGGTTTCTTTTGGCCTGTTGCATTATATTGTGGGTCTGTCAGTCTTAGGTGTCAGCATTGTCATGCGTCTGATCTTTGGCTATGGTATTGCCCGTAACCAAGGGACAGCACAGCGTCCATATGTCTATGCTTTACAGCTAATCACACTCTTTGCCATCTTGCTTGATCTCATTTTGCTCAAGAGCCAAAACTATGAGATCTTAAGCTTCTCCAGCACAGAGTTATTACAACAGCTGCGCTTGCTTTTAGGCCAAAGCCTCGGTCTCTAAGCAACACCTAATTAACACGTTACACGTTAATACGAGGCCCACTCCACCGTTTACGGCTTACCACACACGGTTTACCGCAAACGGTGGATCATCAACAGCAGTTATCGCTGCTCATTGAATATAGGCTGCTAACAGCATTAGCGGCTATATACGCTAAGTGCCTACCGGCACTTTTTTCGTTTTTAGGAGAGATTGGTCTCATGGCCCATATCGAACGCTTAGAAAGCGAATGCCCACCAGATGCACACAAGGTGATCCGCCCACCAGAGAATGAAGTCAACGCCACTATTGTGGTCAAAGTTGAGGAAAGCGAAGAGCAAAAGTATGGCATTGAGGACTTATGCTCGGTTTTAGCTTTAATGAGTGATAAACCTTTGCTTTACTGCAATGAGAGCTTAAAAGCTAAAATCGAAGGCCAAAAGGCAGCCGAGGAAATTGAGCCTCGTTACCTGCAGATCTGCGCTGATACCCAAGGTGACTCCAATCCAGCACAAGGCGAAGCTTTTATTCGCTATAGCGACGACTCTCAAGGCCCAGCACAACCATATATCGATCTGACACAAAACCCTGAAGAGTGCAAAAACTTCTTAGAGCTCCTACAGAAGAAGCAATTCCTCATCATCGATACCACTGCCATGCTGATCCTGCGCTCGATCTCTACCGTTTTCCCATGGGATCGCTTACTCGCTGGTGATTTTATGCGTCAATACGAGCGTGCGCGCGGCCTCTTGAGTGCAGCTGATTTAGATCTGCTCCAAGATATCCGTTATGGCCGTAAGGATGGCTACTCCATTAAGGAGACCGATCCTAACGCTTACCAGTATCTGCGCTTAGAGCGTAAGCTCTTCTTACAATACCCAACAGAGGACGATGATTAACCAAAGCAGTAGTGACGACAGTTTTACGGTTACTCATTTGTAGCCGCATAACTGCAGCTACCGGCCGCATAATGCACCGTATCTTGCGGCCACCACGTATCGTCATTGCTCCCCAATGCTTTGAGCGCCCGCCCCTGTCTTAACCGCTACGACCTGCGCCACTGCCTATCTTAATGCTATGCGTGGCAACGCGAATCGCTGCACAGCATGCGATGCAAACGCACATGCGATGCAAGCGCAGCTCAGCGAGCAACGCAGGACGTAGCCTAAGCTGCACACCCAAAGCATCAGGTGCCAGCTGGCACCATGTCCTCTAATTTCTTCTCCATTTTTGCTCTGTGAGGCCATCCATGTCTGAGACTCTTGAGCTGACCAAAGCACTGATCTCCTGCCCTTCGATCACCCCTGATGATCACGGCTGCCAAGATCTATTAGAGCAGCACTTAAAAGCTGCTGGCTTTAATTGCCGTACTCTGCGCGAGCAGATGTTCCCTACCTTTAATCTGCTAGCTTTATGCTCCCACGACCCAAACGCTAATTTGGAAGGCGACCCTGAAATGATCAAGGCCCAACATGGCCCTTATGATCCAAGTGGTTTCGTCGTGCCTAAGCCTATTACCCTCTTCTTAGGCCATACAGACGTGGTAAGCCCAGGTGATGAAGGTGCATGGCAAAGCCCTCCTTTTACCCCTACGATTAAAGATGGCTACCTCTACGGTCGTGGCGCTGCCGATATGA
>DXEV01000203.1 GCA_019114785.1 Candidatus Anaerobiospirillum pullistercoris | reverse complement strand
CCCATACCTTTCACGAAGGCAGTTTGGGTCAGCACGATGCCAGTGGTCTTACCATCTAAGGAGCCTGTTACCATGATCACAATAGCGGTGGCGGTTAACACCACAAAGGTATCGATGAACAGACCAATAATAGCGGCTAAACCTTGCTCAGCAGGGTGACGCACGCGAGCCACGGCGTGAGCGTGTGGAGTCGAACCCATACCAGCTTCGTTAGAGAATAAACCACGAGCCACACCATAACGGATTGCTTCCTTGATGGAGGCACCAATCACACCACCAGTTGCAGCTTCTGGATTAAAAGCACCAATAATGATGGCCTCTAAGGATGGCAGGATCATGTCGTAGTAGCTGATCACAATGAATAAAGCACCTAAGACATAGACGCCAGCCATGAATGGCACCATTTTCTCGGCAAAGCTGGCGATACGCTTGATACCACCAATGAAGATGAAGCCTGCGAGGAAAATAATAAAGATGCCCGAAATCCAGTTAGGAATATTGAAGGCACTTTGGAAAGCAGTAGTAATGGAGTTGGCCTGCACCATATTGCCAATGAAGCCTAAGGCAATGATGATGAGGAAGGAGAATAAGGTGGCTAAAGGCTTTAAGCCTAAACCTTTGGCAATGTAATAGGATGGGCCACCAGTGATGTTGCCTTGATTATCACGAGTGCGGTAGATCTGGGCTAACACGGCCTCGGCAAAGATAGTAGCCATGCCAAAGAATGCTGCCATCCACATCCAGAAAATAGCACCAGGGCCACCCATGACCATAGCAGTAGCCACACCAGCTAAGTTACCAGTACCCACTTGGGCAGCAATAGCTGTAGCCAGTGATTGGAAGGAGGTCATACCGTGCTGACCTGCTTTTTCACCTCTTAAGGAGAAGCCTCCGAATACATGTTTGAAGGCTAAACCGAAGTGGCGGATCTGCACAAATCTGGTTTTAAAAGTGAAGAAAATGCCGGTGCCAACTAAGATCGGAATTAAGCACCATGGGCCCCAGAGGATGGAGTTGATCTCACGGACAATTTCCGTTAACTGATCCATGAACATGAAAAATCTCGTGATAACAAAGGAAGAGCCTTGCACCAACTGAATGAGGGGAGTTGAGCCAACTCCAAAAAGGCAGTGGTACAGCTTAGAATACAAAACAGAGAGCAGGGCACAACTAAGGCGCGAAATTATGAGACAGGACAGTGTTTGCTGTGCTCATCGAGCTCAGTTGGCTAAAACCGCCATTTTGTGCGGCCATTCTATCACAGCCTAATTTTTACGCACTGTATTGGTGCAATATTAGTAAATTTGGCGCAGAAAAAATAAGCCCCGCTTTAGAAAAGTGCAAATGCACTATCTAAGGCAGGGCTTTTCCTTGTTCTGGTGAGATAGCTAGCGAGCTTTACTCTTTGCTAGCGGTATCAGCGTTGTCCGTGCTAGCGCTGCTATCACTGTTTGCGCTGTTAGCAGAGCTTGCGCTGCTAGTACTAGAGTCAGCACTTACGCTTGCTTCGGCGGCTGTTGTAGTGGCAACGGTGGAGACATCTGCGCTAGTAGAAGCAACAGCTGGGCTGGCACTAGCCACAGCGGCGGCCGCAGCTGCCGCAGTTGCAGCAGTGGCGGTGGTAGCCTTAGCTGCAGTGCTAGCAATGGTGGTAGTGGCAGTGCTGCTAGTGTCTGCACTGTGATGATCATCATCAGAGGCAAACTTGTTTAACTTGTGGTGGAAGCGCTTCTTTAAGTAGACCAAGAGCACAATCAGGATTACGACACCTAAGCACAGATAGATCAGTTTCTGTACATCTTTGACGTATTCCATGAGTAAGTCTAAGTTGTCGGCAAAGAAGTAACCTAAGTAGATCCACACTGGCACCGAGATCAGAGCAGCAAAGCCATCCATTAAGATAAAGGTGTGGTAAGGAATACGGCGGCTCATGCCTGCTACGAGGTAGATTGGGGAGCGCAGACCAGGTAGGAAGCGGGCAACAAACAGTAAGGACAAACCATACTGCTTGAATTTACGCTGAATTTGCGAGAAACGGCGTGGTGAAAGAATACGGCGGAAGGTGCGAATACGCTGAATGCGATAGCCAAAGATTCGTCCGGCAAGGAACATGGTGCTATCACCAATCAGCACACCGGCTAAACCAACGATACACATGGTGTGAGGATTGGCTAAGTCTAAGCCCGAGATCACACCTCCTGAAACGAGAGTAATGTCCTCAGGAATAGGTAGGCCAAAGCCACATAAGATCAGAATGCCAAATACGGCAATGTAGCCGTAATCTGTGAAGAAAGCGATAAGAAAGTCTAGCACGTTATTGTCCTACAAAAAGGCCAAACCCAAGGCCAGCTTGTCCACTGGCTCCCCAAAAATGGGGTGGAGTCAAGAGGATTAAGATTTGCTCGTGACCTAAATGGCACTCCACGTACTGTGAGGCTAGGAGGTGAGTACGTTACTCTCAGGGGCTAGACAACGCAACACATAGAGTGCTCTTTAGAGAGCACGGAGGGGTGGTTTTGGGTTCGTGGTGCCTATTCTTGGGAGCACCTAAAGGTGAGCACTAGTGTCTTTGTTTTTCTTCTGGGAAGCGCTAAAGCAGCAACAAGCTAAGTACTGATTCAGTGATCGCAAATCACTGGTGCAGCACGGTAAATAGCTATAACAACAATTAGTCCCTCTTGGAGACCGCACTGTGGCTGTTTTTAGCACTGACTCCTACAGGAAAGATAGTGTTGATCACCTGCAAAACCTTACCAATTCTAGCAAAAAACCTTAGGCCCTTGTGTGCTTTTGCACGTGCTTTACGGGTTATATCGCAAATTTGGGATAAATAAGGTTTATCTGCAATCAGCTTGTTGCCCGTCAAACGCTTACGCTCTTGAGGGGGAGTATAGGGGAAAATCCCATAATTAAGGCCGCTTGTCTCTGAGCTCTGTCCTTTAAGTGGGTCGCTTTTTGCCTTATACTGCACTATCAAGCATCCTTTAAGGATGCTTTTGCGCGGTGCGCCCAGCATGGGTGCTATCTTTAGGGTTAAAGTCCCGAACCGACCCGCTGGTGGGAACGGTTAGTGAACTGCAAGGCGTCATGTGGTGACACATCCGCTGAAGGAAGCAGCTAGCAAAGTCGCGG
>DXEV01000202.1 GCA_019114785.1 Candidatus Anaerobiospirillum pullistercoris | reverse complement strand
TTGCGTTAACGACTGAACAAAAGCAGAATCATAAGGTTCAGTAGTGATAAGAAACCGCCTTGGTACCGAAAACGGTATGCCGGGTGGTGTGAGAGCTGGCTGCTAGAAGAACTAGCAGCAGCTACTCGATTGGACATGGCTGTGAAGACCGTGAGGGTCGTGGTTGGGGCTATGGCCGTAAAGCTCATGATGGCCAAGGCTGTGGCAGCGAAGGTCATGAGGGCCGTGGTCATGGTTGCGAAGCTCATGAGGGCCGTGGCCGTGCAGGCCGTGCTGGCCGTGGCAATGGTTATGGACATGGTAGAGAGCAATCTAATGCCCACAACGATTCGTCCAAACCTTTGCAGATTTTGTCTGTGAAGCTTCCTCGAGTTGAGCTTGGTCAAACCTCAACTACTGCTACTTCGGCTGTTAACGCTACTAAGAGCTCTACACCAGCTCGCTCTAAAGAGCACCATACTGTTGCCGATGTGGTGGCGGCTGGACTGTGTACGGGTTGTGGTGATTGTGTGGCCTTGTGTGGTCGGAGACAAGCCATTTCCATGCAGACTAATGATGCTGGCGACTTAGTCCCTGTCGTGGATATGTCGCTTTGCAATCTGTGCGGTAAGTGCTATCGCAAGTGCCCAGCGATCTTAGAGACTCAGAGCTCTCAGCATTAGCTTTGTTTGGCTACTGTTGGCCAATTTTGCACGAAAAGCTGCAAACTAATTAAGATCAATTTAAGATCAAGGCGGGGTGACGACTTTTCAGTTGTGCTCCGCTTTTTGTTTGTTTGAGCTAAGGTGAATGTTCATGTCAGACTCCGCTAATGAGGCTTTGCGTTTACGCCTAGATCTTATGACCGTACAGGATATTACTGCTGCAGTACAGCTGTATCAGCAGAGCTTTGCGGCTGCTCCTTGGGGAGAGGCTTATGCAGATGCGGAGATTGTAGCCCGTTACTTAAGCCACTATGCCCAGCCTCTATACGATGCTTGGCCTTTAGTACGGTCATTAGAGATTGATGTGATCCCGCCACGCTATGTGCTGGATCCGCAAAGTAGCGAGATGGTGGTGGATCCAAACTCCTTACCTCAAGTGCATAGACAAGAAAGCGATATACCAGCTGGGGATATATCCGCTGCGCAGGCTGCTTCTCACAATTACAGTGGCCTGTTACCATTCTTTGCTTTTGTAGCGCGTGTAGATGGGCAGCTGGTGGCTCTGTGTTGCGCTAGCTTAAAGCCATGGATGGAGGGGATGCAGGCCACTTTAGATGAGTTCTGTGTTGCCCCTGCCTACCAAGGTCGAGGCGTTGGTCGTGCTTTCCTTCAGGGAATAGAGCTACTTTTGCAGGAGCGAGGCGTTAACGCCATGATCACAACTACGGATCCTCAATATCAGGGCGGTCACTTCTATCACAAGTGCGGCTATATGCCTATGCCACGACAGGCAACCTTAGCCAAGGTTCTCTCTTAACCTTACTGCTATCTAAGCGCTCCGCTCACTGTCAGAGCAGGGGCATTTTTTCTGTTTTTGTGGACTGCCTCGCAGCTTGCCTCTAAAGAAAACTTAGCAAAGTGGCGCTAAAGCTATTGAGGATGTAGTTTTGTCAGTGTGCCCTAATTGAGAATGGGGCCTGCCTTGTGACTGGGTTAGTAGTGTGGTGGAGGTGTTTCCTCAGATAGAGGACGAACAGCCGAGGGGGCTTCACTGATGCTGGCTAAGTAGCGGATCTGCCGCTCCATCTTGTCGATCTTTGTGAAGAGCTCTTCTATGAGATTAGTGGTATCACCAAGATTGGCCTCAAGCCAAGCAATGCGCTCTTGCATCTTTAAGATGACCTCTGCACTAACCTCAGTGTTGGTATCATTATGTTGATTGGCAGTGGTGTCTGTATTGGTTGAGGTGTCTGGGGCTGTGGCTGCCATATTTTCTGCTGTGGTTTGTTTTGGAGTCATAGGCAAAAGAAAAACGAAAGTATATGGACTGCTGCACCTGTAGCAGCCGCTTAATCAGCCGGATTAAATCAAAAATCAGAAAGTTTGGCAATTGGGTTCAGGGGTGGAAGAAAATGAGTGCGACCGAGCTTGTTGATATCGTCAATGAAAATGATGAAGTTGTGGCTGTTGTACCACGACAGGTGATGCGTCAGAAAATGTTACCTCATCGAGCCAGTTACATTGTCGTCATGGATGCTCATGAACGGATCTTAGTTGAGATCCGTACTCTTTGTAAGGATTATGCCCCAGGAATGTTCGATGCCTGCGTCGGTGGCGTGATCCAAGCGGGTGAAGATCCAGATCTCAGTGCCTCTCGCGAACTCAAAGAAGAGATCGGCGTTGATAGCAATACCATAGAGTTTAAGCCTTTAGGTAAGCTTCTGATTCCTTATCAGAGCAAGCAAAGCTTTTTGATCGGCTATTTGTATTTGGCACGTGGTAACTTCCTCTCGATCCGCCAAAAGAGTGAAGTCAGCGGCATTATGCTGCTCAATACCGAAGAGCTCAGCAAGCTGCAAAGCAGTTGCACTTACGACAGCTTCATTGCATACCAAGAGATCTTGCATCGTGCTCACGAGGCAGGGGTGATCCAGAGCGAGAACTTCTAATTATTTTGGCCCCAAATAAGAAAAGACGCCGCAGCGTCTTTTCCCGTGCCAGTATTTGCTGGCGCTAAAGCTTATCCCTATTTTCGGGATAAGCTGTCTTGCAGCATAGAGCTGCCTAGAGCCCTTAGCGTGCTATTAATTCTTTTCTAACAGGTGCTTATGCAGGCAACGTAAGACATTCACAGCTTCGTCGGCAGCAACTAAGAAGCACAGGTTGTGGCTTGAGGCACCGTAGCAGATCATACGCACAGCGTACTCATCAATGGCCGAAAAGACTTCAGCAGTGATGTGAGCGGAGCGGGCCATATTGTTACCGACCACTGCCACTAAGGACAGACCTTGTTCGATCTTGACGTGGCAGAACTCACGTAACTCGTGGAACAGAGCCTCAGGAATAGCAGATAAGCCAGAGGTCTGGGTACCAGCATCTAAAGTGATAGCGATAGACACTTCAGAGGTCGAGACTAAGTCCACCGATAACTGGTATTTAGCAAAGATGCTAAAGACTTGAGCTAAGAAGCCAGATGCACCCACCATCTTTGGTGAGGACAACACAATTAAGGTCTGGTTCTTACGTAAAGCTACAGCACGGAATGGTGGAGCGTACTCTGTGCTTGGACGAACCCAAGTACCACCCTTTTCTGGTTCCTTGCTTGAGCCCACATAGACAGGAATGCCACAGCGTACAGCTGGAACTAAGGTTGAAGGGTGCAGGATCTTGGCACCGAAGGTAGCCATTTCCGCAGCCTCTAAGTAAGTGAGCTCTGGAATAGGCATGGCCTCTGGCACTAAGCGTGGATCAGTGGTGTACACGCCTGGCACGTCAGTCCAAATGGAAATAGTTTGGGCATGGCAAGACTCACCTAACAGGGCAGCGGAGTAGTCAGAGCCACCACGGCCTAAGGTGGTGGTTTGACCACTAGAGTCAGCACCAATGAAGCCTTGGGTGACAACGATAGCGTCATCCTCTAATAAAGGCATTAAGTACTGCTTAGTTAAAGCAGAAATAACTTCAACTAAAGGTAAGGCCTTACCGAAGTTGGAGTCAGTGCGCATTACCTGACGAACATCAAAGCAGACAGCTTTGTAACCCTTTTGCTTGAAGATCTCAGTGATCAGGTAAGAGGACATGAGCTCGCCGTGAGAAACAAGGCGATCAGTGATCATGTCGGTACGGGTCATGGTGGCTTGCACTGCTAGATCACGGACAACTGCCAGATATTCCTTAATGACAGCTTCGTGCTTGGCGCTGTCATCGAGTTTATCGAAAATGGCCTTGTGGATCGCAAAAACCTTAGCAATGATCTCTTCGCGTTGCTTAGCATCGCAGGCACCGGAAGCCAGTTCGACAAGTAAATTGGTCACACCGGCGCAGGCGCTGACCACCACCAGCTTAGTGCTTGGGTTTTGTGTCACCACACCCACACACTTGCTCATGGCGTCATAGTCGGCGACGGAAGTGCCACCAAATTTGGCGATATCAAGGTTTTGCATAAATCGAAATCTTTCTATCAAAAGAAAAAGCAGGTCTCAGGAGCAGTATTAGCCAAGCGTCTTGGGGTTGAGAGGGGAATTAACTTCCCAGATCTACGTTCTATTTGTTCTCAAGAGCACCTAAGTACGCTCGCAGGATGTTGGAAGCTATTCCCACTTATGAGCTATTACTCATCACAGAGGAGCAACAGCAACTCTTGCCTGCTTGAAACTGGATTACTAAAAAGTTTGTGCCCAATGGCGCAGCAAACTGTGTGTTCTTACAGGATTTCTGGGCTGCGTCTTAGCTGGCAGCTTCAAGTCTTAGGATAGGCCTTGTCGCTGGCAGAGAGAGGGGCGCGCAATCTAGAAGTCTTTGAGCCAAAAAGCATTAGCTTTGTGCTGTAAAGGTCATCTTAGGGGGCGCTCTTTTGACTTGCAAGCTTTGTAAAAAACACGCACTTTTATAGCGCAAAATGCAGATCCAGTGCTAAAACTTCGATTTTTAGCCAATTTAATCGAGTTTGTGCGGTTATTCTCGCCTTTGGCTGTGAGCTGTGGCGTGAAATCTCTGTCTTGATCGAGCCCTAAAGATAGACAAATTTGCACTAAATAAGGGCAAAGAGCAAAGGTACACTTTTGCTGTGCGTTATATTGGTGCGCTATTGTGTGACACAGGACAAGCTTTTGGTGAAGTTCTCACCATAGTGGGGCTTAGATCAGAAAGATGTCTGCATTTGCACTGCACCTGCGTTTTGCTGATACAGGTGCAGCAGGGGATAAAGGCTTTTGCCTTAACTGGCCTTATTGCTAAGGCTCAGGCTCAGGTTAGGCCTGTGGCTGAGGTTGGTCGGAGGTGCAGCTGCAGTCGCTGCCATCCTTGGTGATTGGCTCAAACTCGTAACAAGGAGTGTACTCACGCTGCGAGAGCAGAATACGGCCTTGGGCGATGAAGTCCGTCATGAGCTTGCCCATGAAGTTGACGATCTCACGATCGCCATGGAGCTTGAATGGGCCATTTTCGTTAACCATCTTGATACCGTACTCCTTGACGTTGCCTGTAACGATACCAGAGAAGGCACGACGCAGATTAGCAGCTAAACGGTATGGCTCTTGGTTTTGGCACAGGTTCAATGCAGCCATGTTCTGATGGTTAACTTCAAAAGGCAGCTGCAGCTCTGGTGGAATGTACAACGACCAGTTGTAGCAGTAAGACTCGTGAATCAGAGTGCGGTGAGCGTGCACGGTTTCTAAACCTTCAGCTACAGTCTCAGCGACGGCTTTAGCGTTGTCGATGATGATCTGATAGTAACGAGTGATGTCGCTGCCAAAGCAATGGACTAAGAAATCATTAATAGCCTCAAAGTATGGGCGCGATTTTTCATTACCCGTCAGAATAATAGGGACTGGGTTGTGACGATTTTCATGGCAGAGCTTGATACCTAAGATGTAGAGCAGCTCTTCAGCTGTACCAGGGCCGCCTGGGAACACGATTAAGACGTGACCTAAGCGTACAAATGCCTCTAGACGTTTTTCGATATCTGGCATGATTACCAGATTGGAGACAAATGGATTAGGCGGCTCAGCGGCAATGATCGATGGCTCTGTGAGGCCAATACGGTCACAGTTCTCTGCATTGTCCTGTAGTGCATGGCCGTCGAGAGAACCACGCATTGGGGCTTCCATAATGCCAGGGCCACATCCAGTGCAGACATCAATGCCACGTAAGCCGAGGTTACGACCTACTTGATAGGCATATTCGTATTCGTCTTGAGGAATGGAGTGACCACCCCAGCAGACAGCGAGGCTTGGAGACTGATCTGCACGCACGGCGTGAGCAGAGCGCAGGATATGGAAGATTTCGTTGGTAATCAGTGTGCCTTTATCTAAGCCCTTATCGCCCATATTAACATTAGCAGTAAGCTCGGTTAGCGAGTCGCGCATAAAGTGGAATTGCACTATATCTCTGAGAACCGAGTAGAGGTGCTTTTGTAAGGTTTTGATTACTTTGCCATCCACAATGGCTGATTCAGGTGGGTTGATGAGCTCTAGTTTGAGACCGCGCTCATTGCGTACCACGTCAATCTCAAAGTTTTGATAGTTCTCCAGCAGCTCTTTGGAGTTATCGGTTAAGTTACCGCTGTTGAGCACAGCAAGAGAGCAATTGCGATAGAGGTCGTAGAGCTCACCTTGGGATTTTAGGGAAATACGATCTGCTTCTAATTGCGTCAATAAGGCCATAGCCCCAGACGGCCATACAACTTGAACACCCATTAAAGACGCCTCCTTTTCAGGGCAGAGGACAGAAAGGCTCAGTGATTTCCGCTTATGGGGGCGGGCGCTGAGAGCGTGGCGCTTGCTGTCATGCCTATGTCACAATCACAATACAACGAAAGCCAAAATCCATTTTAGCGTGAAAAATGTTGATCCTCATTAAACAGATCTGGGCTTTTAGTTAAGAGAATGTAAAGTGTCTCGACTTTGTGTCCGTAGGAATGCGCTTTTGCGCTATTTAGATTTGTGCACCCAAAGGTCTGAGTTGAGAATATCTCTTAACATGTGAGGCGCTTTTTCTGCAGCTCTTTGGTAGCTGCAAGGCGATGCAAGGCGATAGGTGGGGTGGCGATGCCAATTTGGCTTCCAGCCTGACAGGTAGAGCTCAGCTTAACAATCAGAGCTCTACGCTATAGGAATTGTGAGGCTGTCTAATGTTTTCTACTGGCGAGGGGTGCGCACTGGTGGATTGTATGACTTGGCATTGGAGCGCACTGGGGAAATGTCGATACCACCACGACGGGTAAAGCAGGCGGTAACAGTGAGCTCATCTGGCTTTAAGCGCGAGTGAATGTCGTTGAAGATCTGCTCCACGCATTGCTCATGGAAGCCCTGATGACGGCGGAAAGAGACAAGATAGGACAGTAGACTCAGGTGGTCAAATTGCTCTCCGCTATAGCTGATCTCTATGCTGGCATAATCTGGCTGGCTGGTGACAGGGCAGAGCGAGCGGAAGATATTGGTCACTAGACTTTCGCTAACCTTTTGGGCTTTGTCTTGAAGTTTTAAGAGGCTTGGATCGACCTCGTAGGTCTTAAAGCGAGCATCGGCTACAGCTGGTTCTTTTTCCAGTAAGGTGCCACTCAGTCCGATGATCGGCATGGCATTTCTTTCTATGTCGTAGAGTTTGACCTCAATGGAGGCATCAAGCAGATCCTCTAAATCATGAGCAATGATCTGTGCTACCTCTTCTTCAGAACCAAACATGGTCTGGCAGAAAGATCCTAGGTAGAGCTTTAAGCTCTTGGACTCTACGATGTAAGGAGAGGTGCAAGGTATACGCAGCGTGGCCATTTTGCTTTGCGGGAGGCCTTGGGAAGTCAGGTAGGTGAGCTCATAAACACGCCATAGGTCATAGCCGGTAAAAGGAGGCAAAGACAGAGAGCTACGACCTTGGTTGCGAGCGATAGGAAAGAGGACAGAGGGATTGTATTCTTCAAAGTAGTGGGTTGGCTTACCCAGTACTAAATCGTTATGGCTCATCACTGCCTCACAGAAAAGTAGGGTTAAAGAAAAGGACTAAAGAGCAGCTGTTTTGCCAAGATAGAGCTTCAGGTAAAGCTGCTATAAGGCTATTACAGCTAACCGCGCTTAGAGATCACCAAAGTGTGACCCCAAGATGGATAGAGTGACTAAAGCTGTAGTCTCTGTACGCAAAATACGAGGACCTAAGGTCACACCTGTAAAGCCTGCTGCCAAGGTTTGTTGTACTTCATCAGCACTAAAGCCACCCTCAGGGCCAATTAAAAGGCGATAGGCTTTGGTTGGTGGTAATGAGGTGAGCTTGTGTGTAGCTCGTGGATCTAAGGTGATATTGATAAATTCTCGGCCATCAGGAGTGGTAGTAGGGGTATTATCACTACCGGTTTGGAGCTCTTGCAAGAGGGAGTCAAGGCTCTGTAGTGGAGCTACTTGAGGCACTACTGCACGGCCACATTGCTCACAGGCAGAGATCACCAGCTTTTGGTAGCTTTCAATTTTCTTTGCTGCTCGCTCACCATCGAGCTTAACCCCACAACGCTCTGAGGTTAAGGGAATGATCTTGCTCACACCCAGCTCGACTGCTTTTTGTAAGGTAAAGTCCATGCGATCGCCACGGCTGATCACTTGCAGTAGCTCCACCCATAGAGGGCTCTCACTATTGTTAGTGAGCTCACGGCTTAAGGTCACTACTGTTTTCTTGCCAACTTGCACTAAGGTGGCCTCAAACTCATGACCACGGCCATCAAAAACGCGAATTAAATCGCCAGTTTTTAAGCGCAGCACCTTAGAGACGTGATTAGCCCCAGACTCATCAAGTTGCAGCTCTGAGCCAAGCTGTGTTTGCATTTTGCTATCGTAAATACGCGGTATGCGCATGGATTATTCCTCTGATGGTGGCAACAAACAGGGTGGCTTTATAGCCCATTGTGGCCAAAATGGGTCAAGCTGGGGATTAGTGACATCTGCTAAATACGTTGTGCAGAGCACTAGCCATGCTAGCTGCCATTGTGGCAGGGGGGTTAACAGACTACTGACTAAAGTCAGTGTGACTCTACGCCAGTAGTCTGTCGTCTTGTCTTAGCAACTACGCGCCCAATAGAGGCTATTTGGCGGCCAGTTTGCAGCTTTCTGAGACAAAGCGGTTTAAGTTACCTTGCTCTTTAGCAATCAGCTCATTGCGGCGGCATTCTACCTGATCTGCTGGGTACATGCGATTCCATGCCTCGTAGAGTCTACGCTGCTGGTTGGATAAGCGAATATTGTAGGTCTCTGCCATATAGAGATAGGCACGAGCAATTTGGCCACGAGAAGCTTTTGGTGGTTGGGCTTGCTTGAGCTTAAAGTCTATGACCATTTGGCAGCGACCATATTTGGTTGGCTTGCCGTTCCAGTCGGTAAATTGGAAATTGCCACGATCGCCATTGATCTCACCCACACTTGGGAAGAGGTTGTGCAGATCGCCTTCCATTACTTTGAATTGAGCTACTTTGCCGCAAGCTTTACGCCCGCCATTTTGCCAGCATTGTAACTGGTGACCAAACTCCCAAGCTGGCATCACATGCTCTACTTCTATGCGCTGGGCGCGATTGGCGTTTTTGCGTACTTCATAGCCACAGCTATCCAGATCTAAAGACCAGCGAGGCTTCTTTGGATTGCCGCTATAGTTAAGGTCACAGCCGCAATAGATGGTGGAGGTGTTTTTAAATTCCTTATCCAGCTGGTAGTAGATCTTTGGCAGTACACGCTTAGCGGCATTAAAAGAGCTCATAGCTTGAGCTGTTGTTGGTAGTACCAAACTAGCGCACAAAGAAGCAACACCTAAGATACGGAGGCCTTTGCTTAAGGAGCTTGTTGGCCGAATAAGGTGCGTTAAAGACGTAAGGTTAATTTTTTTCACAGCGCATATGCAGCAACGCACAGAGAAGGCGCTCTACGAGCAACGGCTTAAGCCTAGCAAGCAATAGCCAAGCAATCCTTAGAAATACGCCTTATGTGGTCGCTGTCCTCTCAAATTAGAGCAAAAGAGAAGGGCAGAGACAAGAGCAGCCAGCCTACCCTGATGCAAAAAGCAAAGTTATGGCAAAGAAAAGTTGGATCTGCACACCAAGGCTCATTAAGGATGAAGGTGGTTCGATTGCGTTCCTTGGCCGCAAAACCCAATGATGGAAATATAGCGCAACTGTGGGCTTTTGCCAAAACTTAAGCCCAAAGAAGTGAGCCACGGGTGTTAGTGCCGCATTGGTTGAGAACTACAAAATGGTGGAACTATGGCTTAGCTGTCGCTGGGCTGAAACGAGGTGAAGTGGAGACACGGCCATCAGTCGCTCATAGAGTAGAGGCCAATTTCGGAAGAGTCATGTTTTATGCTGCCTTGCAAGACAAAGTAACTTAATAGTGGGCTGCTTTTCCATTGTGGCGTTTTTTCGTTAACATAGGGTTAAGCCCAGAGCTTAGTGGCTATCTAGTGCTCAGCGCATAGTGCCCTGAGTATGGTGGTATGGTTACTAGCTTAGTGGTTAAGGATTTCTAGGATTGTTTTGGTCGAGGGTTAAAGATGCTGATCGAACTTAATAAGTGTGCCTGCTTCGGTGTCGCTGGCAACTTTACAGGACACTTAGAGCAAGCTGGCGAGGATAAGGATTTCACTAAAGTCAAAACGGCTGAGGTGAATGCTCCAAAGGCTGTATTCCCAACATATATGCCTCATCTCGGTGAACACACCCCTGAGTTCTTAGGAGTGTTCCCTTTCAATGATTACTCCATCATGTTCCCTGAGGGTGAGCAAAAGTTACAGATTGAGCCTGAGTGTGCCATTGTTTTTGATGTGGACTGGAATGGCGAGCAGGTAACGAGCTTAAAGCCTTTAGTCTTTGGTGCTAGCAACGATTGCTCTATTCGTAAGCAAGGTGCAACCAAGATCAGCCAAAAGAAGAACTGGGGTTCTGCCTCTAAGGGCTTTGCTACCAATCACATCAAGATCGATCAATTTGCCCCAGGCGGTATTTTGGATCGTTACCGCATTGCTTCGTTCTTAGTGCGCAAGGGTGAGGTCTATCCTTACGGCGAGGATAGTGCTGTTAAGGATTACTCCTACTTCTACGACAAGCTGATCGCATGGCTGATTGATCGTCTCAATAACCAAAAGGATGAGGGCCCAGCCGAGAACATTAACCTGTACTTAAACGAGGCCTTAAGACCTTCGCGGATCATGGTGTCGGTTGGTGCTACTCGCTATACCGAGTTTGGTCAAACTAACTTCTTAAAGGTGGGTGATACCGCCTTAGTGGTGCTCTACCCAGGTGACGTGTACTCTAAGGACGACATTATTCGTCGTGCCCAGCGTGATAACCTCGAAGAGGAAGATATCTCCGTATTGCGCCAAGAAATCATCATTAAAGGAGAGGTGTTCTAATCCCTCACATAAAGATTAGTGTGATCCCTTTTTCCCTGCACGAGCGTCAATCTTGGTCACAGTTCTTGGTGGCGGTGCAGCTGTGCAGGGGCATGTGCTCTGATTCGCAAAAGAGAGCGCTTCACTCTCCAAGGCTCTTGGCTAACTTTCTTGGCGGTTTACACCCAAGGTGGTTAGTTTTGGTGGTTGTGGTCGACGCCTGCTAATTGGTCGACCGTGGCCCAGCACATGCGCACGAAGTGCTCCATGAAGTACTTAACTTCAGGCATGCGTGCGCAATAGTCCTCAAGCACGTGGTCTAAGCGCTCTTTAACGTGAGAAAACTCTTGGTTTGAGAATCGTAACTCATCATTGGCCTTGATGTAAGCGGCCAAGGTGTCAGCAGCTTTTACGATGGCCTTTTGCTCTTCATCTACTTGATCTTGGATGATGAGAGAAGCAAAGTCTGCTTGCAGGCAGTCGGGAAGCGTGCTTACGCATTCTTCTTCGGCATTGTGTTCGATGAGCTTGTACTGGCGCGTGAACTCTGGGTTCAAGTACTTGGTGGCAGAGTTTAGGTCTTGGAGTTTGCTTTCTGAAACCTCGTGGTAGAGCGCAAGCACGGCAACGTGCTCGGCGTTAACTCTGCCTCCATAGAGGCGGTTTTTGATCACGGCCAACATATGGGCAATGACCGCCGTTTGGTGGCTGTGCTCGGAGACATTCTCCTCACGGAAGTTGTGCATCAGCGCCCAGCGCTTGATCAGCGACATGCGCACAATCCATGCTAAAAAGGTACTTTCTTCGGCAGGGGGTAGTGTATTCATCTAAAATCGGCGCGGATTCCCTCGAGGTAACTCGGGGGAGAAAGCGCCGCCTCATGTTCTCAGTTTGGTCAAATAACTTTTGCGTTTTTGCAACAAGCGCAGTTTCTTATAGCTAAGGAAGGTGAAAACCACGTAGGGGCCTCATACTAGCTGTTAATAATTTGGGTACAGTTATTAAGTGACAGCTTCCATACGTCATTGTATAAGCAACAGATTAATCCATTCCTTTGGAGCAATAATTTTGTAATACGTTCCAACTATCACTAGGTGGGGCGGGCGCTGAAGAATAGCCCAAGATGAGAAGTGATTGCAGGCAAGGCTTGAGGGGAGCCTTGCCTGTGAGGCTTTTTGAGGGATAAAGCCTATTGAGAAGGGATAGCCCTAGCTTGGGGACTAAGGCCTAGCCATGTTGATATGGCTGTGAAGCCTTTAGCAGCTTAATGCCGAAATTAAAGCTTCAACGCGGTCTGTGTGCTCCCATGGGAAGGAGTCACGACCAAAGTGACCATAAGCAGCGGTTGGCTTGTAGATTGGACGCTCTAAGTCCAGCATCTTGATCAGGCCATATGGACGTAAGTCAAAGACCTCGTTGATGACATCTGCCAGCTTGTTGTCATCGTATTTGCCGGTACCAAAAGTATTGACGGCAATAGACACAGGCTTAGCCACACCAATGGCATAAGACACTTGGATTTCGCACTTCTTAGCCAGTTTGGCAGCCACAATGTTCTTGGCTACATAGCGAGCAGCATAAGCTGCGGAGCGATCGACCTTGGATGGATCCTTGCCCGAGAAAGCACCACCTCCGTGACGAGCGGCACCGCCATAGGTATCAACAATGATCTTACGACCGGTTAAGCCACAGTCACCCACAGGGCCACCGATCACGAAACGACCGGTTGGATTGATGAAGTACTTGGTGTCTTTGGTTAAGTACTTCACTGGGATCACTTTCTTAATGATCTCTTCTTGCACACCAGCAACCACTGAGCTTAAAGAAATATCAGGTGAGTGCTGGGTAGAGAGCACCACGGTATCCACATGAGAAATGGAGCCATCATCGTTGTAAGCGAAGGTGATCTGGCTCTTAGCATCAGGGCGTAACCATGGCAGCACACCTAAGCGACGCACTTCAGATTGGCGCTTCACTAAGAGGTGAGCATAGGTGATGGCAGCTGGCATGAAGACAGCAGTTTCATCACAGGCATAGCCGAACATTAAGCCTTGGTCACCGGCACCTTGATCCTCTGGATTTTGGCGATCTACACCTTGGTTGATGTCTGGTGATTGCTTGCCTAAAGCGTTTAAGAAGGCGCAGTAATGACCATCAAAACCAACTTCAGTAGAGTTATAGCCAATATCGCATACGGTTTGACGTACTACAGACTCTAAGTCTACGTTAGCGTTGGACTTGACCTCACCTGCGATCACGACCATACCGGTCTTTACTAAAGTCTCGCAGGCAACACGAGACTTAGGGTCTTGAGCTAAATAAGCGTCTAAGATTGCGTCCGAAATCTGATCGGCAACCTTGTCTGGATGTCCCTCAGAAACAGACTCAGACGTAAAAAGTCTGGACATTATTCCCTCCGAATGTCTACACGAAATCCCCTTTTTACTGAGCTGCCATCACGTGCACTGAGCTTTGCGCACTGCGCACTGCTATGTCATCCCATGGCAAGTAAAGCTTGAGAAAGCTTTTAGATTGGGGCGAAGCCATAGAGTGCAGTGTTTACTCGAAACGTGAAGAGTTTCTCATCGCAACGCTGAGAAAGCTTAGTAAATAGGTGAGAAGCAGAGGTCGCTGTGGAGACAAGCTAGTGCGCAATACATAGACGTAGCGCCTCTTTTTTCTCCTGAGCAAAACCTATTGCTTTGTTTTAGTGCAGGACTCTCTTTGTTTGTCTGTTTGAACCAACTGGGATCAGTGCGACAAAGAAGTGAGATCCCGCCATGGCCTAAATAAGCCAAAATCGTAAGAAATTATAGTATAGCTTAGCACTTTCACCAAATTAGTCTTGGGCGCTAAAAGCTAGCCTAAGACTTAACTGCATGCAAAATGCACGCAGGATGTAATAGCTGCTGCATGGTGTTGCGCAAACATTTTCACACACGAATTGGGTTTGCTAAGGCGACACTTGGCTGTGGTGCTTGCGGTAAAGGTCGGATAGAGTTTGGTTGCCACGAGCACAATGTTAGTTATCCCTAAAATGTGGTCATTGTTTGCCGATTAATTATCTGTGCAGGCTCATCGTAGATCTTAGGAGAGGAGAATGGATATTAAGAAGATTGGTTTCATGGGCACCGGAGTCATGGGAGCACCTATGGCCGAGCACTTGCTGAAGGCTGGATTTGCTCTCAACGTCTATACCCGTACCAAAGAGCGCGCCCAAGCTTTGCTCGATCAAGGAGCTACATGGTGTAATTCACCAAAGGAATGTGCGCAAGATTGTGACGTGGTGATCTCCATTGTGGGCTATCCTCAGGATGTGCGTCAGGTGTGGCTGGATCGCTTTAATGGCGCTTTTCTTGGCATGAAGCAAGGGGCTGTAGGTATCGATATGACCACCTCTGCACCAGATCTGGCTGTGGAGCTATATAAGACCGCACAGAGCCGTGGCTTAAAGATGGCTGATTGCCCAGTTACTGGTGGCGATATAGGTGCCCGTAATGCCACTTTAACCATGCTCTTTGGTGGAGATCATGAGGTCTTTACTGAGCTTAAGCCTGTTTTTCAGGCCTTAGGTAAAAAGGCAGTGTACTTTGGTGCAGCAGGCATGGGACAAATGGCTAAGGCCTGTAATCAGGTTGCAATTGCCTCAAGCATGTTCTCGGTGTGTGAAGCCATTGTCTTTGCTCGTAATATGGGCTTAGACCCACAATTAGCTATTGAGACCTTAAATGGTGGTGCCGCAGGCTCGTTCTCGCTGCAAAGCTATGGCCCACGTATTTTAAAGCGCGATTTTGCTCCAGGTTTTAAGATCGCCCACTTCTTAAAGGATATGGAGATCGCTCTTAAGGTCTGCAATGACAGAGGTATCAGCCTGCCAGGCTTAGATCTGGCTCACAAAGCCTATAAGATGCTAAAAGAGATGGGCAAGGGCGAGCTTGGTACTCAAGCCCTGTACTTGTTCTACTCTTCGCTCATGTTGCCAGATTTAGCGACAACTGAGAGGAACGACACCGCTCAAAGTGCGGAGGCGCAGTCAGAGCCAGAGTCAGAGGCAAAAAACCAAGACAACGTCATGATCCTGAAGCCATAGACGGCCTCTGGTGATAAAAGACTGACCATGCCCTGCTGTCCCACACTAGCAGAGCTAAGATATATTTCCTCGCTAAGATTCCAGACAGGATAGGGCTTAGGCTCTATCCTGCACCCCGTCTGTGCCTTGTCTGCACTCGTCATCAGTGCTGGTGGGCCTGACCTGCCGTCAGCCTGACCTGCTGTCAGATAGTCAGCTTCCCCGCTTTCCTGCTTTCCTTCCATTTTGTCAGCTTTGTCAGCTTGGCTGTTTATCAGCCTGCTTTGTCACCACTACCCCCCACCATCCACAATATCCCTAATAATTGCCTTGCCCCATGCCCAAAAAGGCATTTTTATGTGTGGCTCTTATTGGCCAAATATACAAGTATGTCAGTGATGGTAAACAGAGGCACGAAATAGCCTGAAAAAGACATTTGTCCCCGAAAAACAAAATTAACGTAAACGTTTACATTTTAAGCAAAAAAGCAGGATTATTTTGTCTAGGTTAAGGGCATGTTAATACGATAGGAATGGGATTTTGTGAGTGAATAGCTGTAAAATATCGCCTGTTGAGATCCGTGCACGTTTGGGGGGGGGCTTTCTATCTTTTTTCTTTTAAGGTATTTACCATGCTAAAAATATCTCTTTTTTGATATTCAGGTTGTTTGGTACGGGATAGGATAGACAACAAGAACAGAGGGAATATCACAGGTCAGTCATCTGGCAGAGTTTGCTCAGAGCGCTGCTCAGCACGTTGCAGTAATGCCCGCTATCTTTGATCTCCTCTAGCTACGCGCTCTTCTTTAGGCTAGCTATGCCGAGCGTATGGCTATACCAGAGGCAAGTTAATGAGTGCTGGGGTGGCAGGGGCAGGGAAAGCCGGTAATCAGGCCAGCGGTGAACCAGCAGTAAGCCAGCGGTGAGCGGCCAGCGGTCAGTGGCCAGCGGTGAGCTGGTGAGCTGGTGTGCTTAAGCGCCTGTACTGCGGTGGGCTATGACGACTCTTGGTGAGTGTGAACCTGTTCTTCAATCCCCAAAATGGGGTGTGCCGCTGGTTAGAGGCAGGAATCTTGGCGAGGGCACGCCGATGCACGTAACCCCACTAAAGGCTTATGTTTGAGCTTAAGAAATTAGCCTTTGGTCTTTTTCCTAAAACGGTTACGGTGGTAGTTGTGTCTTAAAATTGCTTTGTTCTTGCAAATAGCGTGTGCGTGCACATAAAATAAAAAATCAGATCTGCATCACGTAAATAACAGTGAATAGAGCGCTTTTGCTCTCAGATCGTTTAAGATGTTATTCGTGCTCGATAGAGAGTACAAAACCACAGAGAGACTTTTGCCTCTTTGTAAAACTGAGATCATCACGACACAAAGGTTTGCGTATTGCTAATGCTCTTTATAACAGGGCTTAGCGCTCAGTTGAGTAAACGTTTGTGCTGTGGTTATTGCTTGTAGGGAGTTGCGATGCGTTTTTTCATTGATACCGCTAATGTCGAGGATATTCGTAAAGCCAACGACATGGGTGTGATTTGCGGTGTTACCACGAACCCAACCTTAATTGCTAAGGAAGGCCGTGATTTCAAGGAGGTGATCAAGGAGATCGCTTCTATCGTTGATGGCCCAATCAGCGGTGAAGTTAAGCCAACCACCCTTGACGCTCCAACCATGATGAAAGAGGCTCGCGAGATTGCTGCTATTCACCCTAACATGGTCGTTAAGATCCCAATGACCGTTGAGGGTTTAAAGGCCTGCCGTATGTGCAAGGCTGAAGGCATCAAGACCAACCTGACCTTAATCTTCTCTGCCAACCAAGCTCTGTTAGCAGCTCGTGCTGGTGCCACCTATGTGTCTCCATTCTTAGGCCGTTTAGATGACATCTCCATGCCAGGTATCGATCTGATCCGTCAGATTTCCGATATCTTCTCTGTGGGTGATATCGACGCTCAGATCATTGCTGCTTCTGTTCGTAATCCAATTCACATTATGGACTGCGCTTTAGCCGGTGCTGACATTGCCACCGTTCCATACAAGGTGATCGAGCAGATGACTCACCACCCATTAACCGACCAAGGCATTGAGAAGTTCCAAGCTGACTATCGCAAGGTTTTCGGTTAATCAGGTTTCGTTAACTTGATGTCTCCTGAAAAATAAAAAAGGAGCAAAAGGCCGGTCTTAGGATCGGCTTTTTTGATAGCTGCTAGCTATGTAGCAGCTATCACGGCCTAGTCTGGTTTGTGCACAAAACTAGATTGGTGCTTTCTCAGTACCTGAGCTCTTTGCGCTCAGGTAATAAACCAGTGTCGTCCTGTGGGGAGCTCTGGTTTTTTCGGATTCATCTAAGCTTAGCTTTGCCCCTTACGGGTACTTAAGGGATAATAAGATTTTGTCCATTACATCTTCGAGGGCTCTGACTTGAGATAAGTTAGAGCGAGGAGATAGTGATGTCTGATTTTCTGTTTTGAGCCAATGGGTAGTACCAAAAACACTATCCCTTAAGGGAGAAGGTAATGTCAGTAAAGAAAAGTACCATCGCAGGTATTGCAGCCGCTTGTGGTGTAGTGGCTGTTTTAGGTGGTGGCTATGTGGCCAGCCTTGTGAGCTATCCTGCCATGATCGATCAGGCCCGCGTTAAGGTGCAGGAGCAACTTAATGCTTATTTTGTTGATCCTGTAAGCGGTGAGCCTGCAAAGTTTTCGGTGGACTTTTCTGAGCCTAAGTTTGGTATTTGGAATCACGAGCTAACTCTGGTTGTGGTCAATGATGAGGATTTTTCCAAGCTGCGTATTCCTCTGACCATTTCCACCAACTACATGGGCTATGACTTTAACTTCGATTTAGTGCATGCCACGGTCAATGATGAATACGTGATGCAGGCCTACGATTTTTCCACGCTTACAGCCCTGCAAAGCAGTGCAAGCTATAGCATGTGGTCAGATGAGCTCAAATTTGCGCTCAAGGCATCCTATCTCAACGATCTTGAGAGTTTTGCTGAATTTGCCGCTCACACTAAAGCCATAAATTGGTTCTTTGAAGAGCAAGAAAAGAAGCTTGCTCAAGAGCAAGCAGCTGATGCTGCTGATGCAGTAGGTGCTGCTGATGCTGATGCAGCAGGTGCTGCTGATGCTGAGGCATCAGGTGCCGCTGATACAGCCGAAGCCGCGCCAATCCTCCCTGAGCAGAGAGCTCAGATGATTGCTGACAAGCGTGAAAGCTTAAAGACTGAAATCTTACAGCAGCTCAAAGATCAGAATATCGCTAAGGACGTTGGTACCTTAGATATCCAAGTAAGTGTCGATCCTGAAGAAAACGTTAAGGTCTCCTTAATGGCTGATAGCGTGGTCGTTGCCAACATGGCATACCAAGACCTGCGCTTGTTCTCCAACTACCACGGTTTACATAACTTCACCGCCTTTGATCGCGCTGATTTGTCGTTAGATAAGATAGCTATCGTGAATGGCGATGGTTATAGCCTCTCGCAAGACGTGGTGTTGAAGACAGAGAGTTCACGTGTGACCAAGCAAGGTAAGTTTAATTTACCTTTTACTCTCGATATCGGCTCTGTTGAGCAAATTAGCGACTACCACACCTCCGGTGAGGTGCAGAATCTCAACCTTAAGATCTTTAACGAGCCGCATTTTTTGTGGAGCTTTGCGCAGTACATTGAGGAAAATCCAGTCACCATTACCTTTGATAAGGGATCTTCCTTCAAGCTCAACACTCAGCTGCGCGCTGACAAGTATGCCAAGCCTGTGGCAACTGCGATACCAGTTACTTTCAGTGGCTCCATGGGCACTATGATTGAGACTTTACCTTTAAGCGTCATTCAAGGTGAAACTCAAGAGCAGCCTGAAGCTATTTCTGGGGCCGCGCAGAACACGTCCGACCCAGAGTCTGTGCCAACAGTGCTGAAAAATCCTGTTTTCTATAGCGACTTTACCTTAGATGTAGCTGCTAATGTGCAGCATATTGATGATGAGCAGTTTGTAGATTTAGTGCCTTACTTCATTGTTAAGGGCGATAAATCCACCTCTCATGTCCGTTTTGAGCTCAATGATGGTGAGCTTAAGGCAATTGTTAATGGAGAGGAGCTTTAGCTCTGAGGAGCTGTAGCTCTATCGCCAAGTAAAAGGAAGGCCCTTTAGGTCTTTAGGGGAGTAGGAGACAGCTTAAAGCCAAGCTTGCTAAGCTTGCCAAGCTTACCAAGCTGCTCTAACCGAGCAGCCCCAACCTAAGAGGTCTATCCTCAGATTTTTTTGAGGAAGCTTAGGCGGCTTAAAGCTAAAAAATGCTGCCTTTAGCACACAATGGCGGTTCCACCTGCCGACTTTGTGATCCTTGCCTGTTTTTCGTTTTGGTGGATGGTAGGGGAATACCCTATACTTTGGACTGGGGCTTTGTAGTTTGTGTGTGCTACTTGTTCCAGTGCAAAGATTAACCGAGGAGTAAACATGTCAGAGTATCAGCAATTAGCCAATGCAATCCGTGCTTTAAGCATGGATGGTGTGCAGAAGGCCAAGTCCGGTCACCCAGGTGCCCCTCTTGGTATGGCTGATATGGCCGAGGCCTTATGGCGTGGCTTTTTACGTCATAACCCAAAGGATCCTAAGTGGGCTAACCGTGACCGTTTCATCTTATCCAACGGCCACGCTTCCATGCTCATCTATTCGCTCCTGCACTTAACTGGCTACGATTTAAGCATTGAGGACTTAAAGCAGTTCCGTCAGCTGGATTCTAAGACCCCAGGTCACCCAGAGTATGGTGAGGTTCCAGGTGTTGAGACCACCACTGGCCCATTAGGTCAAGGTTTAGCTAATGCTGTGGGCTTTGCCATGGCTGAGCAAATGCTGGGCGATGAGTTCAACCGCGAAGGCTTTGATATCGTCGACCACTACACCTATGTCTTCATGGGTGATGGCTGCTTAATGGAAGGTATTTCCCACGAGGCTTGCTCTCTGGCTGGTACCTTAGGTTTAGGTAAGCTGATTGCTCTGTACGATTCCAACCACATCTCCATCGACGGTGATGTGAGCGGTTGGTTCGGTGACGATACCGCTAAGCGTTTCCAAGCCTACCACTGGCAAGTGCAAGAGGTTGATGGCCACGATGGTGAGGCTATCCGCAAGGCCATTAAGGCTGCTCAAGAGGATAAGGATCACCCATCCATCATTATCTGCCACACCACCATCGGTAAGGGCTCGCCAAACAAGCAGGGTACTGCTGCTTCCCACGGTGCTCCTTTAGGTGATGAGGAGATCGCTTTAACTCGTAAGGCCTTAGGTTGGGAGTATCCTCCATTTGAGATCCCTCAAGACATTTACGACAAGTGGTCTGCTGTTGAGAGCGGTGCTAAGCTCGAGCAAGAGTGGAATGACTTATTCGCTAAGTACAAGGCTCAATACCCAGAGCTGGCCTCTGAGTTCGAGCGTCGTATGAGCGGCGAGCTGCCTGTTGACTTAGCTCAAAAGGCTATGGATTGGGCCAAGTCCTTACAGGATAACCCAGCTAAGCTGGCTACACGTAAGGCCGGTCAGAATGCCTTAGACTTCTTTGGCGCTTTACTGCCAGAGTTTGTCGGTGGCTCTGCTGACTTAGCTCCTTCCAACTTAACCATGAACAAGGCTTCCGTCTCTGTTACCCCACATCAATTCAAGGGTAACTACATCCACTGGGGTGTGCGTGAGTTCGTGATGTGCGCTGCTATGAACGGCATTCTGCTCCACGGCGGCTTCCGTCCATATGGTGGCACCTTCTTAATCTTCTCGGAGTATGCCCGCAATGCTATCCGTATGGCTGCTCTGATGAAGATCCCAACCCTGTTCGTGTTCACTCACGACTCCATCGGTGTGGGCGAGGATGGCCCTACCCACGAGCCAATCGAGCAGACCGCTACTTTACGCTTAGTGCCTAACCTCGATACTTGGCGTCCATGCGATCAGGTCGAGACCGCTGTGGCTTGGTTGAACATGGTTGAGCGTAAGGATGGCCCATCTGACATCGTCTTAACCCGTCAGGGCTTAGAGCAGATGCCACGTACTGCTGAGCAGATCGCTGCTATTTCCAAGGGCGGTTACATCTTAAAGGATTGCGAAGGCACTCCAGATCTGATCTACATTGCCACTGGCTCCGAGGTTGCTTTAGCATTCCACGCTGCTGAAGAGTTAGAGAAGGAAGGCAAGAAGGTACGTGTGGTCTCTATGCCATGCTGCGAGGTCTTTGATCGTCAGAGCGCTGAGTACAAGGAGCAGATCCTGCCAAAGGCTGTTCGTGCTCGTGTGGCTATTGAGGCTGGCACCACCACTACTTGGTACAAGTATGTGGGCTTAGACGGTAAGGTCTTAGGCTTAGATCACTACGGTGCTTCTGCTCCAGCTGATCTGCTCTTCAAGCGCTATGGCTTCACCGTTGAGAATGCCGTGGCTGTGGGCAAGGCTGCTTTAGCTTAGTAGTTTTAGCCTAGTAAGACCGAGTTATAGCGCCACAGAGCGCTATAAGCGCTATAGCTAAGGTCTAAAGCAAGGAAAAGGCTCAGAGTAAAACTCTAAATCCTGAGGATTAGGGTGGCGCTCTGGGCCTTTTTCTTTGGCGCGTATTTTGTTGTGAAAAATTCGACCTGTGCGGACGGGATATAGTGGCTTAGGCAAGCAAAACCACCTTTAAATCCTGAATCGACAAGTCTTACGCCCTTTGAGTAGTTAACTAGCAGAAAATTCGCATTCTCGTGGTATCTAGTGCA
>DXEV01000201.1 GCA_019114785.1 Candidatus Anaerobiospirillum pullistercoris | reverse complement strand
CTGTAAGGCCATAGCAACTCGTTTGGTACCACCTGTCGGCGAAAAATAAGCACAAACGATGCGTGAGATCTCCATATCCCAACCACCTCTGAATACTCGACGCTAAAAACGGTGACCGAGGGCAGGTAATGCTATTTAGACTGGTTATCCTGTTAGGTTGTCAGCTTGCTCTAGCTTCAGCCGCCGTCCTGCGTCTTGTTCTGTGACAAGATCCTTTTGAGCCTGCGGTGCAGGCTTGTAGCATAGAGGAGTGAAGCGCTCCACCCCCAAAAGCATTATATTACAAGGCGGCATAACGAAAGCCATTGAGATGCTTATCTTTCACGAAAGGGCAGCAGCTTTTAGTCTCTTGCGCAACTATATTTGTAGTTCATAAAGTACTGCGCAAATAGGGCTTTGGAGTCTTCCTCAGGAAGACCTGTAAGCACGATCGTGAGAATGATCTGATCTTCAGCCAACTGCTCGTCTATCAGAATGCTGGTTCTGATCTGTGCTTCTTCATTGGCATAGCTTGAGATCTCGTTACTAAGCTGGGCATATTTGGTGATTGGGAAGTTGGCGTTCACGCGAGCAACAACTAATAGCCCAGTGGCTGACTTAGGATCAACTTGATCAATCATGAAAGAGGCAAAAGCACGCTGCACAGCGTCTTCTACGAACTTTTCGCCTTTTCCTTCGGCATGACCAACAGTGGCATAGCCGTGATCTCTCATCAGGGTCTCAAGGTCACCAAACTCAAGATTAATGTAGCCAGGATGATGGAGCGAATCAGTAATGCAGCTAACCGCATGCAAGCTTATTTCGTTTATTTTGTTAAAGGCATCAATGATCGAACTGTTGGTTCCCAGACTTTCCAAGACTTTCTGTTGCTCGATCTTGATCAGCGTATCCACATGCTTGGCGAGCTCAATAATTCCGTAATTTTCCGCTTGGAACCAGTGCTTTTTCCCCTCGAAACAAAAAGGTCTAGTCACAACGGCGATAGTCAGAGCTCCAACTTCTTTTGCGATATCAGCAATGACTGGGCTGGAACCTGTACCCGTACCACCGCCCATGCCTGCGATGATTATAACCAGAGAAGCGCCTTGCAACAGCGGTTTAATGTCCTCACGGCTCTCTTCGGCAGCCTTACGGCCCTTGTTTGGATCGCAACCAGCACCTAAACCGTTAGACAGCTTCACGCCGATTTGCACTCTAAGAGGGGCAGTAGATTTATGCAGGGATAGTGAGTCGGTGTTTATGGCAATGAACTCGACACCCTCTAAGCCCCGATTGATAATGTGTTGCAGCATATTGCAGCCACCATTACCAACACCTACAACCTTGATGATTGGATCTTTGTGCAAATGAGCGTGAGATACTGCGCTATCCATGGAGCCTCGCGTTAATGTTACGATCAAGCGGTGGTAGATAACAATGCTCAGCTGAGAAAGCACTACTCTGAATAGTAGCGAGCTGAGCATCATGCCTTGGTTACTGGCCATCTGCCGCTTGCAGTGCGGCAGTGACCTTGTTGAGACTTTGGGGAGGGAAGTTTAGCGTGGTTGAGCCTTAAGCTTTTGCGATAAAGCCTTAAGGTTGGCGATACGATCCGAGTCGGCAGGGTGGGTACTGAGCAGTACCATTAAGCCCTCATTGCCACCACCAGTTGCTTTGGTCATCTTTGTCCAGAAGCTAACGGCAGCATCGGTATCATAGCCAGCATAGTGCATCAGCTCTAAGCCTAAGGCATCGGCTTCATTTTCGTGAGAACGTGAGAAAGGAAGAGAGATGGCCACATTGGCTGCGGTATTACCTAAGCTCACGGCGGTATCGCTAGCACCAAAGAGCGAAGCGATGTTTAAGGCAGCATTCTTCATGGCCTCAGTACTTTGTTGCTCGCGGGTGTGTTCACGTAAAGCATGGGCCATTTCGTGACCGATCACGGTAGCTAGCTCCGCATCAGTTGGATTGGTCTCGGTGATCAGAGCTGAATATACAGCGATCTTGCCACCAGCCATGCACCAAGCGTTAATTTCCTTGGAGTTAATGACGTTCACTTCCCAATCCCAATCCTTGCTGTCAGCACGGAAGCGTGGGGCTTGAGCGATCAGCTTGTTGGCGATGTTCTTAACACGCTTGGTCATTGCAGCATTGGTGTTCAGCGCGTTTTGCGCTTTAGCCTCAGCTAATACTTGGTCGTAAGCCTTTTCTGCCTGCTGCATGACTTCGGTCGAGGAAACTAGCATTAGCTGGGAACGATTGGTGGTTTGGGAATTAGAGGTGGTGCTTTCACAGCCACTTAGAGCTGGAACAGATAGGGTTAAAGCTACGGCCATGGCTAAGGTACTAAATTTCTTGGCAACGATCATAGACTGTCCTCAAAAAATGGAGCCGAGTCGGCGTGTTCTTGTCAAGATTTCACATGAGCGCAAGCGCCTTGAGCTGCAAGGTTTGAGCTCAGATGGAATTAGAGCCTCAAACCTATCGCAAGTGCTATGCCACATGGCCAGAAAGGGCCAGAAATTCT
This sequence comes from Candidatus Anaerobiospirillum pullistercoris, assembly GCA_019114785.1. Classification (GTDB taxonomy): domain Bacteria; phylum Pseudomonadota; class Gammaproteobacteria; order Enterobacterales; family Succinivibrionaceae; genus Anaerobiospirillum; species Anaerobiospirillum pullistercoris. Next base: position 7,090 of record DXEV01000201.1, on the reverse strand, counting down.
GACGGTTTAGAGGGCAGAGGAGAGCAAGTGCTCATATGAGAGCAAGTGCTCATTGGAAGATGATGGACTCAATGTTGTTAGTTCTGCTCAGCTCAGTGCAATTACCTCGGAAAAGTAGTGTGGCTTATTTTTCGGGTGCGAGCGGATCTTTCATGTCTTGCTCCCAGCCCAAAAATAGAGCATGAGTGAGCTCACAGCCTAGGGTGTATTGCAGGTCACAAGAGTGGCGCAACAGGTTTAGGGCAACTGTACGATGAGGCTTAATATTCTGGCTATGAGTTACAGCGGTACCACCAAGATAAATACGTCCCAAGGTATAGCATCCAAGGCCTAAAAGCTCATTGTCAGGACGAAGGTGCTGAGCTGTATTGATGGCCAGATCACAGCTGTGCTGAAACATAGTAATAGCCAGTTTGAGGTCTGGTTTGATCAAATAGCGTGGTGGGTCGCTATACATGTTGATGGACTTTCGGTTAAAGGTGGTATCTGTAAATTCTTGATCTGGATCAGTAATGTCTACTCTTAGGATGTGATCAATAGTGAGATTCTGCTTAGTAATAGGAGCTTGCTCCCAGTGGTGTTCGTCTTGATTGGCAAGGTGTTTGAGAGCATCTCTTTCTGGGAAGTCTTCAGTTGCTGCTAAGCGTTGCATTTCTTCGATTTTTTGCAGCTCTTCTTGAGATGGGAACTCCATGCCATTGAAGTAAAGAATGCTCAGATTAGCGCAGGCAACGCTATCTCCAGCAAAGCAGCCGTTGTGTAGGTAATCAATGCCTAAGGCAGTATCAAAGATTGGTAGTTGGTGTAGCAGGATTTCACTGCCTAAACGTCCCTTAATATTGGCCAGCATGGCACAGCTAGAGCGATTACTCAGATGACAGCCTAAGCGGTAGTAAACGAGAGCATGAAGGAAGTTGGCCACTAAGTTACGTTCGGTAACATAGGCTTGACCAAAGCGTAGGCCATTGTTCACTGCGAGCATATTGTGCAGAGCATAAGGGTGCAGCGTGGTGATATGAGTAGCCAGCTGAGAAAGCAGCTTAGAGCGCTCTTGTTGTGATGCCGCTGGTGGTAATAAATCCTCACGCTTCATAGGAGTCAAAGGATTTGTTTGAGCTTGCTCAGGTGAGCGTGATTGCTCAGATAAGCGTGACTGCTCAGATGGCAGAGAGGCAATGCTTTGCTCCTCGGTAGCACCGCTTTGCTGTGTCTCATCGGCATGGCTTGGCAGAGACAGAGGCACTTTGATTGGAGGTCTAACTGTAGCTTGGTTAGAGGTGTTGTGTAAATCTGACAATGAGCTATCGATAATGCCAAATCCTGAGTCTAAAAGAGGATAATTAAAGCTATCTTGAGGCTCATTCTTTTCAGGAGAGCGCGAGGTCTCAGTCAAAAAGCTTTGACGTAATCTGCCTAGGACAATAATGGCTACACGAGGATCGATGGACTGGTCAGCACGACGAGCATTGCGTGGAGAAGTAGGGAATAACTGGCGCTGTAAATAGATCTGGCTGTCGTAAAAATGACCGACTAAAAGGCATGCGCGGCCATTTCCATTCAAGCACTTTACACTGGTGGCAAATAGCTGATCTTCGGTGAGGAAGAAACGCTGCTGATAGCGCAGTTGTGGGTACTGGAGCGCAATGGTGGAGATGGGTTTAATCGCAGCACGCAGACGCATGATGTTATCCATCTTTTGATCACGGCTGAGACGTGGGTAGAGATCGGCCAAAGGGTACCATTGGCTGTGTTCACGGCGCTCTTGTTTGGCTTCTTCAGTGAGTACAACAACACCGCTTAAGGCATCGATCAGGATCTCTTCGTCACTATCATGTAACGGCATGATCAGATCCTCAACGGTGTTGTTTGTTGTTGCGCTGATGCTGTTGGTTGCGCGGGATTGTGTATAAGCTTCGCTAGAATTTTGGGCAGTAGGTGAGCGCTCTGCAAGTGGTACGTTTTGAAAAGCGTGGCTCGTGTTTGAGCTTAAAGCTAGAGCAAGAGTGAATAAAAGTGCAGGCCCAGTCTTGAGACAGGCTTGGCAGCACTTAGCCCAAAAAGCAGGTAGTTTATCCCTAAGCTTTTGGCTCCATAGCTGAGAGCTTTCTACGGCTTGCATATCACCAGTGACGACTTCAGTAGTCGCTGCTGGAGTCTTACCTGTTGAGGCAGCTGGTGTTGGCTCTGAGGAATTATTGGTGTTGGTGCCCATAGAACAGCGACTCTGTGCTATGGAGCACGGCAGGAAATGCTGTGCGGCAAAAAGCAGCGAAGAAGAAGCAATCATGGACATAACACCAAGAAGAAAGGAAAACGTTTGCGGAGATGTGCGCAAAAGCTTTGCTATTACGTTACTCTGGGCCTGCATTTGGCCATAGATCTGTTGATCTTAGTTGCGAAAATACTTGACCTTTTTTGCGCTCAAACTGAAAAAATTGCATGCGAAAAACATGCTTAACTATGGCTTCAATTCTAGCAAAAGTCAGCAAGTATGCACAAATTTGCGGAAAATTGCTCTGCAACAAAATGTGTTTTTGTGCACAAGCACGGAAAGAGTTTCTTTGGGCAAGGGATAAGGGCGCGAGCTAGCACATGTTGCAGCTCTTGTAAGCTGAGAAGTGTGACCTGCTCGATTGAGCAGGCCGGAGGGCTAAATTTTTAGATAGCCAAGGGATTAGGCCATTCGGATCAAAGCGACAGCTCCAATGATCATGATCAAGCCTATGATTTGTGACAGGCTCACTGCACGCTTCTTTACCTCCATGAATCCAAAGTAGTCCAAGAGGAGAGAGGCAGTAAGCTGGCCTGCGATGCACAAGGTCATGAGGCAACCGGCACCGATCAGGGGCACCAATTCGGCCGAAAGAATAATGTTAGTTAAGCCGACGAAGCCACCGATGAAAAGCCACCAACGGCCCTTGATCTGGATCCTGCGCAAGCGAGTTGGGTATTGCTTAAAGCAAAAAGCCAGTACCAAGACTATGGCTGACGTCGAGACCATAGAGATTAAGGCGCAGTACAAAACGGAATGAAGCTCGACTCTAAAGACCGCATTAATAGCGGCTTGCGTGGCAAGTAAGCTGCCAGAAAAGCAGCCTAATAGGAACCACAAGACGGTAAAGAGCGAAAAGGTGGCAGCATGCTGTTTGATATGCGCAAAAACGCGCAGAGCGGCCATGACGCCTAAGATCATGATGACTAAGCCAATAGCACGTATGGCATCAAACTCGTGCATGGGCATACCAAAAGCGCCAAACTCGTCTAAAACCATACCCGTGACCATCATGCCGGTCATGGTGGCTAGAGATGTGCCTACCATGCCCAATTTAATGAGCAGAGTCATGGCAACCATCAGGATAATGGCTCCTAAGGCACCTGAGGTGTACATCCACCAATCGTAGGATGCCCACTCCTCGGGACTGCGATAGAAGCTTTCCTCTGTAGACAGCATCATGATGATGAAGAGCGCGATGGAGCCTACAGTGCAGTTAACAAAGGAGGCGAGCAGCGGTGAGCTCATCTGCTGTTTGAGATTAGAGTTCGCGGCTGTTTGGAAAGGGATGATGCCACCAGTAAAGAAAGCCAGCAGCAGATAGAAGATCGTGAACATAGAACAAGGCCAGCAAGGATCGACCAAAAGACAGGGTAATTGTACATCCTTTTGGGTCAGATACTGCGACTGGTATACCAGTGTTACAAGATAGTGCTAAGAGCCTTGTTGATCCAGAATGCGGTGGTTGCCACTACGGTGGTTGCACCACTGGTGATAGCACCAGTGGTGGTGCGAGCAAGTACTTTCTATCTGTTCCTGCTATTCCCGCTGGCTGTAATGGCTCTTGAGGCCCCTTAATAGCTCTTAAGGGGCTGGGTGAGGCTTAAGGTTTTGGCTGGGGAGCGATCAGTTGCTCCAGCTTTTGCAGCTCAATACAAGAGAGATCATTACCTAAATTACAGGATTTGAGGTAGAGATCGTGCGCAATATCTAAATTGCGCGGTAGCTGATAGCCTGGGACATTAGTTATGCCTGTGTGGTAGAGCTGAGCTAAGTAGAAGCAAGCTAAAGCAGAATTATGGTTACAGGCTTGACGAACTAAGGTCAAAGCTTGCGGTACATTCTGTTGGATCCCGATACCATAGAGTAGGTTGGAGGCCAGTAAGGTACAGGCATTGTCGTTATTAAGTTCGCAGCCTACTTGTAAGAGACGATTAGCCTCAGTCTCGTTGCCTACGTGGTGGTAAAACACTGCTTCGTTGACACATTCTTCGGTCATACCAGCATAGCAGGCTTTTTCGCGATAGAGGTGGGCGCTATCGATAGCTCCATGTTGTTGGTAGTAATTTGCCAAGAGGCTGCAGGCTGGTGCAGCTTGCAGATCACAGGCTTGGTTGAGATAGCCTATAGCCTGATCTCCATTTGGATCTAAGGTTTTATTGTCGAGGTAGCTTTGGCCTAAGTAGAAGCAGCCCAGACCGATGTTATTGTCAACTTGGATGAACTCATCAGGAATACTGTTGGCTAATTTGCAGCTCAAGGCAAAGAGCTGTAGGCCTTGGGTAACATTTTGGGTGACGCCTTTACCTGAGACATAGAGGGTACCTAATTGAGCGCAGCCATAAGGATCCTTTTGCTGGCAGGATTGTTCTAAGAACATACGTCCCTTAGTGTAGTCAGGCTTAGGGTTAAGCTCAGAGATAAAGTAGTTACCGTACATGCCTAAAGCGTTAGCCCAGAAGCCACAAGCGCTTTTGATACCACCAGCGCAGGCCTGTTCTAAGTTATGGGCAGCAAGGCGCATATTGAGTTCGACATCGAGGCCATGGTCGATCGCAAGGATCATGTAGTGCATACCTAAGGCGTTGCAGGCTTCCATGTCTCTTTCGGCTTCGCATTTAGTGGTATTGCTACGGATCTCTTCGCGGCTCAGGACATGATTGCCTTGAGGATGAGTCTGATCGTCTGGGGCAGAAGCTTGGGCTTTATTGTCTTGAGCCTCTGGTAGAGGCTGACCTTGCTCCATAGCTGCCACTTGTGCCTCAATGGCAGCAGCAGCGGCTTCAGCTTCACGGGCGGTATTGCGTGATGTCGGTATATTGTCCACAGGTTGAGTCGATGCGGCAGCTAAGGAATGAGCATTTGGGCCTTGTTCGTGGGTAAAGCTGTTGCTACTTTCGACATTAACTTGAGGTAAAGGCTCAAAGACCGAAGGCTGGATTTGGTTTGGTTCTGTAAAGCTATGGGCAGTAGTGGCATTGACGTCAGTTGTATCTGCATTAACTGGTGCGTTGGTACCCTGCGCTTCTGGCGCATTCGGCGCGGTCGGTTCATCTGTACTAGTACCTGCAGCTGCATTTGCAGCTGCACTTTGCGCGGCAACATTGCGCGTACTGCTGAGTGCGAGGGCCATACTAGGTTGTGACCAGCCTATGATGATAGGAGTACACAGAGCGATCGCCATAGCAAGCACAGAGAAACGACACCGAGTGAATGGTGCTGAGGTGTGGGATGGTGGTAGTTGTCGCTCAGCTCTCTGTCCTGCCTTCTTAAGCTTGCAGCTGCTATTTTCTGTCATGCCTAGAGGTAGAGCATTAGACAGAGTAAGCTCAGGCTCAGTGTAACGAGCTGCAATAAGATCAGTCGATGGGTGATCAGAAGATGTACTGAAGCGCAACATGATAAGGCTCCTCAACAGAACCAAACAAGAGGACTTAACTATTTGCCGCCATACTGCGGTCAAACTTAAGGCCTTAGTTGCAACATATACGCCGATTTGTGCGTATGCTGGTTTTCTTTTGTTGGCTGGTGAGAGTGAGCTTGGGGGAGGAAAAGGGAAGCTAAAAGGAGAGGACAAAAAGCATGTGTGACGGGAAAATGTTTGCTCCGCAGATGATGAGTTGGGCTTTAGCTCAAAGAGCGGTAAAGACCAATCTGCTCATGCGTGAGCACGACATTTTGCTGTAGTTGTGGTGCCTTATGTTTGGTTGGAGGCAGAGCACAGCTCTCCTGCTTTATTAAGAAAAAAGGCAGGATGAAGATGTTGCGGTTTTCTCAGGTGGGAAAGAACAGCTACTTTGAGTTTGCCGCAAATAATGGGCGCTCTTTACATTAAGGCCAGCGAGATCAAGCAGGAAAGCATGGCAAGCAAGATCAAAATGCGGACGCTTTGTGTAATGAGCAGATTGGAGGAAGCTGGCATGGAAACTTTCTCTTTAGGGTTTTTGGATGGTGATTGGATCATAGGTTTACTCTCCTTTACAAGCTCAAAGCTTAAAAGAGGAAAGCCTGTTATATGGTGACAAGATCCAGCATATGACAAACATGCTCTAAGTTTAGAGTCCTTTAGGACAGAGCTGCATGTGCTGTAGTGCCGTCACACTAAGGGGATAAATTGCGCCTTTAGCCCATATCATGTGGGGATTGTATCTAAGTTTGAAAAGCCTGGCCAGCGAGGTGGTATGACCACTGCTGCCATACAAGCTAAGATTATGTCTTACAGGCATAAATATGCCTTTTCTCTCCAAATGATGATTGCTTGGTGCTCCTAAAAGCGCCTCTAATTTAGCACAGTTTTTACAGAGTAAAAGAGGCGTTTATAGATACTCAATACAGAGGGGATGTCGCCTACCATACAAGCGGGCACAAATAGGCTAAAGTTAGCTATAGGTAACACGAAATAAATGTGTGCGTTTTTTAGGTAGTGCAAATGCGTTATCTTGGTGCAAAAGCCTGATTGCATCAGGCTTGGAGAAAATTTTTTCATATCTAGACATTTGATGAAAAATCTTTTCGTGGGTGTAGGTGCTGCTATGGCTTTATTTCGTCGATAAAACGCGCGAAGACGAGTTTCGCGCTCCATAAAATAAGGGGAAGAAATTAGTTAATTACGCATGAAAATTTTGTGTATAGCTATGAGCTGAAAAGCCTTATAGATCCTAGGCCAGAAGTTATCTATGACAGCTATTGCTTGTGCAAAGATGGTGGGAAATTTTGTGGAAAAGAGGGCAGAAAAACGAGGCAGATTGGAGTGACATTAAGTGCGTCACGGGTATTGGTAATGGCAAGCTCGCAAGAGGGTGATAGCTTGCTGTTCTC
>DXEV01000200.1 GCA_019114785.1 Candidatus Anaerobiospirillum pullistercoris | reverse complement strand
TTGGAAAGCATAGCGGTTGACGAAAGGATCATCGAAGATCTTCGACATGTACTCCACAAAGTAGCCACGGATAATGGCCTGTGAATAATGCTCTTGCAGGATCGACTGCGAGGACATGTTCACACCCTTCACGTAAGCCAACATGATGGTACGGCCAGCCATCACCGAGAAGGAGCGATTAGGGCTGTAGTCCATCAGGAAGCGGAAGAGCTCCGTAATGTTCTGCACCTGACGAGGTGAGGCATGACGGAAGCGATATAAGAACACCGCCATGTCACGGCTCAGCGACTCGTGAGCGCGCAGGAACTGTTGGAAGATGTTGTAATTTGGCTGCTCCTTGAACAGCTCGTGGATCAACATCGTCACTTCCTGCTGCAATGGCGCAAAGAACTCAACATCCTGAGTAAATTGCAGGCCGATATTCCAGAAAGGAGCATCCAGAAAATCGATCATGTGCTTGGCCAGATAGGCATAGCCATCACCATTGACGTCGTTATAGCCAATGGTCTTGAGCCATGGAGCCTTGATCTTTAAGCGCTGGAACACACTCAGCTGCTCTTTGACCTTGCCGCTCATGTCGATCATGACGTACTCGATGCTGAGCACAGCCTTATTCCAATCACGCTTTAAGAGCACCATGAGGTCAATGGCAAAGCTCATACCGGAGCGGCGCAACTTGGTCAAGATGTGCAGAGCCGAAGGGGTCACTGGCTGTTCTGGGCAGATACGCAACACCACACGATTGACCGAATAGCGATCGATGTAATCAAGGAAGTCATAGGTGATAGGCATCATCACCAAGACACTCTTATTACGGCCAATAAAGCAAGAGATACCACGACGGATGAAGTAGCCAAAGAGCACGTGGTAAACGTGATCGCTCTTTAAAGCGTTCACTTGGAAAACTTTACCCGCTGTAAATTTGAGCTCGTACATCGAGATATTCGATTTAGCATCAAAGATCGGGGTACGAGACACTAAGTGACAGCGATTACTGGAGCGCTTGAGCTTGACCAAATGCTCTGGAGACAAGCCTGGATACTCGCGCGCCAGCTCCTCCAGCGTCTTCTCGCTATTGCTCTTTGGCTTATTAGGATGCGGCGATTGCGCAAGTTCTTGTTCTCGCATTTTTCTCAGCTCCAATGCTCCTTTGGTGGTGTATTCATCCTTAATGGCCTCTGAATAGGTCATTGTCTGTGCAGCTGCTCGTGCTTCAGCAGCCGCTACTCCGGTCAGCTCAGGAGCAGCGTTAGCCGCAGCACCTGCAGCGCCTGCTGCACCTTGACGTGCAGCATTCTGACCTTGTCCCAGCGCTTGACGTTGCCGCGCTTGCTGCTCTTGCAGCTGGCGCTGCCTCATTTGTCTTAAACGCTCTTGCTGCGCGGCAATAGCTTGTTGCCGCTCAATCGAAGCGCGCTCATTGATGGCCTTTTGATGCTGCTGCAAACGTGATTGCTGAGCCTGACGCATCTGTTGACGCTCGAGATCCGAGTAACCACCACTTTGCGCTAAAGTAGCTGGTGCAGAACTAGGATCAGCCTCTTGTCTACTCTGAGCTTGACGCAATGACTGTAAAAAGCGACTCTCTTCCAACGACATATTGTTAGAATGAGACACTCTAGTGCGGTAATCACCATTCGGATCTAGGGCTGAGCCTTGCGCATCTATCTGTTTTTGAGCAGAAGCTAAGGCTTCGCGCTCTTGCATAAGCGCTAAGTACTCAGGAGAATAGACTGTTCCCACCTGATGCACCTCCGCACGCTGTGGTTTTGGGCCTAAATAATCTGATGAGGCCATTTTATTGGCCCGTCGCGACAGCAAAGACCCTTCACCACCAAACTCAGTACTTCCTTTGGCAGCTTGGGCTGCAGCTAAATTAGCTGCATCGCGCGCTTCCATGGCGGCGATCTCTGCATCAGTCATTTCAAAGTTGCGATTAATCTGCTCTTGCGCATCACGATCTTTTTGCTGCTCACGCAACGACTGCATGAAACGAGTATCAGCATCGCTAGTACTTGGGGCACGACGCACCAGAGTACGATAATCACCGTTTTCGGCTTCACGTTGTGCTTCACGCTCACGTTGAGCCGCCTCTCTTGCTTGAGCTTCGCGCTCTTTCTGGGCAAGGTATTCAGGGCTATAAACCGTACCAACCTGCTTTGACCCAGAGTTCTGCACTTTTGGCCCCAGATAGTCTGAAGATGCCATACGCCCAAAACTCTGAGCTTTTGGCCCGAGATAGTCCGAAGCCGCCATGTTGTTAGCACGTTGCGTAAACAATGAGCCAGCACCGCCAAAAGCAGTAGCTTGCGCTCCCTGCAAATTGGCCGCAACCACCTTACCGCTTGGATCTTTAGCCGCCTCGCGTGCCTCCATGGCCGCGATCTCATCGTCGGTCATATCAAACTTACGCTGCGCCTGCTCAATGGCTGCTTTTTGCTCCTCAATCGCCCGCTGCTCGCGCTCACGCTCTTTAGCCTCACGCTCTTTCTTGGCCAGATACTCAGGACTATAGACCGTACCGACTTGCTTAGGCCCAGAGTTCTGCACTTTTGGCCCTAAGTAGTCAGAAGACGCCATCATGTTGGAGCGACGAGATAGCAAAGAACCCTCACCACCAAAATCGGTAGCTTGAGCTCCCTGTAAATTAGCTGCAACCGCCTTAGCCTCTTTGGCCGCCTCACGAGCTTCCATCGCAGCGATCTCAGCATCAGACATCTCGAAGTTTTTATTTACAAACTCCGTGGCATCTCGTAAAGCTGCATCATTGCGCAAAGAGCTTACAAGTTGGTTATCGGCAATACCATGCTCATGCTGTACTACAGTGCGATAATCTCCGCTCTGTGCTCTACGCATAGCCTCAAGCTCACGCCGAGCACGCTCTGCCTCTTGAGCCTCACGCTCTCTCTGCGCTAAATATTCAGGACTATAGACGGTACCAACCTGTTTAACCTCTACAGGCTTTGGCTTTGGGCCTAAATAATCAGAGGCGGCTTGTAAATTACCGCCAACAGGTGCCAGCTTGCTGCCCTTATAAGTACTAGCAGCGACAGCAGCCGTGATCTTATTAGCCCGATCGCGCTCTGCTTGAGCCATAGCCGCTTCATCGGCCGCATCAGAGGCCGCAATTGCAGCCGCCTCGGCATCACTTAAACCAAAAGACGAACCTAAAGCTTGAGCATCACGATCCTCTTGTTGATCGCGCAGCGACTGCATAAAGCGACTATCTTCGGCCGAATAATTAGGCTCACGACGCACTACGGTACGGTAGTCACTATTTTCTGCGGCGGCAAGGGCTTGGGCTTCAAGCTGTGCTTTAGCCAGCTCTTGGGCTTCGCGCTCTTTTTTAGCAAGGTATTCAGGACTATAGACCGTACCCACCTGCTTAATCTCAACAGGCTTAGGCTTTGGCCCTAAGTAATCGGAAGGTGCTTGTAAATTGCCACCGACAGCCGCACGCTTACTCCCCGCGTAAGTACTGGCGGCTACTGTAGCGGCAGTACGAGCGGCACGCTCTGCAGCCGTAAGCTTAGATGGTGTTTGCTCTAGCGCAGCTGTATCCACCGCACCTGAAAACACAGCAGCCTTGGCAGCGTCACGCTCGGCCTGCTGCTCACGCATGGCATTTAAAAAGCGACTATCATCAACAGTGAAATTCTTGTCTCTACGGACTACGGTACGGAAATCACTGTTTTCGGCAGCAGCAATGTCTTGGGCCTCTTGCTGGGCGGCTGCTAACTCTTGAGCCTCTCGCTCTTTTTTGGCGAGATATTCAGGACTGTAGACCGTACCCACCTGCTTAACCTCAGCAGGCTTTGGCTTTGGGCCTAAGTATTCAGATTGGACGTGAGCATGGGTGGCATTAGCACGATCGAAGATACGACCATTACCACCGACCTCAATATCCCCTTCACGTGCATTGAGCTGCTTGCTGCCTTGAGAGATCTCGCGGATCGGCGAAAGCGGATCCATATGGAGCTCAACGGTGCCATCTTTTAACTGCTTTTCGGCATCGGAGCGCAAACGATTTTTACTGGCAGCACTAAATTGCTCTTCGGCATCATCGAGTAAGGCAGGATTAACGCCAAAGCCATCGTCATGCAGCATGGCTTGCTCTTGACGGCTTTCATCAGCCAAGTCAAAGCCTTGGTCATACCACTCATCAGCGTCAGGGGAAGAAGCGTTCCCAGCTGCATTGTTCCTGTAATCAGGCGCTACGACATGACGCTGCTCTTTGCTGAGCGAATCTGACATATTACGCCAATCCTTTGCCTAAGCCCCAGCAGCAACAGTCTTTACCCGCATCTCAAGCCCACCCTTTAGCCTCACACTAGTGAAGCTGACTAGGTCAGCCCCTAACGCACAGATGTCCTACTGTGGACAGATCAACCAAAAAATCTCACTAAAACACACAAAACCAAGCACACACCGCAAACTGAAAGCCACACACCATTTCCCCAAGGCTTCAGTTCTCTTGAGACTAGTTTTACTGAGCCTCAATCTCAACAAAAGCTGCAAAGGGATATCAATATGGACAAAACAGCTGTTCGCTCTAAGAGCTTAGCTCTCTCCTTAATCCCAACAGCATGCTTTAGGGCATAGCTAAAGCGCAAACTAATGGGATTATTTGGGCCTCTCTCTGGCTGGCTCTAGGTGCAAAACCTTAAGACTTTAAGCCCTTAAGGAGCACCAGCTCACAGCGCCATTTGGCCCTGTTTGGATGCATCAAAACGAAGCCACAGGTGACTATTGCTGTCACTCGTGCTCCAAACGTTTTCGCCCTTTACTGAGGGCCTTTAACTAATGCCGCGTAATTCCCTATGCGTAAGCGTAGGGATGTAAGCGGCTAATTGCTTCACTTTGGACGATTTTGGTTCCGAATGTATCGTTCAATAACTTCAGTATTGGCACCATCTCCTACAGAGATAACACAGTAGCTTCTTGTCCAAAATCGCTGTCCCAATAAAAGATGCTTGATTTCGGCGTAAAACTCAGCTCTAATCCTCTGTGAGGAAACTGATTTCAATACGCGAATTAGATCTGATAGCCTCATTGTTGGGGAATACTCAACAAGCAAATGGACATGATCCGATTCTCCAGAAAATTCGAGCAGGGTTGCGTTATAATGAAAACAAACTTCTTGAAAGACTTTCTCTAGTCTAACAAGAATTTGGGATGTTAGTGCTTTACGCCTATAAGCTACGACCAGAATGATATGAGCTTTTAGGTTGTAAACGCTATGTGCAGAGGTGTTAAGCTTCATGGATCGAGTTCAGCAAATCTTAGTACGTAAGGGAGATGCCAATTACGAACCATGAGCAGAACTTTGCTCGAGAGCTAAGAGGCTCGGTAATTGTGTAGCTTACCATTTGCGTCATTTGATCTTCTCTAGGAAACCTATCGGGACGAAAACGTTAACTGATCAAGACATCAGAGCGCTTTACACCACCGATTATCGTGCCATGCCCTCAGCGGCATCTGCTCAGCGTATGACCCAGATTGTGTTTGAGCAGTTTATATCATATTTTGCAGCTAATGCAGCATATAAGCAAGATCCATCCAAGTTTATTGGACAGCCAAAGCTACCCAGCTACGCTAAGAAGTATAGAACCTTCTATGTCGGTCGTAATGGCTACAAAATTGAGGATGGTCTTCTTACCATAACTGGCGGCAAAAAAGTTGGTCTTCAACCGATCAAGGTTACTTGCTGCCAAGACCAACCTTTCAACGAGAAAGCTGGTTTGGCTCAGTGCGGAGATTTGCGCATCTACCCTAAAGCCAACTGCTTTGTCATTGAAATAACTTATCAAAAGGGGGTTAACTTAAATCACTGTGCCTTGCTGAATGCTAACGATTCTTTGCTTGTTGACTTAGGTGTTGACAACATCGCAGCTTGTATTTCGACTAAATCGGGAGT
>DXEV01000199.1 GCA_019114785.1 Candidatus Anaerobiospirillum pullistercoris | reverse complement strand
ACCTGCTACCCATGCTGCTAACGCAGCTTGTGTAGCTTATTGGCTAATAACTCGAAGTTCTTGTCAAGAACCTACACAGATTGTTTGTATCTAATTTTTAAAGAACTACAAAGCGCTAGGCTTTGCTTTTTGATTTCGCTGCGCACCTCAGTGCGTGTCAGCGGGAACGTATTTTAAGGATTTACGATCCACTGTCAACAACTTTTTTACGAAAAAAGTAATTTCTCTGCACACAAGCCAACAACAAAACACACGCAAAGCTAGGCACAAAGCCGTTTTCAGCGATTTTTGGGGCGCTAAAAAATTTTTTAGTTAGTTAAAGACAACTTGGATCCCTGAGGCCATAAAATGGCTTAAATACCATCGAAAAGCCAATTAGAGCTCATAACTAGCCCGAGGAGACCAAAAGTCGGACTTGCTCCACAGGTGGTACCTTTGGCCCTACTGACGGCTACTTCGGTTTTGGGTAGCTATCTAAAAAAACGAAAGCCCCCGCTATCGATAGCTCCAGCTACCGACAGCTGAAGCCGCAATGCGAGGGCATGAAATAGTAGGCATAACCTAGGCCTAGCCTAGGCTAGGCTAGGCTAGGCCAATGCTGGCTTTACTGGCCTTGCTGAGTCGAGGCGCTAGGCTGACTCTGAGTGCTGCCTTGAGAGGCTTTTAGCTCAGACAGCTTCTGCTGAGTCGAACTGATCTGCTCCTCAAGCAATGCTTGGCAGTTAACGAGGAAAGCCTGTGTAGCCTTAAGCTGCTCCAAGTCATCTGGGGCTAAGGTTTTCACATAGGCGTTGAGCTCATCCATCATCTGGCAACGCTCATAAGTGACAGGCAAAGACAGATCAAACTCTACCTTTGCCTCCTGAGCTGACACGCCCGACACCAACACCAAAGAAGCAAGCACAGCTAGCCCTGCTCGACCTAAAGTTACAGAAAGAGACTGCAATTTATTTTTTCCCTGCAGAGCCATATGACTTACTCCTTTACAACTTCTGTTTGATTGAACCAAGCGCCGCTCACACTAGCCTTGAGCTACCCGCATGGGCAGCATAGCGCGCATGGGCATTCTAAGCAGCGCCTATTACTCGAAGACAAAGTCGTAGCGCGCTACCAGATTGTTATCGAGATCTCTAAGCTCAATGTGATCCTCAAGGATCAAAGCAAAACCAGCCTTAGTGCCACCCTTTGGAATAGTGGTAGAACCTGGATTGATATTGACGAGCCCACTTGGCTTTAAAAAAATACCTGCCACATGAGTATGGCCACTGAGCACGATATCGTTCTCATGCAAGCCGAGCTTATCTCTCAGCTCGTTCATACCAGAGCCATCAGGACTATCGATCTTGTGCAAATGACCGTGAGTTAAAAAGATCCTCTGGGTCTTGGTACGCTGTGGTACCCCCTGCGCAGCAGCGTTAGCAGCTGCGCTGGCAGCGGCCACCTCGTCAGGCTGCGACACAATGATGTAGCCATAAGGAGCATTGCAAGGGAAGTTGAACATCATGCTGTCAACCTCGCTATCGCAATTACCACGTACCGAAATGATCTTAGTGCTATAAGCATTGAGCATCTCAGCCACCTTTGGTGGTTGATAGCTATCAGGAACACGATTACGAGGCCCGTGATTAAGCAGATCGCCTAACAGCACAATGTAATCGCATTGATACTGATCAAAGTAAGTTAAGGCTTGCTCCAGCTCTGCTGAGCCCCCGTGAATATCCGAAAGAACCAGATAACGCATGCTTTTGTCCTTGCTTCGAGCACTCTGGGTTTGGTTATTTTGAGATGCAGATTGCCATTTTTGCGTTTGCCCCAATCTCAGCTCCTTGCCTGTGTCACCAGTCTTACACAGAGGTTTAGACCTGACACAGACTGGCCAGTATGGCCAGTACAGCCAATATGGCCTGATACGATGTGATCAAGGCCCCAACATTCTAAAGGAATGGGGCTCTGTTGCACTAGACGCTACTGCTATTCTTCCGCTGAGGTTCTCAGCTATTAACTGCGCCACAGCACCTAAACGGACAGAACAGACAGATACAGGTACGCTTGTTGTTAGAGCTCATAGAGCTCACTTGGATCCGCCTCCTGCTGTCGACGACGGCTATAGGTGGAGACGACATACTCATCTAACAGCTTTTGCTCACGCTTGAGCTCTTCCTTTTGCCGCTTAATGCGGTGTTTTTCCAGCAAGGTTTCGATGATCTTGCGATCCTTTTGGCGATTTAAATAGAACTGGCGCTTTTGCTCAGTGAGCATCTGCAAACGCTGCAGCTCTTGACGCTGCTTTAAGGCAATATTATCGAGCTTTTCAATAAAGGCTTGGTAGGCTAAGAGCTTATTGCCAGTTAAGCCATTACGGCCCTCATTTTCCATCTCGCCAATGTAATTAAAACGGAAATCCTCTACCTGCTTGATCTGCTGCTCAAACATAGCAACTTGATTGCGGCAGAAAACCCAATCCTCAAAGGCTTTCTCCTCATCGTGCTGTCTTTTATCCAGCACCAAATGTAACGCTCTATCTTCAGGCATAAAGCCCTCCTGTTCTAGAAGAGCCCCTCAGAGGGGAAAGGCAAATACCA
This sequence comes from Candidatus Anaerobiospirillum pullistercoris, assembly GCA_019114785.1. Taxonomy (GTDB): domain Bacteria; phylum Pseudomonadota; class Gammaproteobacteria; order Enterobacterales; family Succinivibrionaceae; genus Anaerobiospirillum; species Anaerobiospirillum pullistercoris. The sequence continues at coordinate 46,284 of DXEV01000199.1, read as the reverse complement.
AAAGAGGCTGTAGCACACCAACTATGCTACCGCCTCCTTATATTCCTGACAAACACAGGACTCAGTCCTGAGTCTAGCCTTGACGTGGGCTAAACGACATACGAGCCGCCACCGGAGCACCACCGCTTGGCTGCTGTCTATTTGGTGGTGGCATCATGCGATTTGGCGCGCCTGCACGAGGCTTATTCTTAGCATCATCGATCAAGATCATGGAGAGCTTACGCAAGCCATCAATACTGTCAGCAAAAGGCACTACTTCTTTCATACCTTGCTGCGTAAACTCATCAATATGAGGTTTAATCATCAAAGCCTGATCAATACGCGGTTCAGAGCCACGTTGATAAGCACCGATCGAAATCAGCTCACGGTTTTGATTGTACAACGCAATACATTGTCTAATGGTACGTGCCATGACCATGTGCTCTTCGGTAACAACCGCTGGCATCACACGCGAAATCGATTTTTCTACATCAATAGCTGGATAGTGACCAGAATCGGCTAACTCACGCGAAAGCACAATATGGCCGTCCAAAATAGCACGCGCCGCGTCAGCAATAGGATCTTGCAGATCATCACCTTCAACCAGCACGGTAAAGAAAGCGGTGATCGAACCTTGACCCTCTGCACCATTACCGGCACGCTCAACTAGAGCTGGCAACTTAGCAAACACTGATGGTGGATAACCCTTAGTGGCAGGTGGTTCACCCACAGCTAAAGCGATCTCACGCTGCGCCATGGCATAACGTGTCAGGGAATCTAGCAGCAATAAGACGTTATAGCCTTGATCACGGAAGTACTCTGCAATCGACAATGTGGTTTCACAGCCTTTAAGACGCATCAGAGGTGAGGCATCTGCTGGTGCGGCAACCACGATAGAGCGCGCACGACCTTCCTCGCCTAAGATGTCCTCAATAAACTCTTTAACCTCACGACCACGCTCACCGATCAACCCCACCACCACAATATCAGCGGTAGTACCACGCGTCATCATACCCAGCAACACAGACTTACCCACACCGGAGCCTGCAAATAAGCCCATACGCTGGCCTTGACCGATGGTTAACAAAGAATTGATCGCACGGATACCCACATCCAAGCTTTGGCGAATAGGTCTTCTGGCCATTGGGTTGAGACGCTTTGGTACCCATTGCACGGCCTGTGGTTTAGCCAAAGGGCCTAAGCCATCAATAGGCTCTCCCATACCGTCAATCACACGCCCTAACAAGTGCGTGCCATAAGGGAAATCGCGTACACCATTGATAGGGTAAACAGAAGCGCCTGGGGTAACGCCATCAACCTTTTCTGTTGGCATGAGGTAAATGGTCTTGCCCGCAAAGCCTACGACCTCGGCTTCCATATCGCCGCGCTCTAACTCAATGCGGCAACGATCACCCACTGCAACCTTAAGTCCCACAGCTTCTAAGGTCAGACCAACCACACGGGTTAGCTTACCCACGATTTGTGGATTTGCTTCCTGCTCAGGAACATTGATCGCTTTTAAACGTGATAAGAGATTATTCATAACCAAAAAAAACCGTGCTCTGCTCTCAAAGCTCCAAAAACAGACCGACAGGTCTAACCGTCAGAGGGTGTACTGCTGAGGTTACGCACCTAAATAGGTGCTCTAAGCATGCTTGGTCTCAGCGGCGGCGGCAGCTGCTGCTTGCTCGGCAATGCTTGGTGGTGGCGTAACACCATGAGCCTCAGCATCTGCCTTAGCAGCATCAATAGCCGCAGTATTAAACTCTACGCCTTGCAGCTTAGGCCCTGAACCTTGGTCAATCGAAAAGGCGTTAGCGGCTAAGGCTTCATCTGTTTGTGAGCGCAGCGTAGCATCATGGATCTCGGCTGCATCAGGATCAAAGGCATCACCAAAGTCCACACCTGCACTTTCTGGTGCTAAGGTACCAATACCCTTAGCAGCTTCCGCAGCTGCACCATCACCAGCAGCAGGCTCGAATTTAGGAGGTTGCGGAGCCATTGCTGCCATATTCTTAGCAATACGATCCGACATGTTTAAGATGTCGCGTGGTGGGATCAACTGCTGTTTTGGCTGTTCATCAAACTCTGGGCAGCCTTCAATGCTTTCCTTACGAGCAGAGGCGACAGCATCAGCTGCTCCGGTTAAGAAATCACTAATTAAGGCATCGATACGATCATCAATACGCCATTGAGCGGAGCTCAGCTTAGTGTTAACCACAATATCGCCATCTTGCACTGAGGTAGATGGGATGACATGCCAGTTCTGTGCTTGCATATAGTCCTTACCTACGGAGGCAAGGATTAAGGCATAATCGCTTTCTGAAAGCTCAACCTCGACGCCATCTTTGGCCTCTGGCAACAGCGAGACACACTTTTCAATGCCTTGCTTTAAGAACTCGACATCGCCTTTGATCTCACGCTTAATGATCACCTTGACCATGCGCGAAACCAGATACACCAGCTCATCGGTGACTTGCTCATCCACCTCACGCAGTGGTTGCGCCAGCATATCGGCAAGATGACGGAAGCGATCGGCTTGGGTGGTCACGATATCTGTACCCGAGGCTAAACCAGCTTCTTGGCCCTTAGTAAAGCCCTCATCACGACCTTGGCGGAAGCCATCTTGGTAGCCCTGAGCCATGCCGTCTTGTTGGCCTTGGTTAAAGCCATCGGCTTTACCTTGCTCAAAGCCTTTTTGATAGCCCTCCTCATGGCCACGAGCTGCACCTTCGGTATAACCCTCTTTGCGCGCGGCATTACGCATGGCCTCTAATTCTTCAAGGCTAATAGCATTAGCTTTTTCTTTCTCGGCAGCTGCCGCCTCTTCTTCAGCTGCTTTCTTTGCGGCTGCTTCAGCAGCTAAGCGCTCTTCTTCAGCTTTACGCTCTGCTTCAACTTTGGCAAGGCGCATCGCCTCTTGGTGTCTCTTAAAGTAGCCACCCACCTCATAGCCAATAGCATTAGTGGTAATTGGCTTACCATCATCAAATAAAGGCCATTGCAATGGGGTAAAGCTTTGGGCAGCTTCACCATTGACGATGGTAACTTCTCTATATTCAGGAACGCGATTGTCGTCTTTGACTGAAGTCACCACTCGATTTGGATCGATTTTGGCGTTCATATCTCCAAAAGCTTCATGATCGGCCATTTAAAAAACTCCAAACAATCGCATAAGCTCAGCTTGAGCACTCACAAATTACTGCATCTCTTGCTGCGATAAAGCAGCACTGCAACAAAGCAGCAAGGGCAGTCTAAGAGCTCAAACCAGCCTGATGAATCAGACAAATTAGAAGAGACGCAACAGCAAAAACCATTACATGCAAGCTTGATCCTAGCAGGCTACCAGTAGGATCCTTCAGTCAGATTGCTCCTGTTTTCTCTAGACTAAGAAACAGCCTAGCGCTTGTGCGCAGGGCAAAACAAAAGCACTGATCTTAGTTACAGGTGCAACAGCTGGGCCAAACACACCCTGAGGTTTTCCCTCATTCTATTGATTTTTAATGATTCTGCCTAGAAAAACCAGCCAACTTAAGCCATCTAAAAACAAAAAACCCCACTCCCTGCGCTCTGCAAGGTGGTGGGGATCAGATAGCTCTGGCGCGAAGCGCTCGCTAGCGCAAGCGCCCACTGGCGTAAGGCGCTAGCTGTATAGCTAGCGCTTAGAGGTAGTATTTGCGCCTCAAAACCAGCAAAGACTACTCGATGAAGTCGTCGTTGCCACCGCCACGCGACAGCACGATCTGACCGGCATCGGCCAACTTGTGGGCAATAGCCAGAATTTCCTTTTGTGCGGCTTCCACGTCGGAGATCTTGGTTGGGCCCATGGACTCCAGATCTTCCTTGAGGGCCTCGCGAGCACGAGTAGACATGTTTTGGTAGAACTTCTCGCGTAGGTTTTCGTCGGCACCCTTGAGGGCCTTTTCCAATACGTCCGAAGGAACTTCGCGCACCAGCAGCTGGATCGAGCGGTCGTCCACACCACCAAGATTCTCGAACACGAACATGAGGTCTTGGATCTGTTGGCCCATCTCTTTGTCCTGTGCCTGAATGGCGTCCATAAGTTGGGTCTCGGTGTTGTTGTCCAAGTAGTTCATGATATTGGCAGCCGACTTTAAACCACCAATCTTGGCCGTTTGTGTACCGGCAGAACCAGCAAATTGCTTTTCCATGATCTCATTCAACTCTTGTAAAGCGGCAGGTTGCACCTCTTCCAAGGTAGCAATACGCATAATGAGATCCAAACGTACTGTCTCAGGGAATTGACTCAAGATCTGAGCTGACTGCTCTGGGTCAAGGTAAGACAGCACAATAGTCTGAATCTGAGGGTGCTCGTTTTGGATAATGGTGGCCACCTGACGGGCATCCATCCACTTTAAGGAATCCAAGCCATGGGAGCCACTGCCCATAGAGATCTGATCGACTAAGTTGTTAGCCTTATCTTCACCTAAGGCAGCAACTAAGGCGTTCTTCACGAAGTCCGAAGAACCTAAGCCAATGTTCGAGTGCTTGGTGATGTTAGTCAGGAAAGTCTTATGAACAGCGTTCACGCTATCTTGATTGAAGTCCTCTAGCTCGGCCATGCGAATACCAAGCTTTTGCACTTGCTTTGGCTGCAAGTTACGGAACAGAGCTGCGGCATCATCCTCGGACAGCGACAGCATCAAGATAGCAGCCTTATCAATACCCGACAGCTTCTCTAGAGCCATTTTCTCGTCATCGGTCAGCTCTAGACCATTGCTCGAGGACTGTTGCATTTGGGGATATGCGCCTGCCTGACGCATCATTGCACGATCTGACATACCCAAAAACCTCAAAAAAGAAATCTGAAAATTAGCGGCCTCAAGCCTGCCATCAGCAAAAAGAAAAAGGCTTCAGCAATGAGATGGTTGCCATGCAGTCAGGAGGATAGAGCCCTGAATGCTTTTGACTCTAAACAGCGTTCCCTTGCTTTTAGAGCGCCACCACCTCACCACTGAAGCCGGTAAAACTATAAGCCGCTAGAGGCTTTATTTGCTTTCTTCTTGTCCTTCTTGTCACGCATATCGGAGTTAATCCAATCACGTAACACTTCAGCCGATAACTGAGGCTCATTCGACACTAAGGTACGAACAGCATTGAGCAGATCCTCATCACGATGCAGGTTAGGTAACTCAATGCCACCCTCACGGTTGATGTTGTAGATCTGATCGTTGAGCTCATTCTGGGCGGCGATCAGGTTGAGATCATCTTCACCACCTAAAGCCGAGCCGTTATCAAGCTCTAACTGATGCTCAAGCTCAGCATCCTCAGGAGTACGACCACGCAGTAAGCGGTTGATCATTGGACGTACCACGAAGACCACTAAGAACAGGATGATGAGGACGGCACCACCGATACGCAGAATGCGTAAGAAGGCCTCTTGTTGCCACCAAGGCAGAGCAGGCTGGGCATCGTCGTGAGGGAAGGCGACATTCTCCACCATCACAAAGTCACCACGGCGCTCATCTAAGCCTAAGCCGCCACGAACTAAATCAGCAATCTTGTCTAAGTCCTCTTGGCTACGAGGAACATAAGTAACAGCACCGTCATCAGAAGTCTGACGCACATTGTCCACGGCCACCGAAACTGTTAAGCGCTGCACTAAGTTGGAAGGACGGATAGTGTGACGCACGGTGGTGTCCACTTCATAGTTACGCACAGCCTCACGATTTTCGTTTTGCTGGGCTTGGGCAGTCTCTTCCGTGGCAGTACCAGTTCTCAGCTGTTGTGGAATAGTGGCATTAGCTGGAGGCTGGTTGGAAAGCGAACCAGGAACACCATATGGCGAGCCTTGATCGTTGTTTCCACGCTCTTCACGTAAAGTCTCAGAGCGCACGGCCTGATTTTCTGGATTAAAGAACTGACGAGTCTCTTCCTCAACAGTGGTATCTAAGGTGACATCCACTTCAGCCGAGTAATTGCCTTCACCTAACATTGGACGCAGGATCGAGTCTAACTTGTCACGATACTGAGCCTCACGTAAGGTGCGCATCTCAAACTCGCGCTGCATGCGGTCATCTGAGGTGTTGTTAGCAGTCTGTGCACTGAGTAAACGGCCGTGCTGATCGGTCACAGTCACGTCTTTTACCAACAGGTTATGCACAGAGGAAGCGACGGTAAAGCGAATGGAATTTACATTCTCTGGCGTCAAATAAGCGCCGTTTTGTAAAGTTACCACCACCGCAGCAGATGGTCTTTGCTGTGTACGGGCAAAGACGTTATCACGTGGAATAGCTAATAAGACGGTAGCGTGCTCCACACCATCGATACGCTCGATGGCACGAGCCAGCTGCATTTCACGGCTGTGCTTGATACGCTCACCTTCTAAGCGCTGCGAGACACCAAAGCCATTGTCCTGCATGATCAGTGCATCTTGCTCGGCAATCTTGTTTACAGCCACGCCATTACGCAGCATGGCCTCACGCACACGCTCATAGTCCTCAACTGGCACCAGCACCGAATCGCCACGAATGGAGTAGTTGAATCCTTGTACGCTTAAGAAATCGAGTACAGGGCCAATCTCCTCAGGAGAGTAACGACCAAGAGAGCGCTGTGAAGCTGCCTCATTGCTAGCCTGTAAAGACAGTAAGCCAAACACCGCACCGGTTAAGAAGAGTACTAAGAAGCCCAAAATAATGAGCTTTCTTAAGATCTCACCGTTGTGGACAAATTCGTTAACACGACCTCTGAAGGAGGTAGCAGTCGGAATGGAGTTGACTGTGTTGCCCACAGTACCACCAATACGATTGCTGTCATCTTCATCAAAATAAGAAGAATCAGCTTGGGCACCACCAGTTTGAGCACTAGCCTGTGCCTGATTAGAAGCTGAACCACTGCCAGCTGCGCCTGCAGCATTGTTTGCCCCAGGGGCTGTTGTGGCTGGATCAACAAGAGCCGTACTCGACTCCTGCTGATTTGGGGCCGCTGCCACTGGGAACGAATTGTCTGACATTTTCTATCCTTTACAAGCAAAGTAATCACAAAGGCTAGGGAACAAAAAAGAGCCTTTGTCGCAGCATAAGCTAAAAACAGTTCCAAACTAAAGACGCCAAAACCCCAATTGAGATGGGGCGACGCAGATAACAAAGAAAAATTTTTAGCTAAGCCCAAGTTAACTCAGCGTAGCTAGCTCCATAAAGCTAGCCTAGGGGAAATCGACTAAATCTGCATTTGCATGATCGACTGATAAGCCTCTACCAAGCGATTACGGATCTGCAAGGTAGCCTCAAAAGACAGGCTAGACTTTTGGGAAGCAATCATGACATCGGCTAAGGTAATCGAGCGATCACCGACATCAAAGCGTTGAGACATTTCACCAGCCACATTTTGGAGGATATTAACGTTCTCAAAAGCATCGGTTAATAATTGCTTAAACTCACCGACGGTTTCACCGGCCTTCTCAGCTGGAACAGGGGTATAAGTATTATTGATACCAGCAGCCTGAGGGCCAGATCCGAGGCCAGCGGCAGCTTGATGGGCAGCAGGATTCACATTAGATTGCTCACGCAAAGCTAATGCCGCACTCTCGCCGCTCATAAAATTAACCTGATTGGCATTTGCTGCCAGATCATTTTGAAAAGCCGAATGAATTGCACGTGCATTTTGGTTCATGGCCCGCATGCTTTGATTCATCTGCTCAAAGCGCGCTAAAAGACCATCATTGCCGATCTGTTCAATGCCCATGACCCTGATGCTCCTGTCAAACAAATGACGAAAAACTATAATTCTGGGGATCTAAGTCAAAAAGTATGCCACTCACCTCAGTCTACACTAAGGCTCATGTAGCACACCTATGGCCTAAATAAGCCAGACTAGCGTGATCTTGCGCCAAGAGCAGATAGCAAAATCCGCCAGTGCGCATCAACATTTTCCTCAAAAAGCTCACATTTAGCGCAGAACAAAGCACTATGGAGCTTCCAGAAAATTCACCCTTTTGGCCAACATTAAGCGCCACAGCGCATAAAACCACCCGTGATACGGGCTAGGCTTTTTTAGCCAAAATACAGGAAAACGAGAATACGCAAAAAACGCTAAGAATACAGGACAACAGGATCTAACTAGAGTTAGCCTCGCTAGTGTTTCAGCTCCTGAACGCCTGTTCTATTACTTTTAAGCCATGCTTTTGCAGGCAAAGCCAATCACTCTTGACCAGTAAGGGTCACGCAAATTGCTCTAAATCGCGCATTATATCTGTTTTGTGAGAGTAATAGGCAGCTAATTGCCAGAAAAGCAGCTACACGCGCGCCGCAAAAATAAGGCCAAGCACAAAAAATTGCCGCAAATATGTAGCCTGAACCCACAGGAAAGGCAGATCTTACCTAGCAAACTGCACTGCCACAGAACAATCACAACAACACTGCAAACTAGCTCAACACTCAGATCTTCTAAGGCCACTAAGTGCACTAAGCGCACTAGGCTCTCGCAGAGCAGCAGCTGCAGCAGGCGAGAGACTTTGCGGGGGCACAGGCAAATACGCCCCACAGAAATGCAGGGCGTATCGTGAGCTAGTGAGCTTGTGAGCACATGTGAGCTCATCAGCTCGTGAGCTTAGCTCTAGCCAAATTTAAGATCTGCTTACTGCGACGCAATGGCCTCACTAGTCGCTCAGCAGACGGAAGATACGGATCTTAATGGCCTTACGATGATCCGTGTAGCTGATATAAAGCAGGTTATGACGACGGTCAATTTGCAGATATGGTGAGGTAAAGATACCGTTCTCGTCATCCTCTAAGCGCAGTAATTCCTTAAAGTGATGACCATCTGCGGAAATATACAAAGCTAAAGGTGCATTCTTGCTGGTATCCACTGCACTCACATCCTCACTGTCGCAGGCAATGAGACGACCACAGCAGATCAAGTGATTCATGTAAGTCACAGCATCAATAGCGGCATTGCAGTTAACCAAAGGCAATGGATAAGGCTCACCCCAAGAGGCACCGGCATCCAGACTGTCGGCTTGGTATACCTGAGCACCACTAGCACTCATCAGCATGTGCACAATAGAGTACTTCTTGTCTTGCTTTTCAGCCGAGAGCTTTTCCATCTCTGAACCTGGCAGAGCATGGGCACCTAAATCCTCATACAGTGTAGCCTGCACTACACCTTGAACTAAGCTGACCTTGGCCTCGGCTGCTTTAGCCTTTTGCGAGGCGCTTGGTGTGATCTCATTGCTTTGATTTAAAGTGCGCAGATCATCGTCGGTGTAATCAGCAAAAGCTACACCCTCATCATTATCCACGGAGCTTGGGAAGAGCACACGACCAGCATAAGGGCCTTTACGGATCATGAAAGGCTTAGTACGCACTGGACCACGGCTTTGGCTTGGGCTGCACTCTACTAAACGACGTGGCTTCACAAAAGACTTACCATCGTTAAAGCTCAGAGACAGGTAGCTTAAAGACTGATCACTCACACGTGCAGCTTTGTAGATCAATGCAATGACATCTGAACCGGTACCACGCACTTGAGCTGGTGACATGTTCATATCCTCAGCCTTGGCTTTAGCCTCAGATACGATGTCGTTAACGGTGGTCTTAAAATTACCGGCCTCAAGCTCATGCAGAGCTTTGCCGCTTTGCTCACGCAAGGCACGTGCTTCGGCACCTTGATTTAAGTAGAAGAGCACTGGGGTGCAATTGGCTTTTTGGTTACGTTGTGGGCAATCGAGTTTCTGAACTAAGGAGTGGCAACCATCGGCACCGATATGCACCACATACACCGAGGTATCACCCATACCCTGATCGCCACCGGCATAGAAAGCACAGAGCATAGGGCTAAATGGAATGAAGGCATGGTGATCACGCTCATGCTTTAAAGGCAGGATAGTGCTGGCATGGCACAGACGCACAGGAGCACGCTGAGCAGCATCATAGCCACCAAAAGTACCCACGCCACCGTTTGCAGACGCGCTTCGAGCAGTAGTAGCTTTAGCCGAAGCTTCTTGATTGGCGCGTTCTACTTCATCGAGTGTAATCGAGGTACTAAAAACCTCATGAATTTTTACCATACAACGTTGCGGCTTTAGCCCAAGCTGAGCCGAGGTATTCAACCAAGCTCCATCCTAGGAAGCCCGCCCTCCAAACCAAAAATCTAAAAACTAAAACTACGAGAAGCCACGGTTAAGCGAGTAACCAGAATCTCCGTGCTCGCCCACTGTCAGTGGCTAACCTCACAAGCAAACCACCAAGACAGCAAAGGGCGTTTGATCATTATGCCACGATCGCAAGGCTGCAACCGCGATCACGATCAAGCAAAAGCTGAAAGTCTTTTCTCAGACCCTATTTTTGTACCAAGCAAGAGCAAGTTTAAGGCCTTATCCCCACACTTTTAAGCCCACTCTCAACTACAAGGCGTCAGCCTTACCAGCCCTTTTCTCCGCGCTCCAGCCACAATAGCGCAAGAATACACAAGACAAGAACACTACTTCTTAAATTCCCGATACGAAAGATGTTTATCAAGTGCAAGAAAACGCAAGTTTTTCCCAAAATAAGCGTATACAATCGTACTTTGTTGTGTTATTTTGGGGTTAGTAGCTTTTTGCTTTGCACCAATAAGCCAAAGCAAACACTGGCTGCTAAACACATTTTGCGCTTAGGCCCTTATTGCCTGTTCAGGCAAGAGCTAAAGCTCTAAGGTTCTTGCGCAAAAACAGTGCAACCAGACAAAAGCCCCAGACGCCATAGACTTTTTTCCTTTGCGGCTGAAACTTTGTCTACAAAAAACCAGTGGCATTTTAGTGCAGCCTTTTTGCACCGTAGACAGGGCAGCAAAAAATCCTGAACTACAGTGAGCAAAGGCTCATAACAAGCCTCTTTTCCGTCTCTCGCAGCACGCAGTCTACCCCGCTTCCGCTCGTTCCCCATACCGTGGGGATTGAGTACCGCCACATATACGCATATATCGGCCATAGGCAATAGGCTCCAGCATCGTAAGACCAACCAACATTAAAGGAGATCCCTATGTCACAGGCCCGTGATTGCAATGTAATCACCACAAAATCAACGCGCTAAGCCCAGCGGCTTAAAGCCAACGGCTAAGTGTGTAAGTCCTACTAAACCTATTCTCCTAGTCGAGGCCGTAGGCCCAGTAAAGACGACAGCTGCAAGTCATGTTCTATTCTGCAGGCCATGCTGCCCATGCAGGTATACAGCCCGAGCTGCCCTGCAGGTATACAGGCATGCTGCTATGCAGACAGCCTATCGTCTGCTGTCCTACTAATGGCGGAGACTAACCTGCTTTAGGTTTACCCATTGGGGATGCGTATACCTCGCAGCTGAAAATATTTTTCAGAGCAAACAAGTTATTGTCTACCACTACAGATCAAGAAGAGGTCTCTGCTTGGTGACTGTCAGGTCTTAGTGAGCGCTAAAGATAGGCCAATGCCTCACCTCCTGCTCAGTCTTAAAGCAAGTTGACTCTCTTTTGATCTCTTAGGCTCGGAATCTTCACACTACACGTTGGGCTAAAAGCCAACAGGCAGTGCTAATGCCAGTGCCAGTGCCACTGCCGGTGCAACGGCTAGTGCAGCGGTATACCGCTGCAGGCTTTGGTATACGCAAACAGCTTACCCCTTAGTCCCAAAGGCATTACTGCCCACATGGTATATCCCCGTGTGGCTCTAGTATACAAGTGTTTGTATACGAAAACAGGACAAAGCAAAAGGGCAAAACAACAGTAAAGTCTTAGCTTTAAAAGCTATTTTGACTCTAGGCAAGAGCTCTTTTTTCTTGTATGTATACCACGGCCCAAAAGCTAGGGCAGTAGACCAACAGCACTAGACCGGCTCTATCTCGGTCTAGCGTCCGACTGGTTTACACTCACGATTTCAGTCTTTTAGCCCAAACACAGACCAAAGCTGGCACAGAGCGTCTAGCTCATGCAAAGCAGGTCTTAATGCCATGCTTGCACTTAAGTTTGGCCCCAGTGTCTTAAGGAGGCAGATCAAATTTAGTCTACACATCTCAAGGCTTTGCCTTTAGTATACGTAGCCTTTAAGGCAGTAATGCCTCTCAGAGCAAGAGGACACGAGACGCATTTTCATCTTCCTTGCTCTTACAACTACGAGTAACGATACCTCTCCTCGGATAGATGCGGATTTAGCGCTAGACGCTAAACCCCAAAAGTCTAGACGAGGTGAGCTTAAGCCAACTTTAGCCTCAATAGCTGAAGATGGCACATTCAGACGCCTCGCTAAATCCCTTCTCTTTTTGTGTCAAGCAGTTTGCCACTCTGCAGCCAGCGACAGTTTTAGAGCTCTAGGGCGCTAAAACAGTCAAGGTTCTCAGGATTAGTGTATACACCGCAAAGACACAAAGAGAGACAGCAGCGCGACTGTAAAAACTACCAGCCCAGCTACACCCTCCATCTCTTTAGGACAGGGATCGAGAACAGTGGGGCACCCATAATGAGAGCTGACGGCATTGTCCGCACCTTTCTGCTTCCTCTTACTTGCAGGCTCACCCCCTCAAGCTAGAGAGCAACAGAAAAAGCTCTACTGCACCAAGCTTCTTCAGGTAACAGCAGAAAGCTAAGATCTAGGCCATATCTAGCCTCTCTTAGGTCTTCTCCTTTTACGTCATAAGCGGCTTGGGACTTTTACCTTAACTTTTACCTACCATACGAGAAAAAGCTAAGCTCAAGGAAAAACAATCTCATACAGCACAGCCCTATGCTGGTAACTCACAGCACTGCTGTGGGCTTGCACGCCGACATACTGACAGGGTTGCGCTAGCCGGAAGGCTGTACAGTTGTTTGTCTGTATACAACCACCGGCGCTGTGCGTTTCTATCAACTATTTTTCAGCTGCAGATTACAGGCAACAGCCAGTGAAGACCTACAGCACAACCAATTTTTTCTGCACCTTAAGCTCCAGTAAATGACAACTGCGAGCTAAAAGTTTTGTTTTGCGCTGCACCAATAGGCTATTTTTCATTACCCGTGACAGCTCTGCCCATAAAGCACAATGGTTATAGACAAAGCTAAATTAGGACGAGCAGCTGCCACCGTAGGCAATAAGACTCTAAGAGCCTCAAACTAATAACAATAGAGCACGCTCAGCACAAGCGCTAACTTAGCCACACCGTAAGTGGCAAACTCACAAAACAGCGCTGATCTAAATGCACAGTTGCAGCTACCAAAGAGCAAACACTACTTAGAGCAAGCAATAACAGATAGCCACAGCAATAGCGACATAAAACTCCCATTCCAGTAAAGACACTGGTCATGATCGGGAGCACGCAGCAAAACCAATTGAGTGCAATAGAGCCCAGCAGCTTCAAGCCCACGCAAACAAAAAAGTAGGCTTTAAGCGCTGGCCCAGTCAAGGATGACAGATTTTTACACGGCAATAGGCTTTATATGGCAAGCAATGCCCTTTTGGGTTAATACCAAGCATTACTGGCACACTGAGTACTACTCTCAAATAGAGGCTCAGGTTTGACTACATTAAAGCCCAGTAATCCAGCTTCCTGCTCCGTAAAGCCTTTGCCTTAGAAGTTGATAGAACGTAGCCCTTGTGGAGGGCTTAGTCCTTTGCGGCTACCTTTTAAGGCTCAGCCGGTAAAGGCTAATAACAGCGCCCACCCCTACTTTTGCCAGTGGCAAGTACTACGTCAATGTAGTCAGGTGCGGTGGTTTGGCAATCACAAACACTGCCTCTATGAGAGCGCTATAAGCGCTACCTTGAGCTTCACTTTCCCTTGCTCCATGGCGGCTAAAAGTGACTTTAGCCTACTTGTGTAGTGAGAGAGAACCGCTGTGTATTATCAAGATCTTCTCGAGCAAAGCTACCTAAAGCTCACCACCAAAGAGCACCGTAAGACCTTTGCCCAATTTTTTACGCCACCGGCTATCGCCGAGCTCATGGCTGCCTATATCTTGGACAACCCTTCCTGTAAGCAGGTACTTGATCCAGCCGCAGGCTTATCGATCTTTGCCTCGGCTTTGGAAGAGAACTTACGTTACCTCAACACCAGCCAGCTACAGAACCAGAGTGCTATCTATGGGATCCAGTTATGGCCATGTCTCTACTCGCCTCTGGAGAACAGTAGCCACCACGAGCATCATGCCTATAGCTCGATCCTGAACCGCTCTCTGCGTTTGATCTCGGCCTATAACGTCAAGCGTGCGATGCGTCCACACTTGTGCAATTATCTTGGCCTTTTAGCCTATAACAGCCATGAGGCCGACCAATACTTTAAGCTCAACTTTGGCAGAAAAGATCTGTGGGAACGAGGCATAGAGGAACATTTGCTCAATCCACGTAGTACTAACTTTAAGTTAGACACGGATAAGGCCAATCTCAATTTCTCTTATGAGCACTACTATGATGAGCATCAATACACCATAGTCGCGCCAGAGCTCGCATGCGGTAGTGCATCCGCTCAAGGCAGTGCTACCAAGGACAACACTCTAGACAGACAGCCAAGCCAAGACACGTTCTTTGAACATGACCTGAGCAATACTCAGCTATCGCTGGTACTCGGTAAGATGGAACATGGGGCACGCCAAATTGAGCTTGTAGGCTACGAGCTGGATCCGATCATCTTAGAGTTTAACCGCTTCTTCTTAGCTCATAATCCTTTTGCCCATGTGCACTATGACCTGCGGCATAAGGACTACCTAAAGGCTAACTTTAAGGAGCGCTACGACGGTATTATCTGCAACCCGCCGTACCTGATGTTTAAAGAGTTTGCCCAGCAGAGCAAGAGCATTGCCCAGATTGAGGAGAGCTTAGGCATTGATCTGCCAAAGCGGATCAATATCTACGCCCTGTTCTTACTCAAATCGCTCTCTCAGCTCAAGCCTAAGGGGCGCTGTGCTTACCTGATCCCTTACGAGTTTTTAAACTCCAGCTTTGGTATCAAGATCAAAGAGCAATTTTTAAAGCAGCGTAATCTGGCTTACGTGATCACCTTTAACCTCAAAGGCCCGATCTTCGATAATGCCACGACGACCTGCGGTCTCTTCCTCTTTAACAATGCCAAAGTCCAAGAGCAAGTGGAGTTCATCACTGTCCACTCTTTAGATGAGCTCGAGCTGCTCACGCTCAGACTCTGCCCAAATCTCTTTACGCAGGCCAAGAATAAAGAGCTGCTCTCTACCCAAGGCATTCTGCTCTCTACAAGAAAGCCTAAAGGCCATGCGCAGGCAGCGTCACAAACACAACTAAATCGGAGTACCTCAGAGCTCCCCGATAAAATGATGGCCGAATTGCCTTTAGGTGCATGCGCCACCGGAGGTAGCACCGCCGGTGATACTACCCATTCCCTGATGGGCACTTCTGAGCAGGAGCATGAGGCCACCTACAAGGCCTCAGCCTTCAGCGCAGCAACTGCCGCTGATGCAGACGGCAGTGATGGCTCACGCAGCGGTAACGGAGAGTGCGACACACCAAACAGTCAGGCCAGTGGTTCATTGGGTGGCGACAGCAGCAGCGACAGCAGCTACAGCTGCAGCGACAGTGCTTGCTATCACGCCCCAAAAGAAGCTGAGCAGATGGCTCTCCTTCAGCGCATCCCAGGCCTAATCAGTTGTTTGAGTGCCATCAACGTCCTACTCCCTGAGCAAAAACTCACGGCCGAAGATGAGCGCAAAACAGCAGCTACTATGGCTTACTTAGAGCAACAAGGAAAATTCGTCCCGAGCATGACCTTACCTCCTGATTTTCAGGACTTGGTGATACGTCTGTCAGAGCATGAGTCTTCCCTACACTCTGAGGCCAAACCAACAAGTACTGCGGCCATGCACACCGCTCCTCTTTTATCTCAAGAGCAAAATGCTACGACCGAAGATAACCCGAATGCCCAGCACTTAATACTGTCGTATGCCTCAATTTGCCCTGAGGATACTCCTCAACAGGGTAAAGGTCGGGATAACATCATGATCCGTGGGCGTGCTGTACCGTATATCCAGCTAAATGCTAAAAAGAAGTGGCACATCTACTACCAAGAGCGTTTGCTGACCGAGCATTTGCAGACGCAGACTGGTCTGTCTATGGATAAGCTCTCCACCTTTGACCGCTTTATCAAGGTCAAGCGCGGACTGGCTACTGGTGCTAATGAGTTCTTTTTGTTTAACCGCACGAAGAAGGAACAACTGCAACTTAAAGATGAGTTCTTTGTGCCGGTGATCCCAAGAGCCAATCTGGTAAGCCTGCCAATCCTGACAACGCAGCACTTTAACAAGTTGGCCGCTGACAATGCCTCAGTTTTCTTGCTTAACGCTCCTGATGTCGTGACAGATCCAGCCTTACAGCGTTATCTCGACTCTGGCGTTAAACAGAATATCCATCGCCGCTACCTCACACGGCATCGCAGCCCATGGTATGCCTTAGAGCGCCGTGAAGTGGCACCGATCTTTATGTCAGTCTTTAATCGCGGCACCATCAATGTGGTACGCAATGAAGCGCAGATCTATAACCTGACGACTTTCCATTCCATCTTTGTGCTGGATGAAAGCCAAACAGACTTGATCTTTGCTTACTTGCTGACCCCGCTGGCTAAAGACATCATTTTGCAGAACCGGCGCGAATACGGTGGCGGTTTGGAGAAGTTAGAGCCACTTGATATCAACCATGCAGCCTGCGTTAACTTTAACGCCCTCAGCGCCGAGCAAGTAAAGGCTGTCTTAGAGCTCTACCAGCGCTACCGTGCACTGATCTTAGGTGAAGGCGAGTTTGCAGGCCTTAAGGCTAACGAGCGCGAGCACCAAGCCGCTGCCTTAATCAATAAGATCTCTCAGGCCTTCACGGAGCTGCTGCGCATCTAATGCGCCCTGCTGCGCAACTTATGCGCCTTGGCCACCAACGCAAAGGGCCCCTTTCGGAGCCCTTTGCCTATACCCACTGCGCTTTACAGCGCAGCTGTTACCAGCCAGCGCTAGCCAGCGCAACTGGCGCTAGCACGCGCGACTGACGCTAGTCATAGCGCCTAGCGCTTAGCGCTTATGGACGCTTCTTCTCGTGCACGCCCTCTTCGGTGGCATATAAGACCACGTCAGCACCACGGTGAGCAAATAAGCCCACAGTCACCACGCCAGGAATGGCATTGATCTGATCTTCTAAGGCCTTTGGATCAGTGATCTTGAGGCCATGCACATCTAAGATCTCGCAGCCATTGTCAGTAATGCAGTTTTGACGCAAGACTGGATCACCTCCTAAAGCACGTAACGAACGAGCCACTTGCTCACGAGCCATAGGGATCACCTCAACTGGCAGAGGGAACTTGCCTAAGGTGTCCACTAACTTGGACTGATCCACGATGCAGACAAAGGTCTTGGCCATAGAAGCTAAGATCTTTTCACGGGTTAAGCAGGCACCGCCACCCTTAATCATGTCAAAGCTTGGATTGACCTCATCGGCACCGTCGATATAGACCTCATAAGGCTCGCAGCTATTAGGATCTAAGACCTTAACGCCGATCTCTTGTAAGAGCTCGGTGGTGCGGTTAGAGCTGCTCACGGCCCCTTCGACTTTAATGCCTTGAGCTTGGATAGCCTTGATGAACTTCACCACAGTAGAGCCCGAGCCCACACCTAAGATGCCGTTCTTTGGGATAAAGTCCAAAGCCTTTAAGGCCACCATTTCTTTTAATTCGTCTTGCGTTTTGCTCATAAACTTCCCCAAATATCTCCTCAAAGACGCAATTAAGCAGACGCTTATATGCAGAGGCCGTCACCCACATGTCAAAGTCTTAGGCCACGTGGCTGAGCCTTAGACAAGGACAGCTGCAAAGCAGAAGTCACCTGCCAGCCTCAATGTGCTAAAAGCAGACTCTCTTCTAGACCACCAAAAGAAAAGGCGATCCCTAGAGAGCCTCAACTTTCTAGGAATCGCCCTTTCTTATCGTTTCTGATCGCTGCACCTAAAAAGTCTCAGCTTGCACCTACTACCTCAACTAAAGCAAAGAAGCGGTGCTCTTAGCTAAGACTATTTTACAGTGATACGAGCAAAACGACGCTTACCGACTTGATAAACCTTAGTGCCAGCCTCAACAGGAGCCTTTGGATCGGTTAAAACCTCACCCTCGCACTTCACGGCATTCTGCTTAAACATACGCATAGCTTCAGAAGTGGAGCTGACTAAACCTGCTTCTTTCAGCATGTTTGGCAGACCTAAGGATGAGTCAAAGGTAAACTCTGGGATATCCTCAGGTAAAGCACCCTTAGCAAATTGGTTAATAAAGCCCTGCACGGCCTCGTCACCAGCGGCTTGGCCGTGGTAACGAGCCACGATCTCACGACCCAGCTCCAGCTTAGCATCACGAGGATTCATCTCACCGGTAGCACACTTGGCCTTTAGCTCTTCGATCTCACGTAATGGACGGAACGACAGCAGGTCGTAGTAAGACCACATGAGATCATCGCTTAAGGACATGATCTTGCCAAACATGTCCTGTGGAGCGTCATCCACACCGATGTAGTTATGAGCCGACTTGGACATCTTCTTGACGCCATCTAAGCCCACCAGCAGAGGCATCATCAGCACGCATTGTTGCTCTAAGCCTGCATCCTTTTGCAGCTCACGGCCCATTAAGAGGTTGAACTTCTGATCGGTACCACCCAGCTCCACGTCAGCATGCAGAGCAACACTGTCGTAACCTTGGAGCAGAGGGTATAAGAACTCGTGAATAGCGATTGGCTGGCCAGCCTGATAACGCTTAGTGAAGTCGTCACGCTCCAGCATACGAGCAACGGTGAGCTTGGAGGCTAAACGGATCATGCCCTCAGCACCAAGCTGAGATAACCACTCAGAGTTATAACGGATCTCAGTTTTTTCGCGATCTAAGACTTTAAAAGCCTGATCAGCATAAGTCTGAGCATTGGCCATGATCTGCTCACGCGACAGCTGAGGACGGGTAGCATTTTTACCGGAAGGGTCGCCCACAGAAGCGGTGAAATCACCGATGATTAAGATCACCTTGTGGCCTAAGTTCTGGAAAGTTCTGAGCTTATTTAAGATCACAGTATGGCCCAGATGGATATCAGGGGCCGTAGGATCCATACCCAGCTTAATGATCAGCTGGCGACCACTTTCTAACTTCTTTTTCAGCTCGTCTAAAGGAATAATTTCCTGAGCACCGCGAGCAATCTCACGCAGAGCCTCATCAACAGAAACCATGATTACTCCAAAAGAGCTCGGGCCACACCACTTGCCCTGTCAAATAGACAAGCGCCAAACACTCAAAGCTGGAGACAAAACTCCACAACAGGCTAGAGGGCGATAAGACCTCACAAAACAGGAGCTATCCCCTATTCTGGCCTCAGCTTTGAGCTGACCTTTACCCGAGGTCAAATTACAAAACGGCTCATTATAGCATTGCATTCAGCCTAAAAAAGGCCTTTTGCGCCTCTTTACTCTCAGAGCCCTGATGGGGCAAAGAAGAGCCAAGGGGCACCCAAGGCCTTTTCTAGCGAATGTTATCGTATTGCCGCGCCACTAGCGCTACCAGCGCCACGCTGTGCCACACAGCGCTAAGCTGTGCCAGCGATGACCAGCAACGTCAGCGTATAGCCAACAGCGCTGCCAACGGCACTGCCAGCGCATGGAGCTGTTAGTAAGTAGAGGCAGCTTCCATCTGCGTGGTGAGCTCTTGTAACAAGGTCTCTAATTCTTGACGCTCGGCTTCACGCTCTAACAGCACCTGATTTGGTGAGGCTTGCTGCATAGCATCAACCTGCTGCTGCGCAGCGGCGATCTTTTGCTCTAAATCCTGTGATAAAGCTTTCTTCTCTGCCAGACGATTACGCACGCTTTTAAGCTCACTCTCAGTCTTAGCCAGCATCTTTTGTGCAGCGTCATAATCGTTAAGCATGCTCGAGCGCTGAGCTTCGATATCGCGAATTAAAGCATTGAGCTGATCTGTCTCGGCTCGCAGATCAGCTAAGGTCTGCTCCTTTTGCTCCACGCGCTCTTCATAAGAACCGGAAACGACACAGCCGATCTTATTGAAGAATCCCACATCTTGCGTTGGGTCGCATTCTTGGGCTGTCGAAGTGCAGCCTGCCAGCAAGAACACACTAC
This sequence comes from Candidatus Anaerobiospirillum pullistercoris, assembly GCA_019114785.1. Lineage (GTDB taxonomy): Bacteria > Pseudomonadota > Gammaproteobacteria > Enterobacterales > Succinivibrionaceae > Anaerobiospirillum > Anaerobiospirillum pullistercoris. Next base: position 26,264 of record DXEV01000199.1, on the reverse strand, counting down.
TGCACAGCGACAACAAGGCTAAAGATAACTTATGCTGGGCCATGAAAATCCCCTTTCTCCCGAACCGGAACTAACTTACCTAAGCAGCTGCTTGATCTAAGCCAACCTGCAAGACATTACGCTGCGAGATAAAGCCCTCCAGCGAAGTACGCATTTCTTCCACGGCCTTTTCTAAATCTGCAATCTGCTGATCGCACTCCTTTAGCTTCTTACGCTCAGCCGCGCTTAAACCTTTACCGTTACCCACAATGCCTGTACGTGCCTGCTTTAAGCTGTCTAGAGATTTCATGTGCACATCAAGATTGTCTTCTAGCATTTTGATGTTGCCATTGTATTGTGCAATCTGAGCATTCAGCTGTTGCTTTGTGGCTTTACGGGCCTTGATGTCCTTTTGCAATTGGGCAAATTTCTTGGACTCATCTTTGTAGACGGCCTGTGAAGCTGCAGCCATATTCTTGGCTGTCTGATTGCTCTTCTGGGCTTCAGCAATCAAGGCATCTAACTGTTGCTCACGGGTGTGGTATTGCGTGCGGATATTATCCAGTAAAGCATTACCGCCCATAAACAAGGCACAACCTGCGGCGGCTGAAGCAATACAAACCGCACGCTGATCGCTATCGGCAATAAACATACAGGCGACACCGACCAGAGCAGCACCCGTTAAACAAGCGGTGATATAAGAAGTCTCATTAACATCGACACCCTCACCGGTCATACGAGGATCTGCATTGGAACTGCCACCACCCGAATAACCACCTGAGGTGGAAGTACAACCAGAAGCTATCAATGAAGCGCTCACCGCCAGCGCTAGCAGACTTTTACTTGAGATCAAGAAAAAACTCCTCACAGGCGTCAGGACAATCCCTAGCGCTGCAAAAACGTGAACCAAGACAAAAAATAAGAAACACTAACACCACTACCCTTAAGTGTACGGCATGGGCGCAACAAAAAAAGCGCCCGCCCCATAATTGTTACCTAAGGGCTCACCCTATTCCCTAGTGGCGATAGAACTGGATTGGGAAGCTCTTACCTCCATGGACACCAAGGCATTCCACTTGGCCTTCTGTATTAAGCACACACTTAACTGGAGGCACTTGATAGCTAGAGCCATCTGCGCACAGGGCACGAGCTGGGGAATCAATATTGACAGTTGAGCCTTGGACAACAGAGGAGACATCAGTAACACAGCGGGTGCCGTCAGGGCGAGTCACTACAGCCTGTCCCTTACCATTGGCAAACTCATAGCCCAGCTGCAATGGGCGGCCATTGGTACTGTCCATTAAACCGGAGCGCGTCGTCCACTTACCATTAATGACATTATTGCCTTTCTGAGCTAAGTCTTGCTGGGTAAAGCTCATTGGATTGGCCACCGACATAGAACTGTTATTGGTATTAGACCCCACCCAATTTGGGCCATTGCCCTGTCCACTAGCATTGCCTGCTGTTCCTGCTGTACCAGCATTACCGGCGGCATTAGCAGCAGCGGCACGGGCGGCCTCAATAGCTGCTGCACCCTCTTCAGGCGTCATTTGACCGCTGGCCACTTGCTCGGCGATTTGTGCTTCTGCAATTTCAGCCTTTTGCTCAGGTGTGAAGTTGGCTAAAGGATCTGGAGGGGTCATGCCATTAGTGCCATTGGCACCATTAGGCATTGGATCCAATGGGATTTGGGCATCTGGCTGTCCCTGCTGGCCTTGCATACCTGGGCCACCCTGCAGATCAGGAGCAGTTGGATCCATATTCATACCGGCATAGCCTGCACTAGGATCTAAAGCTGGTTTATTCGCTAGGCCCATACCACTGTCTGGGCCTGTGCCCATGCCCATACTTGGTGCTGTACCAGTGCTTGGGTCAAGCCCAGCTGCTGGATCAGGGCCCATCCCCATACCAGTGTCTGGGCCAGTGCCCATACCTGGTGCTGTACCAGCACTTGGGTCAAGTCCAGCTGCTGGATCAGGGCCCTTGCCCATGTTTAAACCAGTGGCCGAACCTGAGCCAACATCTGAGCTAGGGACGACTTCACCTGGATAACCGACTAAAACGTCTCTCTTAGCAGCCTGTTGATCGTGCATTTGCTCGTTAATCACAGGGGCCTCGAGCAATGCCTGAACTTCCTCAGGGGTGGTTGCATCCTGTACAGCGGTAACATCATCAGGTACGGTCTCTAATAGGACACCCTGATCATGGGAGATCTCATCTGCATTTGGCGCTAGTTGCTCTGCTGGGGCTGCATTATTCGTAGGATCAACAGGGGCTTCTATAGCTGGTGGATCGTAAGAGCCATCAAACACGCTGGTGGCTCCTCCAAAGAAACCAAAGCGTGGTAACAACCACCATAGCAGCCAGAGCAACAACAGCAGTAAGAGCAGTCCACCTAATAGCCATAACAGCCAAGTAGGCAAAATACAGTGATGCCGTGTCTCTGTAGTCGTGGCTGCAGCAGCTGCCGGTGCGGCTGCTGCTGTATATGGTGCTGCTGCAGGCGCTGGTTCAGCACTCTGAGCAAAAGAAGCAGCTGGTTGTGGAATAGGCTGGGTCAAGCTATAGAACGGACTCTGATCTAACCTATCGTCTTTAGAGCAAAAGCCCCAGAAAGTGATCACTGGTATGCCGTCGACAATATAAACATACTCGTGGCTTGGGAAGTGAATGGCCGGTAAGTTTTGTACTGAGTTTTGGCCTGTAAGATAGCGCGCAAACAGCCGACTCTTATGATCACCACTACGACGCGATAGATCCTGTCCTAGGCGCTTTAAGCACTGCTCAAAATCATGGAGACGTGCTAAGGCAGCTTGACGCTCGGCTGGGGTAGCATTGGCCCAAGTCACCACGTGATACTGTCCATCTGTGCTCTGTGGAGGAAAGGCAACATACCAATCAATGCTCTGTCCATCGGCACGCAGACGAGGAATAGCAAGGCACTTGACGCGCTCCTCGCCTACCATTGGGTTGATAGCTAAGGCTGCACGAAAAGCTTCGGCATTTAAATAAATAGGCTGACCGTCTTGACCTATAGGGATAAAGTCAGAAATACGCCCACTGTTCAGCTGTGTATTCTTCATTAGTGAAAGACTCCGAGATATGTTGCCTGATCCGCGCCTTAATAATTACTCGCACACGCGCTCAAGGGTCTGACCAGCAGTCTTAAGCGCACTCACCAGCTCTGATGTATTGCCTGGGTGGAAAACTCTACCCCCAGTAATAGCAGCCACACATTTGGCTTCAGGAGCATCATCACCCACTAAAACCACGTGGATCTTAAGTTTAGGTTTTTGTGCATGGATCTCACGTGCCACCGCACACAAATCAAGATTACGGGTATTTGAGCACGTATCCACGCCATCAGAAATTAAAATACCGACTGCATCTGTATTAGCAGGTACAGATCCAGCCATACCGCGCATAGCACTGACTAAAGGCGTCAGTACTCTTAAAGGCGATACAGCAACCAGAGGATTGATCTGCGCAATAGCAGCATTAAGGCGCTGGCGCTGTGCACCAGAAAAGACACCATAATCGCGAGCTAAAGGACAGCCTTGGATGCCCAGCAAATGGATTGGCACATTGCGATCCACACGTGAGATCAAAGCATTAGCCGCCTCTTGAGCTGCTGCCATGCGTATTTTGCCGTCAGGCAAGACGTTGAGCATAGAACCTGAGCCATCTATAGCCATCACCAGCTGTGGCACCTTACCCTCTTTTACGATCACCTCGCACTTAGGCAGACGCTTAGTCTTAACAGCACTAGCAGCTGGCGCAGATGCGCCTTTGTCCGCTGTAGCCGCCGGTGCAGCAGGCGCAGCAGGTTTTGCTGCTGGTGCAGCAGGCACAGCAGGCTTGGCTTCAGCTGCTGCCAGCAGTGCTTGCACTAAGTCCTGCATCAGCAGGTTCTGCTTTAAAGTGGCAGTATCCGCACTTAGAGCTTGCTCTAAGGATAAGCGCTCTGCATCTTTAAGCTTAGCTTCGACCTCTTGCAGTAAGGCGCGATTAGCATCGAGCAAACGTAAGTCTTGGGCTAAAGCTATACGCTCTGCCACATCGCGTTGCAAGGCCAAATTCTGATCCAAAAGTTGCTCTTCGGCTACCAAGGACTGAGCAAGCTCAGCTGCTGCAGCTTGGGCCTTCTCTGCATTCATATGTTGCCACAACCACCAGAAAAGCCCAAATAGACCTAATAACAGCAGCAAGCCTAACAACACCCATGGCCAAACCGGTCGTGCTGGTGCAGCTGCTGTTCCCAAAGGCGCTCCGCCCATGGCAGGGGCCGCGTTGGCGGCCGTGGCGGCCGTGGCGTTAGATCCTGGGGCTGCCGTATTGGCGGCAAGGCCCGCTGCAGCTGGGCCCGCTGGGCCAGCGGAGGCGGCGCTAGCGGATGAGGCGGGAGCTGTAGGAGTAAGCAGCTGAGGCTGCTCGTGCAATAGCTTTTGGTAAAAGGCTTGGTCGTAAAAAGGCAAGACGACGGGATCTTTACCGTTCACCACATAGAGGTGCTGGGGGTGAGTAAGCACTAATTTGAGCAAGCATGCTGCATTAGGGCTATATTGCGTCACCCCCTTGAGCTGCATGGTCTTAAGGTGCGGCTCGAGCACCTGTAAGAACTCACGCTGACGCTGCTGCCACGTGGCATACAGCACAGGATCTGCTTGCAGCTGTGACCACGTGATAGTCTTAGAGCCTTCGGCACTCAGAGGTGACTCAAACAGCAAATAACTGGCATCAGAGGAAACATTAGCCACCAAGGTATTGGTACTTGGACGCAAGTATGGTCGCAACTGAGACAAAAGCTGCGGTAGCTCAGTCACCGCTGCCAGCCACTGCGCCGCTAAAGACTGACGCGGCAAAGCGCTGATACGCCACATAATTCCCCCTTTGCTTAACCTATCTGCTTACAGGCCACTGGCCCACGGTGCACCGCAGCTACTCTACTTACTGCTTTTAACTAAAGCACGGCACTGCTTAATCCATCTTTGCTTATTTTCCTTGAGGTTGCGGCCACTCTTACTATATTGCTGCAAGTCATCCACAAAACGCTCAATGTAGGTGGCTAAATTGCCCTCACGTTTGCCTAAAGACTTTTGTGCCGCTTCATTCTGGGCCAGCAAGAACTTAAGACCAAAGGTATCCATTACATCAGCGACGTGATCGGCATAATAGCTGGCGTAATAGTCCAGCACGCTCTCAGCCATCTGGCGATTGCGCGCTAGCTTCTTTTCTTGATCGGCTTGGGCTTGCTTACAATCATCAGAAGCAGGATTGGCACGACATTGCGGTAATGGCAGCTTACGAATAATGGACTCATTCTTTAAATTGCGCTCCAAAGCAATCTGCTCTGAGGCCAGAGTAGAGCACAGATAGCCGCCTAAACGTAACGAAGAGATAATGGCACGGTCACGCATCTCATCACGCTTAATATTGGCCTCAACCATGTTTTGACGCAGAACCTTTAAGCTCTCATTTAAGGAGCCCACAGCCGCCAATAACTCACGATTAGACTCGCTTAAGTCCTTATTATCTTGGCTTAAGGCCTTCTTATCAGCCTCGTAACGGGCTTGCGTCTCTTTTTGCTCTTTAATGATCTTATCCAGAGCGGCCACTGTATTGAGAGAACCACCGCCTAAGGTGTCTTCCTCATCATCTTGACCTAAAGCCGCGACCTCTTGTGTCAGCGCCCGCACCTCTTGCATCGAAGTGGTAACAGGTAAGGCTAAGGCTAAGCGCATACCGTTATCTTTGCCCTTACTCTCTTTACCACGCAAGTAAAAAGGCTTTTCCAAACGTAGCGCCGTAGAGATCTCACTTTGCGAGCTCATGATGCTGCCACCACGCACAATATAACCACCGCTTTGGCCGTGGAGGCGTCCGGTACGTGTCGCATAGAACGGATCCAGCATCATCTCGGCGACATTACCCAGAATGTCGTAAAAGCCCAGAGGATTTGGCTTCTTTAAACCGATCACATTGACCCTACCGTTTGAGGAGCTGTCTTTACCGTGATACCACACATAATCAGCCAGCTTGCCCTGCAACGGGAAGATCACGTCATTAAACTCAGAGGAAGTGACTTCTAAACCGCCACGCGCCGCAAATTCCCACTCACTGTCAGTCGGTAAGCGGGCAAAGGCCACGGTCTTCCCATCAGAGGCCACGGGCAGCTGCACACCTAAGGCCTTAGCGTCGTTTTGCGCCTGCTTGGAGGCCAAATACAGCGAGTACTGACGGGTAAACTCCACCGCATCGAACCATGACAGATCGCCTTGGGCGATGCCGTCTATTTTCTTAAAGTTACCGCTTTGGGCTGCCTGACACTTTTTTGTGTCTTTGCTGGCGTAATAGGAGATCAGATCGTATTGCGCTTGATTAACCTCATACTTGCCCAGCAAATAGTAATAGCCGTTCTTATCGTGGAAAGCGCCTTGGACATAACGGTGGTTAGGAGATGAGGACAGCGTGTTCTCACTGCTAGAGCTACCGGCATTAAAACTACGATCGCGCATACGCTCTTTTGTGCCGGTATAAACTTTTTTAAAGACCATAGCACCGCCACAAGGCATAGGCAGCACCACATCATCCTTGGCCGGATGTGGATCAAAGATCTCATTGATCTCAGCTGCATGAGCGCTAACTGGAGCCAATACCACAGTAGCAGCTGCCATAGCTGTAGCCAACGCGGTCGCTAGAGAAGACATCAAAGCTCGCATTAAATTCACCCAACTAAATTCTGCCAAATGACGGGAACATGCCCATGCCCTTAGGGCTTACATCCTCAGAGCTTAGAGCTTAGGCCTAAAGGCCCAAGCTAGGCCTCAAGGCCCAAGCTAAGCTTCGCTGACAAAGCCAGCTATCTTAGCTAAGCCTCACGCAGCACATCAGCAATGTGTGCCTTGAGCATCACAAACTTGGTTGCCCACAAAGCTATGAGCACGGCAATGGCGACGGTGACCAGTAAAAAGATCGCGATATGCCACCACAGGAGCTCACTGATCACTGCATCTATCATCAACTGCTTGAAATAAAGGTTAAAAACTAGAGAGCCTAAGTAATACAGCACCAAGGCTAAGACAAACCCAAGCACCGCAATGATGCAGGACTCCAGTATCACCAAGCGATACGTATTGCCGTTGGACTGTCCCATCAGACGCAACAACACAAGATTGCGTTTTTTGCTCTTAAGCGAGCTCAGCATCAAACCGCCCAAAGCAATAGCACCGCCTACAATGGAAACCACTGCCACCACACCGAAGACGAAGTTAAGCACGCGATCAATGGCCTGTAGGTTTTCAATCTCTTGTACCTTAGAGCGTACATTAAAATGCTGATTCGCTAAAAAATAAAATAGAGGGATCACACTATCCAGATCCGTGGCATACAGGCGGAACTTAGCGTAGTAACGAGGCCCTGTCGGTACATTGGAGCCATCGGAAAAGATCTCAGGCTCATAACCATTGCGATAGTCATCTAAGGCTCTCACCACCTGCGGATTTACGAGCAAGAAGTCGTCATTTACAAAACGCTGTAAAACAATACCCTGCACCTTAAGGGGCACACGTGCCACCTGTCGCACACCTTGCTTGACGCGAGTGACCACCATGGTCACTTTATTACCTGCAGCAATGTTATGCTCTTTGGCCAGCTGCTCAGTGATATAGCACTCGTTATTCTGTAAAGTGTCTCTGTCATCATGAAGAGAGATCCCCGAGCCCACCACAATAGGATCACCTTTGCTGGTAGCCATCACCGAAACGCGCTCTACGGTGCCAGGAAACTTTAAATCCACTAAGGCATTTAAAGCCGTGATCTCTGGTATGACATAGCCCACTTCAGGTAGCGCTTGTAAATTCTTAAAAAAGGTGTCATCAAGGCGATAGGAGGTATCGAGGCTTAAAGAGAGCACCTGAGGATCGTTCTTAAGGCGCAATTCCATCTCTTGCAAAATACCGTGGCGCAAAGAGAACAACAGTAATAAAGGCGCAAGGATACAGGCAATAGCTGCAATTTGACAGCAACTCATCATGCGATCAAAGAGCAGCTCTTTTCGTGCTAACTTCCACAACATGACTAGCGACCTCGCTGCAACAAAGAGTTAGAACCAGCGCGCAGATTCGCACCTTTGGCACGGGAGCTATAGCCATCGGCTGGCTCAACCAGCAACGCAGGCGCTGACGCCGTTGCGGGCGTTGTTACAGGTGCTGACACTGTTGCAGGCGTCGACACCTGCCCATTATCTTGCTCCCCTCCAGAGCCTAAATCTTTACGCTCTTGCTCTGCCTTTGCAGGATATGCTGGATATGCAGGATAAGCTTGGGCCGGCATGTGCGGATACACCCTCTTATTTTCAGCAACCAACTGCGGCTCTGTTCCCACGGCTTTCCAGATTCCAAATTGGTTCAGTAAAGAAGAGCGCTTATATGAAGACGACACAATATAAGGCGAAGCTGGATAATCAGCGACAAATTCACGCATCAGCGCGGCATCGGACATTTCTTCTTGCTCAGAGCTCGCACCATAACGCTCTTGCTCCACAAACACCGAATGCTCGCTATAAGAATGAGCCTGATCGTACATATAGCAACGATAACGCAATGCAGCCTTAAGATCATGAGTTACAAGCAGCACACTGATCTGTGATTCTTTAGCAATCTCTTCAATGATCTCAAATAGGCTGCGCGCATTGTCTGGATCCAGCGAAGAGGTTGGCTCATCAATCAAGATCAAGCGTGGCTTATGAGCAATAGCTCGCAAGAACAAAGCACGCTGTCTCTGACCAATAGAGAGCTCATAAGGCAATTTGTCTAGCTGCCCATCTAAATTCAGTTTTTTGCAGATCGGTAGCAAATGCTGCACATAAGTTTGCACCCGCTCTTTGGTGTATTGATCGTGGACGCGCAACTGCGCCGTAACCTCATACGGCCTTGGCTGCGGATACACCTGCACTTGTTGGGTACTCACGCCCCCACGGGCACTGGCCACCACAAAGTCCCGACGACATTGGCAATCAGCACCGGCTGTGTCGCCAGCACCAGCTGTGTCGCCTGTTGCATTGCCAGCGACACCGTCGCTGCTAGCGGCACCGCCGCTGTGCTGAAACACCGGACAAACCTGTTGCCTTAATGCCAACTCAATTTGGATCTCGAGATTTTCTTTAATGGAGAGATAAGGGATCAAACCTCCCACTTGCGGCATAATGCCCAACTCACAGACGCGTAAAGCCTGTGCATCGTTGGCATCCAGCAAATCAACCTCCACTTGGTTGAGCACAAAGCTATCAACACTGACCCATGGCTTTAACAGACCAATGGACTCAAGCAAAGTTGATTTACCTGAACCGGACACGCCACAGAGAGCCACACACTCACCGTCGTTGACGACAAGGTGAGGCAAGGTAGCACTAAAATTACCACGTGTGACCTTAAGGCCCTTAATCTCTAACATGAACACCTATCCCTCTTCCAAGGCCACCGTCAACGACCTCAGAAGTCATTGCTGTGCAAAGCTGGCACAGGCTCAGAATGAGCCCTAAGACCACAGCGCCTTAAGGCTCACCTCTTTGCTAAGGCAAAGCATCAAGTGGAATTGGATACACCTCTTCTGAGGCATCCGCATCTTCATTGAGCTTGATAAAACGATCGCTGTCAGAGCTGCAATATTGGATGTAATTGAGCGAGTTCTCGAGGCCACGCACAATGTTCTCTTGCTCTTGCGAACCTAAGTTATACCAATCCTCTGGAGTGATCGAGGCAATACGTGATTTATATGGCAGATCATCCAATAACTCTGCTGTAATGCCCATATCACTCAAAGTCTGGCTTTCTTTCAACATATTAGGATCGCGGCCCATCTGTGCAGCCATGGCCTGTAATTGACTAAACATGTCATCACTGCTCAGCTGACCGGCAATACCAGCCTCCAACACACCTTTGACCAAGGTATAAAGATCACTTAACTGGTTGCGGTTAACCAAGACCACAGGTGTACACACCAATTGGTTATGATCCATGACGTCGCGCTCACTGATCCAGCCTTGCATAAAGCTTGGGGTCTTAGTGCCTTTAACACGGCCCAAATAAGCTAACTGCATGGCCAAACCTAAACGCGCGCTATCGCTTTCTATAACTTGCGTCTGCTCCTCGACTGTCTTAGGGGCTGTAATGGTGACATTATTACTTGCACCTAAAGCCGAACCAGCCGACAGCTTGCCTTGGGTGGCTAAAACTACTTGGGTAGTTAACGACTGCGACAGTTTATCCACCATCTGACCAAAGTCACTGACCGAACCGGCATTAACTGGATAGTAAAGAGGCTTCTTCAAGATGGAGTTGTAGCTCAGCTCTTCATACTGCTCAGATGCCTTTTGGTGATTGTTTTTACCGATCTTGGTACGCAAGTGCAGAGTATAGACAGCCACACCATAATGCTCGGCCTCAAGGCGTAAGGCATTGGCATCAAGGCCGGTGGAGCTTTGAGGATCATCGGCATCGAGTGCACCGGCGTCCGTGATCAGCACAATGTAACGACCTCCGTATTGCTGCCAGTTGATGTCTTGCAGTGCCATATTGATACCGGCGTAAGAGTCCTCATCAAACTTAGCACTGGAGACTGTAGCCTGCTTCAGTTGTGCAACCTTAGCGTTGAACTCTTGGGCTGAGGTGGCCTCACCTGGACGTAAGAACATACGGGTGGTGTACTCTAAGCCTGGTACCTGACGCACATCGGCGCGGAAGGACACGATACCAAACTGCACACTGTCGTTGAGGTGAGTGGCCTCAATGTCTTTGTAGATAGTGTTAATGGCTTGCTTAGTACGGTCAATGTAAGGCTGCATCGAAATGGATGAGTCGATCACAAAGACAATAGCCGTCTTAAAGCCCACAATAGCAGAATCAACATCACTACCATCTGTATTGGATCCAGCAGCCCCAGCGCCAAGCTGAGCCCCTTGGGCTTCACCTACAGTAGTCTTTCCCTGCTCAATACTAGTTGAGGCACTCTTGGCATTCTTATCTGTGATCGAAGCGATCTCATGCTTGTAGACATAAGAGCCGTCAGGGAACATGCTCTCTTCACTCTGCAAAATAGGCAGTAAGTAGAAGTTCTTTTGGTAGTCTACGTACTCTTTTGGCTCAATCGAGATCACGCCCTCAGCATGCCCCTGCTCCTCGACTTGCTGATAGAGCTGCTGGTAGTACTGCTCACCATCGTCTTGGTCGATAATGCGATCAAGAGTGCTCTCCTGCTCAAAAATCAAAGCACGATTACGATTGGCAGGGTTGGTAAAGAGCATTGCCAGCTGCTGCTTCCATGGCACTACACAGGACTTGTCCAAATAGCCCACGACCTTACCTGTGGCATTAGTACCTACCTTGTAGCGTGACTCTTCGTCAGCATAGACGTAATACTGCGAAAAGGCAGGCACAAAAATACCAGCGCCCGCCCCATCAAGTGGCAGCAGCTTGCAATCAGGGGTACTGAGCACACGCTGATAGAGGGTGGTCTTACCCTCCATCAAAAGTGGCCGCTCATCAGCGGCTGCCGCCACCGAGGGTGTGGCCAAGGTGGCCATAGTAGCAGTGGCCACCAGCAGGCTTAAAGCAAGCGCACTGGCTTGAAATTTAGCTTGCACCATAAACTCTAAACCTCCTAAAGAGCACGTTGAGAGCCCATCGACATACCACCGCGCTCATGATCGCTCGCAGCGCCGGCATTGCCAGCGCCACTGGCTGCGCCAGCGGCATCTGCTGCGCCAGCTGCGCTGGAATTGCCAACCTTAGCGCCGACCACAGTGCCCGATTGGACATGGCTTGAGGCATTAGAGGCACCGTCTGGGGCGGCTTGGATCAGATCCAATAACTCCTGACCTGCAGCTTCAGTGAAGTTCAGATCTTTGGCCACATTGCCTGTCCAGTAAGCGGCATCTTGAGCACTCTTGGTAATGCAAGAACTGCTGTAAGAAGAGCTTGGGTCAGCATAAGTAGCGTACACATAGGCAAAGACACCACCATCGGCGGCACGGCCCTTAGTGCGTAGAATACGTAAAGCGATCTCGCAGCGCTCAGCGCGCATGGCTTCGACCAGCAGATTTTGCATATCCTGAGCTGTTGGCTGAGCCGACAAGCAATTGTTAATAATGGTGCGATCATCAGCGCTATTACCGTCAATACGGCAATTTTGCTGGGCAGGGGTCAAGACCACCTCAGGCTCAGCTGGCTCCTCCGGAGCAGCAGGCTCTTCTGGCTGACTTGCCGTTTGCTCGACAACTACCTCAGGGCCACCTGAGAACAGACCTTTTAAGAGATCTTTCATGAAAAAGCCCAAGATGGCGAGCACCACAATCACGCCTAAAATGCCGAGCACTTTAACTAGACCGGAGCCTTTGCGCAAATTCTCTTCACGCTGCGCTGAAGCGGCAGCACGCTGAGCCGCCACGTCACGTGGGGTCATCTTTGGTGGCACGTTAGCAGCACCTGATGCACTGGCTGCGCCTGCAGTCCCAGCAGCCCCAGCAAAACCTGCTGCTGGGCCTTTATTAAGACCAGCTTGAGCCGCCTGTAATTTCTGCTCTTCGCTCAAGTTAGAGGCATTTGGGGCTTGTGCCTTAAAGCCTGGACGCTTTTGTGGCTGTGGGCCATTACCTTTACTGGCACGTGGTATGTTCTCAAGGCTCACCTTATAGGCACGAGGAATACCATTGACGTCCTTAATTTTTAAGGTGTAATCGCCACTATTGTCGTAGGCCATAGGGTTAACCACCTCAGGGCCTACCTCAAACTTAAACTCGCGCGCACGCTGTTGCGGATTCTTTGGGCGGATCACCAAGAAATCATCTTGATTTGGTGACACCCAATCAGCTAAGTGCTCTTCTGATTTACTGCGAACAATCAGCACTGCAAGGGCATTGCGGTAGTCACCAAACTCTTTGTCTGCAATGCAGTTTTGGATCTTAAAAGTACCGCAACCAGGTCTTGCTGATTGTTCGTAACGCGCAACATTGTCCTCAACAATCATAGAAAACTTAACGCGGCTCCCCCTGCACTGATGCAGAGGGAGGAAGCGTTATCTCCTGTAAAATTCAACTAAAAGGCCTTTACGCCTTGTGCCAAGACGCAGTTTTTTAGGGGGACTTCAGCCAGTGCAGCCTAACAAACCCTATCCAGCGTATTTAAAATTTGACAGAGCAGCAGGTTTTCGACCGTGGCGAAATGGTACTTGCTCTCTACATTGACATTGATCTGGCACATCATAAACATGAGCGTAGACATGTAATCGCTGACGAACTTAAAAGCGTAGTCACGGCTGCGCTCATCCAAATGTGGTAACAAACCAGTGTCATCCGCATTGCACAGAGGCCCAAAAGCCGGAGTGTTGCCATTCTCATGATAAGAGACATGAGCCTGCATATGCGAGAAATGATTCATTGGGCCTTCTGAGGTACCCAACACTGATTGACCTGCCTGCAGCATCTGCACCGGACGCGATGGCTGCCGCATCATAGAGGCAGCAATAGGCGAAATGGAGCTAGCTGCTGGCGTTGCAGAGACAGCAGGAGCTGGAGCTGGTGCTGGGGCCATAGCAGCAGGTGAGCCTGGTTGCACTACTGCGGTGTAGCCATCGTCCGCATCGGCGTCATAGAGATCTGAGAAATCTTCAAAATCACCTTCATCGCCATAGGACATCGAGGCGCTAGCGCTAGCACTAGCACTAGCGCCCTGCCCAAAGCCCACGCCTGCACTCTGCGCAGGGGCATACGCAGCAGCGCTGGCAGCGCTGGCGGCGGCACTAGCCGCCGCCGTCATCTCTGCGGCATTGCTCTGTAACTGAGCGGCTTTAGCAGCGCTATTCGGGATCAAGTTCACACCCAAATAGAGATTGAAGTCACCTAAGATGTTGCTGATCAGCTGTACTTGAGCCCGTACCACATCCCCGAAACTCTCATTGATATTCTCTTGCTGCAACAGCACCTGCTCCATATAAGAGCGAATATTGAGCTGAGGAGCCGAGAAGGTCTTAATCATCTCGGAGTAGAAGTGATTGATTAAGGCAACCACATCTTCCTTAAACTCCTCTTTGCGCTTAAAACGCTGCTCAGTAAAGTCATAGCACAAGGAGAAGCTTTGGATATTGTTAGGATCTGACGTAATGTTTGAACTCTGCTGGTCATAGCTCTCAGCCACGATCTCAGCAATTTCCCCGACAATAACATTGTCCTTACGCGACAGCTCGGAGAGCTTGGTCAAGTACTCTTGACAAACAGCTTGGACAAAGCGCTTCACATTAGAACCGGCAGCAAAGCCTTGCTGATAAAGCACCTCTAAGCGCTCCGGATCAATCTCCAGCTGCATTCTCAGCAGATCAAAGCAAGGGGCAATCGCGTTACATTGCAGCAGACCTAAGGTCAGAGCCTTACTCTCCACCTTGGCCTTTTCTAAAGCCTGTGCACTGTCACGAGTAGCAAAATTCGACAGCTCGTTAAAGCACTCGCGCAGCAAAGGCGTCACCTTATAGGTAAGAGCCGACTCACGCTCTTTGTCTGATTTAGCCACCGTGGCAATCAGCTCAGCTATAGCCTTAACGCCACCGTCATTTAAGGCTAAGACGTTATCTAAGGCTTGAGCAAAATTGGAGATGTGGACATTGAAGTCCGACACACTCAGCAACTGGGCCTTGATCTGCTCGATCTGCGCAACGCTATCGGCACTGATTCCTAGCTCTTGAGAGGTGGCAGGATCAAAGTCGATCCATGGGTTGATGTCGCCTAAATTAGGCTTACGGGCTAATAACACGCGCGAGAATGGTCTGCCAGGAGTCCACTCAGTAAACCAATTGAGCTTTTGGATACGGTTCAGCGCAATATTGAGCTCTTGGTTCATATCCAAAGGCAGATTGTTCTTGAGGTTCTTCAGCTGACGATTAAAGACCTCGTCGTAACGCGTCAGAATAATGGTCAGAGGATTTGGTCTATTGGCACGCAAGGCAGGACTATCGCCCACATTCTTTTCGACCCAATCAGAAAGAATGGTGAGCACCGTGGTCACGTCTTGCTGCGCATTCACACCGATACAGAAGAGCAGTTGATCGATCTCATTGCGGCGGGCATAGCGCTCAAACAAATAGCCGACCTTACCACGACGGAAGAACTCCGAACCGCGCATCTGCATCGCATCGTCCAGTGGCTTGCCAGGTTGGAACTTAGCACTGTCGTCGATCACGTCTTTTAATAGCACTACGTCACGCGAGCGTGCACCAGGCAGATCCAGCACATCAAACTTATCTAAGGAGCCACTACTTTCGAGGTTAAAACGCAGCTCCAGAGCTAAGGCCGCTAAACGCGACACGTTTACCTGTACGGTGGCCTCCACCTCCAGCTCTCCTGAGGCTGAGCTCTCGCGTGGACGGGCCAGAGCGCAAGTGAGGGTAGCGGTGTCACGGAACATCGTCGAGAGCTTCGTGATGTGCATGATGGTGCCCGTGGCATTCTGCATTAAGCTACCATCTGGCATTGGCGTCACAAAGGCCTGCATTGGCGCAAAGATTACGCTATGACCACGTAAGCTCAGCAGCTCTGTGGCTAAGGTGCGATAAGTCTCGTTAAAGACAGCTAAGTTTTGCCAGAAAATGCTCAGAGTCTTGATACGGCCCTCTAAGGTCATAAAAGGCAGCATCCGGCTTAAACGCAGCCAGAACTTAGGCATAGCATCAAGGCCGCCTAACTTACCGTTGGAGTTAGTGGTCACATAATCTGCCAACTCTAAGACCTGCTCAGGGTAGATGTAATTGGACTCAACCTGACCATTTACATTGATGGTGCGTCCGGCCACAAAGTAGTCATAGCCAGCAGGCCC
Source organism: Candidatus Anaerobiospirillum pullistercoris (assembly GCA_019114785.1). Lineage (GTDB taxonomy): Bacteria > Pseudomonadota > Gammaproteobacteria > Enterobacterales > Succinivibrionaceae > Anaerobiospirillum > Anaerobiospirillum pullistercoris. Next base: position 10,431 of record DXEV01000199.1, on the reverse strand, counting down.
AATGAGATTAAGGGTGCTATTAGAGCCGTCTGCGCCACCGGCAGCAGCGCCACCGGTACTTGCAGCGCTACCGGTGCCACCGGTGCCACTGGCACCAGCCACCACCACCCCAGAGGCCAACAACTTGTCAGGATAAGTGATAAATTGCTGAGCCACAGCGTGATCTACAAAGCTCTCGCACTGATCCAAATGCTTCAGGTAATAGTCTTCGTTATCCGAGACTTTGACGTCGCTTTGATTGATGTCGGCAAAGAAGGCATTGATGAGGATCATGCACAGTTCCATCTCGCCTAAGACCTTAAGCTCGATTGGATAGCCCACAGGATTAGCATGATGCTCATGAGTAAAACGGGTAGCAAAACCCGTGGCCTCTGAGTTATTACCAGATGGGTTCACGTGGCGGATAAAGTCAATCTCCGCCTGATCCCAGTGCGTAGAGAGCTTACCGTTAGGGCCAGCGGCAAGGCTGGACACCAAATAACTCTTACCGGCTTGCGAGGCACCAAACAAACCGATGGTAGGACGATGGGCTAAATTCTGCACGCTATAGCCCGCCAAGGTGGTGGCACGTCCTAAGTTCACCAACACGTCAGGTGCAATATCTTGCAACTCTGGTTCTAAAGATTGATTACGCTCCACCCACAAGCTAGCCAAACTGGCGGCATGAGCGGCATTAGCAAAATCTTGCTGCACTTTCTGCATTTTTAATCAACTCGCTCTCATTACGGCCTGCACTCGAACTCATAACAAACAAATAGAGAGATCCGGAGCAGACCGTGTGGATGAAACTACAGAATAAAACGAGGGTTAACGCCATTGAGATCAATGGCACCGCTATCCATGAAGTACTTCACCTTAGCCCCCGAGATGGTCTTAAGGTACATTCTGAAGTAACGCGTGAAATTACCACTGGAGTTTTCAATCTCGACGCGCTCCAGCTGGAAGGTCTCCACCTGCCGTAAATGCGGCAAGCTGGCCTTAATAAAGGCAACAGGATAAGGCGAGTGCTTATTGACCGTCTTCAGCGTCACCTTAAACTGCACACGCTCAATATCGAGCTTACGCCGCAATTGCTCAAAGCCCTGCTCACAGCTGAGACGGAGCTGCTCAATATTGGCATCAATCGCCTCATTCAGGAGCGAATGGAGCTGATTTTCCAGAGCCTGCAGCTCACTCTGATCTTGCTGCTGCTGTTGCACTACAAAATCAAGCAGCTTTTGCGTCACTTCGGTCTCATAACGCTCTTGGAAGATAGCGCTCTGTACCGCTTGCATGTCTTGCTCGTACTTGTCCTTACCACCAAAGAGGCTCTTTAAGCCGCTAGGCTTCTCCACTTGAGCCTCAGCCTCAGCTTGAGCCGCAGCTTGCAGCTCACTCTCAAGCCGCACCTTTAAATCCATGACCACAGGATCTTGAGCTGCAATCCTATGCACATCGAGCACTGGGAATTGCTGCGCCAAATCGCCACTATTTGTCGTGGTGTCAGCAAGGCCACTAGCTTGAGCTTCCTGCTTTAACTGCTCATAACGCTCCAGCAGCGGCATCACCTGCGAGTGATACTTGTTGTAGACCTCAGGATCCTCAATTTGGTCAAACAGAGCCGTGATCTCTTCGCGGGTCAGATCGTTATAGCTCAGCACACGAGCTTGCTTGAGCTTTTGGATCTCCTCCACGTCATTGAAGGCCTCGATCTTATACAGCGGAGTAGCCTCAACCTCAGGATCATCTAGCAAGCGATAGCCTAACTCAACCGAAAGCTGCGTCTTAAAGGCGTCGTCATCGCGCTTGTATGGGATGAAATTGGACTCTTCGTCTTCCTCATTCGTCATGTTCTTACGAGCCACCAAGTTGGACGACTCGTACTTGTAGAGCACCGACGAATCACTGATCATGTTGGAGTTATCCAAAATACCCACATAATGGGCATTGTTGGTCACATCCTCTGGGTAGGAATAGAAGCGGAAGTTAGGGAACTTATCGTGCGACAAACGCAGATAACACAAGAGCGCACCGACCGAAGCCGTGGTCTTTGGATCGCCAATGTACTCGCCATCGCGCTTAAATGGGTACCACGTATCGCAGCGATAGGTGTGCATTGGCAAAATGCGTGAGCTTGGCAAAGACAGACGCTGCATAAAGAACGAACGGATTGCCGGTAACTTGGACGAACGTCCAGTGAGCAAGAGCAAGTCACAATCGTAAGAGGCAAGCACCTCGGCCAGCTTAGAGAGCACACGCACAATATTGAACTTACTTCCGGCGACCAAGGCGCGATTGATCTGGGCAATGTCAAAGGAGAGCTTGAAGTCCATGATCTTAAAGCCGTTGAGGTAACGGCCCATAATGCCGTCCACAAAGGCTACGACCTCTGGATTTGGCTGCTCATATGGCCCTGGACGCTTCACTGTAACTGGTAAAGACGGATTGCTCTCGGTATCGTTAATGAAATCCTGCACTGTACCCACCACCTTGCACGAGACCGCTAAAGGATCTAAGTGCTCTAAGTGGAACAGGATCTTATAAGCGATCTTGACAAAGATCTGCTGGGTCAGCTGCGCACGGAGCATCTCATTGCGCACATTACCCGTATTGTTCTCACCCACCAACTGCTGCAACACAGGGCGGTACTTAATGCCATGACGTACTAAAGTGTAGGCCAAACGCGGCATGATACATTCTTTGATCAGGTCATGGAGAATGTCATCACCGGCGATCTTAAAGCCGTCGTTATAGACGTCCTTAGGAATGATGTCAGCGGCGTTGTCGGCTTCATTGGCCTTAAAGGTGTAGTCCTTGATCACCAGATCAGTGGTACCACCACCAATATCCAGCGAAGCAATACGCGTCGACAGCAAAGGATTACCCTCATCATCGACTAAGCGCTCGGCAATACGAGTGCTGATCGTTGGTCGCCGCAAATAACGAATGAAGTCCTTACAGTGACCACGGAAGACCTTTTGGCTTTCGTTGTAGATGTAGACCACCTGACCAGCCTCAGCCTCATTCCAATCCATATAGATCTCAGGTACAGGAGGGTTGATCTCTGGGACAGAGTCGTCATTGGCATCACGATTCTTACCAAAATAGAACTTCTGTGGTGAGCTCTGATCAAAGCCTAAGCTCTTCCACAAAATACCGATGGCCTCATAGACACAAGCACGATAGAGCTCACGCTCCTCTGCTGGCATGCTTGGTGGCGTGGTCAGAATAATGGCCTTAAGACGGCGTGGCGCATCACTAGAATTACATTGCCGACGCTGAGCCACCGAGTTCATCTGCACCATAGCCTGCAAGATGATCTCAATGAGCATAAAGGTCATGGTGGAATGGTTGGAATAACGCGACTCGAGGTTATCGAAGCAATTATCGTCCTTATCTAAGGCAAAGTAGGCCTTACCCTCAGTATTGAAGTAAGTACCAATGGTATTGAGATAAGCACGCTGAGTCTGCGTTTTACGCTGGGTGCGCAATTGATTGCTATCGATCAGATAGGAGTAGTTATTAAAGACCCAGTGATCATTGGTCAGTGGATCGGTATTCCACAGATAACGTTTAGGTGAAGTTAAGCCGGTGCTGCCTTCATTGCCCTCACGGTGGGCAGAAAGCTTTTCGGCCTCTGGCCCAACACGCACCATGGACGGCCAATTAAAAGCATCAGGACGGCCCGAGCGCGCTGAGCGATTGTCATAATCAAAATCAGGCTTAGAGAACTCAATGCGGCTGACAAAAGGCTCGTTGTACACCTGCTCTGGGGCATTGAGATCGCGCAAAGTCAGCACATAGGTATCAGAAAAGTCGTCATCGCCACGGGTAACATTAGGGTGATTCTCCACCATAATGCCGCAGGAACGAGCATTGCCGATATCAAGGATCAGACTGACATCCACGACTTTAGACGAGCCAACCGAAACATTGCGCGTGTGGTTGGCAATGAAGCGTACTGGAGCCGGATTGATCATGAAACCAATGAAGGCTAGCACATTGAGATAGTGCGACTCATGAGCATGCTCTTGCTCCATGAGGCCATCTAGCTCTTCACGAGAGATCTTTGGCTCGACGCGCTCACGGTAGAGATCACGGAAAACAGATTGGATCCACTCATTGACCCAAGGCAGGCCATCGTTCACGCTCTTTAAGAAAGGCTGACACTTATCGGCAGTATAGCCAAGCTTAAAGTTGATGCCAGATTCTACATCACGCTCGGTTGGGGCAAAGTAGCCACTGAAGTCATCGTACTCTTGGGTGTTGGTGTCAAAGGCCAGCACTACACGGTAGTACTCACGTGGCTCTTTGCCATTGCCACCACCAATAACGTTATTAAAAGCGCCAGCCACACGCGCAAAAGCACTGCGTGGTAATTGAGCTTCAGCTGAAGTCGAAGAGATAGAAGCATTAAGAGAAGAGGTCTGGGAAGGGGCTAAAGCCTCGTCATACTGTACCGCATTTGGGCTTAAGACTGGCTTTTCTCCATGAGCAATCAGATACTGATCAATAGCAGCTTGATCCGTAACTTTGACAATACGAGCGCGCACCCAATTGATTGGGCCATAGTGGGATTCATCAATATGCTCAGGGATATAAGGGACAGGGAACCAAACTCCGTTATAGAGCTTTAAGGAATCACGCAAACGGACAGTGTAATTGGCAGTTGAGGGATCAACCACGCGATCACTTAAAGGATCCCAATAAGAGACCTCAGTGCTGAACTTTGGTACCAAGCGCACTAAAGGCTCATCTTTAGAGCCAGGGAACTTCTTGAAGTAACCTTCTTCTATGGCTCTAATCACACTGAGATTGTCTTTGGATTTCCAATCGACCATGACGTCGTAGTCGACGAACTGAATACCAGAGTTTTGGACTAACTGGATATTACCTTCATTAGGCACAATGTCAGGGTACATAACCTTGTTATCCCCAAAAAAGTCTCGGAAACACTGTTTCCGTAAGCGGCAGACCTCCCAGCAAACAGCAAGCAGCATGCAGCAAACTTAAAGCCTAGGCCGCAAATCCTAGGACATCCCCTAGACAATAGAGCTCATGGAGCTCATGGAGCCCATGGAGCTCATTGAGCATAAGCTCAAGTCTAGGTTTTGTAGCGCCGAGAACCCACTACGTTCATTTGAGTTGCAATCACCCTCAGATCGCTCTCCACAACCAAGGGAGATCAGACAAAGGGGACTCCTTCACAAGATTCATTCTATCATGAGAAAAAGGCACATGTTGCAAAATTATACGGACAGTCTAAAAGCAGCCAAGCGGCATAGAAAAAGCAAAACCGCGACAAAACAGGCCCACACTTAACCGCAATCCTAGCTACACCAAAGGCCCCCACTTTTACCCATGACCCCCAGAGGCCCCATGGCCCACCAAAGCCACCAGCGTCAAATCATTCACCTTGGGGCCCTACTTTGCTGTTGATGGGTGGCTTCCACCTCATCACTGTCCCTACACCCTGCTGGCAAAACAAAGAAATAGCACCGTGAGTAGGCCTAAGGCCCCTACTTTCGGCCTGCTCACAATTTGTAGGCACATGAGGCATATAAGGCCTTAGCCTGCTAGAGGCCTATAAAGGCCAAGGAATAAGCTTGCAGCGCCACGGCTAACTGCCCAGAGCTCTTAGGCATAAAAAGTTAGGTTATGCGCGTATACGCATCTTTGCAAACAGAAGAAGAAACCAGACTAGCGCTAAGCCTTGATCTTATGGGGCGGAAACCACCTGAAAATTTTTTTAGAAAAAATTGCACGGTCGAATGCGGCTGTCACGCCTTAGTTGCGTGTGAGTGAAACAGTTACGAAACAAGCCATAACTTGAGGGGCTTATGCTCAAAAGCAGACAGGCCAGAAACTGCTTTTCCTTGCACTACCTGACCTCTAATAGATCGAAGCGCTCCGTAGTTTTACCGCTAGTGCGCAATCGATCTGCTCTATATGCACGCGACCAAAGGAGACGGCGCTTGTGCCCCGAGTTGATTCTTAGGGATCCGCGCCACAATCATCTATGGATAAGCTTTCCTCAAACAACATCATGTTTGGGGCCAGTGATCTTGTGAGTAACATACCGACGTCGGAGCTCGACGCCAATGCCCCGCAAGAAAGCCAGCCCCAAAATCCCGTCTCAGAAGACACAGGCCCAGAGCAAACTACTGCTCCAGCTGCCGGTACAGCCCCTGACGTCGCTGACGTCTCTGGCGAAAGTAGTAACACAACCACCACTGCTACGCCTGACGCCAATACTGGCGCGGATGCCTGTTCTACCCCTGCTGAGAGCACCAACACGGATACCTCTACTGCGCCTGACGCCAATGCTAGCGCGGATACCAGCTCGGCTACTGTCGAGAGTACCAACGCTACTAACGCTATGGCCTCTGACACCTATACCAACATGAATATTGGTATAGCTTCAGCTTCAAACCCAACTACTGCGCCTGCCCCTGCTTCCGCATCCGGCTCCGCTGCCAGTACCTCACAGACCAACAGCATAGACACCTCAGCCCATGCTGTTCCCGACTCAGCTAACACCACAGCTCCTAACCCGACTTCGGCTGTGAATACTCTGAGTCCATCTACTCAGTTTTCAGTAAGTCCTATCACTCCGATCTCTGCAAGCACCGGTAATACTAAGATGGCTGAATCTAATCCTAACTACCAATCCTCTCCCAACACCCCAGCCTACCAAGGCCAAGACAACTCACCTGCTCCTAATCAGATGCAGGGTTCTTTTCCTGTGGGCAATAACAACCAAGCCTATCAGGGCAATCAATTTGCCCCTATGTCCCCTAACCCTACCGCCGCTCCAACGCCTGCCTACCCTAACGGCCAAGGTAATGGGTTCTATGGCAACTCAAATCCTGTGAGCACCCCTCCTAACAGCGGTATGGGCAACGTGGGCGCTAACAACTACTTTGCCCCTACTCAACCGGTGCAGGCTATGGCCCCAATGGCCCCAATGGCTCCGATGCCTCCTCAGCAGAATATACCGGCCATGCCGCCTATGCAGGCTAATCAGAGTGCTATGACCAACCCTCCCCAAGCCTTAGGTGGGCAAAACACCATACCTTATGGCAGTTATAACAACTTCGGTAATAACTCCCAATTTCGCAACTACTCGCGTAATAGCCGCTACAACGGCTCATCCGCCAATAACAACACCTACAACGGCTCTTACAACCGTCAGGGCTCCTACGGTAACAAAGAAAAAAGCACTGTTACCCGCGAGATCGTCAAGCACATCGGCATCATTAACCCTAACTCGACTAGCAGAAAAACCCGTGAGCTCAATTTGATCATCTGGAATCATGGCATAGCCAAATACGACCTCCGTGAATGGGGCCCTAACCATGAGTGCACTGGTAAAGGCTTTGCTATGTCGTTCAATGAGGCTATCTTGCTTTACGAGTTATTAGGCAAGGAGATCAACGAGCTCAATGGCGGTGGCTACCCAGAAAATCAGGCCAACCCGAATGCTATTCCTATGGCTCCTATGGCCAACCAAATGCCCCAAGATCCGTCAATTCCTAACATGTCGGCTGGGCCTGCCAATGCCACGATCTCCCAAAACCCTCCAGAGCTCGTAGGTTATCAACCATATGCGGCACCAGAAGATAGCGACTAAGCCCTCAGAGTTTGGACTCGCGACAACAAAACTGAGCCGCTCTTGCACATGGCCTGCTACCCAGCTCCATCTGCCATAGGCATACTCTGGCTCAGAAAAGTAAAAAGGGCCACCCAATGACAAGAATTGAGTAGCCCTTTCTCGTTGGGGCCAATCTTTGGCCCCAAGGTCACAAAGCTGTTAGTGCTGAGCTTTCAGCTAAGCCAACAGCTTTTGGAGTCCATGAATTATTCCCATTCAATGGTTGCTGGTGGCTTGCCCGATACGTCATAGCAGACGCGGGAAATACCATTCACCTCATTGATGATACGGTTAGAGACTCGACCTAAGAGCTCATATGGCAACTCAGCCCACTTAGCAGTCATGAAGTCGATCGTCTTCACTGCACGTAAGCACACAACATAATCATAGCGACGGCCATCACCCATCACACCGACAGAGCGCACTGGTAAGAACACGGTAAAGGCTTGGCTGACTTGATCGTACCAACCGCTGTTGTTGAGCTCTTCCATGAAGATAGCATCAGCCTGACGCAGCAAGTCGAGGTATTCCTTCTTAACCTCACCTAAAACGCGCACGCCTAAGCCTGGGCCTGGGAATGGGTGACGTTGCACCATCTTCACTGGCAGACCTAACTCAACACCGATCTTACGCACTTCGTCTTTAAAGAGCTCGCGCAGTGGCTCCACCAGCTGGAACTTTAAGTCCTCTGGTAAACCACCCACATTGTGGTGCGACTTGATCACGTGAGCCTTACCACTCTTAGTCTGGGCAGATTCCACCACATCAGGATAGATCGTGCCTTGGGCTAAGAAGTCCACACCATCTAACTTACGAGCTTCATCAGCAAAGACATCGATAAAGGTATGACCAATGGCCTTACGCTTAGCCTCTGGATCAGAAATACCCTTTAAGGCAGATAAGAAACGCTCAGAGGCATCGGCATATACGATGTTTAAGCCTAAGCCCTTGAACATCTCCTGTACTTGCTGGCCCTCGTTCAGACGCAGTAAGCCGTTGTCCACGAACACGCAGACTAATTGCTCTCCAATGGCGCGGTGTAAGAGCAGAGCTGTCACCGATGAATCCACACCACCGGATAAGCCTAATAACACCTTAGAGCTGCCAACTTGCTCACGAATGCGCTGCACTGCATCTTCAATAATGGCGCTTGGCGACCACAGGCCTTGTAAATGACATACGTCAATCACAAAGCGACGCAGCATCTCACCACCTTGCTTGGTATGAGTCACCTCTGGGTGGAATTGCACACCAAAGAAATTGCGCTCAGCATTGTAAACAGCGGCATATGGGCAGGTGTCGGTCGAGCCCACAGTCACAAAGCCCTCTGGCAAAGCAGTGACCTTATCACCATGACTCATCCACACATCCAGCTGAGCTTGGCCATCGTGATCACTTAAGCCATCAAATAATGGGCATGGAGCCTTGAGATCTACTGCGGCATAACCAAACTCACGTAAGTTAGAGCCTTCGACCTTACCGCCTAACTGCACTGCCATGGTCTGTAAGCCATAGCAAATACCAAGCACTGGCACACCTGCATTGAAGACCCACTCAGGAGCACGTGGTGAACCTGCTTCCGTGGTTGACTCTGGGCCACCGGATAAGATGATGCCCTGAGGAGCAAAAGCCTTTAAGCGCTCCACATCAGCATCAAAAGGATAAATCTCGCAATACACACCGATCTCGCGCACACGACGGGCAATCAGCTGCGTCACCTGCGAACCGAAATCGAGGATCAAGATCTTCTCTGAATGAATATTGCTCATGCAGTAAATCTCGTAAAAATAGAGAGAACACCCATGCTCGCACCAGAGCGGCGAGCCCAGCGGCTTAGCGCAATGCAAAGCTTCTGATTCAGCTTCGGTTTAAGCTTCAGCTTCAGCTTAAGCTTAGTTGTCTACGCTCAGCCCATTGAGGAGTCAGCCCATTGCTGGATATTGCAGGAAAAAGAAAAGGGCTGGGAGGGAATGGCCCATATCCTGAGGCAAAAGCTCAAAGATATGGGCTAAAGATATGAGGTTAAGTCGCGACAGCGCACTTAACTCTTCTCACCACTAAGTTAGCAGAGAACTAGTGGCTCTGATAATTTGGAGCTTCCTTGGTGATGGTCACGTCGTGCACGTGAGACTCACGAATACCGGCACCAGTGATACGAACGAAACGAGCCTTAGTACGCAGCTCATCGATGGTAGCGCAACCAGTCAGGCCCATAGCGGAGCGTAAACCACCCATTTGCTGGTGGATAATGCCACGTAAAGCCCCCTTATAGGCTACACGACCCTCAATGCCCTCTGGCACTAACTTATCAGCGGCATTGTCCGACTGGAAGTAACGATCAGCAGAGCCCTTGGACATAGCAGCTAAAGAGCCCATGCCACGATAGGACTTAAACGAACGGCCTTGGTAGATCTCAATCTCACCAGGGGCTTCCTCAGTACCGGCAAACATAGAGCCGACCATGACGCAGTTGGCACCAGCAGCTAAGGCCTTAGCGATATCGCCAGAGTAGCGAATACCACCATCGGCGATCACCTTAATGTCGCTACCACGTAAGGCATCCACAGCATTAGCAATAGCAGTCATCTGTGGCACACCGCAACCGGTTACGATACGAGTGGTGCAAATAGAACCTGGGCCAATACCGACCTTAACGGCATCCACACCGGCCTCAGCTAAAGCAATAGCACCTTCAGCAGTAGCCACGTTACCACCAATAATTGGCAGCTCAGGGTAGGTCTTACGTAAGTAAGCTAAGCGATCTAACACGCCTTGGGAATGGCCATGGGAGGAATCAA
>DXEV01000198.1 GCA_019114785.1 Candidatus Anaerobiospirillum pullistercoris | reverse complement strand
TCCCTATTGGGCTAGGTTTGAGGAATATAGCAACGATGCTCTTTGTAGGTTTTTGTAGGCTTTAGGCACAGTACAGCTCAGCGTGGCCTATGAGCCTGAACAGGCCTATCGGTATAGGCCTGCTTTCCTGCTTGCCTGTGGCCAGAATTAGCGATGGGAGTCGGCAAATTCACGTAAGAACTTAACCAGAACCTCTACACCCTCTAATGGCATAGCATTGTAGATGCTAGCACGCATGCCACCTAAGACCTTATGACCCTTTAAGCCGATCAGGTGCTGCTCTTTGGCCTTAGCTAAGAACTCGGCATTGAGATCTTCGTTCTTGAGGTTAAAGACGCAGTTCACGCGAGAGCGATCTTGTGGAGCCACTTGGCAACGATAGAAATCAGAGGAGTCTAAGTAATCGTATAAGAGCTTGCTCTTAGCAATATTGCGCTGCTCTAAAGCCTCAGTACCGCCGATCTCTTTGATCCACTTAAAGGCTAAACCAGCCATATACCAAGCAAAGGTATTTGGCGTATTGTACATGCTATCGTGCTTGTCCAGCACGGCCCAATCTAAAATCGATGGGCAATACTTACGGGCCTTACCAATGAGATCCTTACGCACAATGGTAATGGTTAAGCCAGCTGGAGCCACGTTCTTTTGGGCACCGAAAATAATGGCACCAAACTTTGAGACATCCACAGGACGGGTCAGGATATCTGAGGACATATCAGCAATCAGTGGTACATCACCGGTATCTGGCAGCTCAAATAACTCCACACCGTTCACGGTCTCGTTTAAGCACACATAAGCATAAGCGGCACCTGGAGTAACTTGCATCTTGCTGTGGTCGACTTCATAGTAGCCATCATCGTTCTTAAACACGCACTCATGCAGCACGGCTTTACCAAAGCGCTCAGCGCACTCTTTGTAAGCACAGCGTGACCAGTGACCAGTGACAAAGTAGTCAGCAAAACCATCTTCAGGCAGGATATTGAGAGGGATGGCGGCGAATTGACCACGACCACCGCCCTGCTCAAAGAGGATGCTGTAATTGTCAGGGATATTCATGAGCTCACGCAGCAGGTCGCGAGCCTCATTAGCCACCTTGGTATATTCGGCCGAGCGGTGCGACATCTCAACGATACCGATACCTAAGCCTTCAAAATCGCAAAACTCAGCTTGAGCCTTAGCCATGACCGACTCAGGGATCATGCTAGGGCCTGCACTATAATTCCAAACTCTCATGGGTGCATCAACCTCCACAAAAATGGTGGACTAAAAGATGGCTCTCTATCGGCCACAGACAAAGCCAAGCCGCCTCAGCGCAGCGAGCCCCAAAGGCCCGCTGCAAGCTGACTAGCTCAGCTCCGATGTGGTCTTCACCAAACCAAACCTAAAAATAATTACAGCTCGTCGTTTTCTTCTGCGGCTGGGGCGTTTTCGCTACCGTCCTCAAAATCCAGATCGGCAGCAGCACTGGCTTTTTCTGCAGCCTGCGTTTCTGTATCAGCCTCAGCCTCGCTGGACTCACTTAACATACCGGCTGCCTCTAAACGACGCTTTTCGGCTGACTCATCGATCGCTGCTACCACCTCAGGTGGGATCTCTTGCAGACCAATGATGTGCTCGTCCTCATCAATACGCTTAATGCGCATATAACCAGCATTACGGCCACGTACCGAGATATCCGACACATGGGAGCGCAGCAGGCTACCATTATTGGAGAAGACTAAATAATCCGAATCCTCGTGGGCACTGATCACACCCACAACCACTTCGTCACGGGCTACACGCGAGCAGCAAGCAATACCCTGACTGCCACGACGGCGCTTACCCATCAGGGAGATCAAACGACCACGCTTACCTTCACCTTGCTCGGTGATCAGAATGTAGTTGAGCTTCTCGTTTTCCAGCTCAGACTCAGACACCACAATCATACCGGCCAGCTTAGCGCCCTTAGCTAACTTAATACCCTTAATGGTACCGGCGGCACGGCCACTGATACGAATACCACCACCGCTCTTACGTAAGGCTAAGTAGTTTTGCAGGCCATTGAGCTCTTTAGCGATACGCTCGCTATCGGATAAGCTGTCCTCATCACCTTCGCTCTCGGCATCGCTGTCGTTATCGGCAACTTCGACATCAGCAAGCTCGGCTGTATCGGCTGCATCAGCAAGATCAGCGCTATCGGCGCTATCGGCGTCACCTGCTTTCTGGCTATTGACGTACTCACAGAAGCGCAGCACACGACCATTGGAGGTAAAGAGCAGGATGTCATCCTCTCCATGGGACAGCTCAACGGCAATGAGCTCATCGTCATCAGCCACGTTAATGGCCTTAATACCAGAGCCATTGGCACGGCTAATGTGGTTCTTAAAGTCCTTTAAAGCCGAGCGCTTGACGCTGCCCTTAACGGTAGCAAACACAATATAGGTGCTATCGATCTGAGCCTCAACCTCTGCACTTAAAGGCAGCACGCGACGCACTGCTTCGCCCTCTTGTAGGTCAAAGAGGTTCTGCACTGGGCGGCCACGCCAAGTACGATTGTTAGAGGTTGGCAGCTCATAGACCTTAGTTACAAAGCAGCGGCCCTTATTGGTAAAGCACATGATGTTGTCATGGCTGTTACACACGGTTGAGGTCTCAATATAGTCCTCATCCTTGAGCTTAGCGGCATTGTTGCCCTTAGTACCACGGTTGGTGGCACCATACAGCGACAGGTCTTGGTACTTGATATAGCCCTCATGGGACAGAGTTACCAGTACGGCCTGACGGGAAATCAGATCAGCCTTAGAGATATAGCCATCCACATTGATGAAGGTCGAACGACGTGGATCGCGGAAGGTGTTCTTGGCCTCCTCCAGCTCAGTACGAATGACTTCATTCATACGCTCAGTGCTGTTTAAGATCTCTAAGTAATCGTGAATATTGCGCTTGAGATTCTCGTAATCGGCCTTGATCTCATCGGTAGCAAGGTGAGTTAAGCGCTGTAATTGCAGTGCTAAGATGCCACGAGCCTGCTCCTCAGAGAGGTGATAGGTGCTAGGCAGAGTACCTGCAGCCGCAGCTAAAGCCAGCTCATGACGAGGCTTGCTCTCATCGGCACCAGTGGCGTGGACATGCAGACCGCAATTTGGATCGATGCCTAAAGGCAAGCAGATATTCTCGCCTAAGTCATCAAACTCCATCACCGAAGCTACTTGCGAACCACCCCACTCCTCTTGCATCAGACGAGCACGAGCTTCTTCGGCATTATCAGAGCCCTTAATGATCTCAATCACACGCTCAATATTGCTGGTAGCGACGATCAGGCCCTCATTGTAGAAAGCCTTACGGCGATCCTGACGCAATAAGTACACAGTGCGGCGAGTAACCACCTCTCGTCTAAACTTAAGGAACTCTTGCAGGATCTCAAGCAGCGATAACTGCTTTGGACGATTGTTGACCAGCGCAATGACGTTAAAGGAGAACGAGCTCTGCATCGAGGTGTGCTGATAGAGGTTGTTAAGTACAGCCTCTTCGTAGGCATCACGCTTTAAGTCGATGGCAATACGTACTTGATTGTCCTTATCAGACAGATCGTTAACCTCAGCAATGCCTTCGATCTTCTTCTCGCGCACCAACTCAGCGATCTCTTTGACAATGGCACTCTTATTGACCATGTAAGGGATCTCATCGACGTAAATGGTGCTACGGCCTTGCTTATCAGTCTCAACGTGAGTACAAGCACGGATCACACAGCGACCACGACCGGTGGCATAGGCCTTTTTGATATCAGGCGAGGAAATGATCAGACCACCGGTTGGGAAGTCTGGGCCTGGGATATAGGTCATGAGCTCATCTAAGGTTAAATTAGGATTGGCCAGCAGCGCTAAAGTACCGTCGATCACCTCAGCTAAATTGTGAGGTGGAATATTGGTCGCAAGACCCACAGCAATACCGGCCGAGCCATTGACCAAGAGGTTTGGATAACGGGTTGGCAGCACCTCTGGGATCTGCTCATTACCATCGTAGTTAGGATAGGTGTTAACCGTCTCCTTATCGATGTCTTGGAGCATCATCTCAGCGATCTTAGTCATGCGCACTTCGGTATAACGCATGGCGGCGGCACCGTCACCATCTAAGTTACCGAAGTTACCTTGACCGTAGATCAGAGGGGCACGCATCGAGAACCATTGGGCCATACGCACAATAGTCTCGTACACGGCAGCATCACCATGTGGGTGGAAACGACCGATCACGTCACCGACCACACGGGCGGATTTTTTGGTAGGGCCATTGTGCCAGATCTTGAGATCGTACATATCGTAAAGCACACGACGGTGCACAGGCTTTAAGCCATCGCGCACGTCAGGCAGAGCACGATCAACGATCACACTCATGGCATAGTCGATAAACGACTGTTTTAACTCATCTTCGAGCTTTACAGTTGGCACTGTACTTTGTACTGCACCCTCATACTCCACAGGAGTATCGTCAGATGCAGAGACAGCAGAATCTACTGACTTTTCTTGCTCCGTGCTCTGAGCTTGCTCAGAAGCAGAGGTCATCGCTACATCTTGCTGTTCTTGCTCGTGGGTCTGATCTGCCATACCGAATCCTTAAGAAACCAACCGAAAAGAGCCCTACTGAGCTTGCTCAAGCCGCCTCAGCAGCGGACAAGCCCAATACTTGATTGCGGCTCTATGCCTTTAGCTACAATGACTGGTCTTGGCTCTTACCTAAGCCCTCTCACTAGAGCAGCAAACTCCAGAAAGACCTCAAGCCCTTGGGGCTTATAAGCCCTCCATGGCCGATAAAGCTTGGGTAAAAGCCCAGACCCAAATTTTGTCGTCTCGTCCCCTAAGTTCCCAATAAAGGCTAACCTAAGGGCAATACGCAACGACAAACGGCACCGTGAGCTAAATTAAGGTGCCATAGCGCACAAGAGGCCCCAAAGAGCCTCCTTGTAATTGTGTAATTTACGCAAAAAGCGTCAAGTTGAAGCAAACGGCAATGCCGAGAGCTGATGTGCATGGGCCCATTGACGCATTTAATAACGTGAAGTTGCCCGTATCGCAAAAAGGGCTATCATAGCCCAGAGAGACGCAGAAAACTAGATTATGGGCTAGCACAGCTGCGAAAAACCCGATGCCTTCGCTCCGGAGCGCCAAGTGGCGAAAATTAAGCTAAGTACATCTCAGCTTAGCTTTTCCTGCTTTTTTGGTCAGCAGAGAAAAGCACTTGAGACCACAACAAAATTAATCTGTTTGCCCCTACTTTTCTTGACGTCTAAACGTTATATTATACCCCCGAAAGCCTTGAAAAGTAAGGCAAAAACGCTGATTTTAGCCTGTTTTTTCCTTGCTTTTTCCTTGCTTTTTCTTCAGAAAAAGCCTCTGCCACCTCAAGCCCAATTCCAAGATCTGCTGCAAGCTCAAATGACCTCAGCGTAGCGCTTGTTATTGGGCAAAAATAGGTGACAGATCGAGGCTGAATCTGTAGGATCTACGCAATTTTGTGTCTTTTTGTGCCCCTTTCGCCTCCCCCTGCGATCTGAGCACAGTCTTTTGTTCTGGAGATTTAGGCCATGTGGTTTAAAAACGCCCGCATATACACCGTTGCTTTGGATGACGGCTTAAAGAGCATCTTTAACAACGAGACTTTGCTCAATGAGAAGATCGCTGCTGAGCAATTCAAGCCAACTACACAAAAAGAAATGTCCTCGTGTGGTTTTAGCCCAGTCTTTGGTCGCCACACCGATGCCTTTGTCTTTAGTCACGATCAAAACCATTTCCTGCGCTTTACCGAGGAAAACAAGCTTCTGCCATCCTCGATCGTCAATCAGGCTTTAGCCGATGAGATCGACATCCGTGAGCAAGAGCTCAACCGTGCCTTAAAGAAGAGCGAAAAGCAGGCTTTAAAGACAGCCCTGATCGACAAGATGATGGCTCAGGCTTTTACCACCCGTCGTGAGCTCTTTATGTGGATCAACACCCGATATGGCTTTGTGGCAGTCTCTGCCTCTTCTGCCAAGCGTGCTGAAAATGCCATTACCATTCTGCGTAAGGCTTTAACCACTTTCCCTGCAAAATCCTTCCAGCCACGTTGCGTCGTGGAGGATCGTTTAACCTCTTTTGTCGCCACCAAAGAGTTGCCTGAAAGCTTTGAGCTGGGATTTGATGCGGTCTTAAAGAGCAACGACGATACTGGCAGTACGGTTCGTGTCTCTAAGGACGATCTCACCAGCAATGAAGTGGTCTCTCACATCAAGGCCGGTAAGGTCATCACCGACTTACAGCTGTCCTTTAATCACTGTGCCCAATTCGTCTTAAGTGCCGATCTCACGGTAAAGCGTTTAGCCTTAGACGATCAGTTCTTAGAGCACAATCTGCCACAACCTACTGATGACAAGCTGGCTGATTTACAAGCTAATGTCATCATTGAGGGCGAGGTCTTAACAAATCTCGTCGCTGCCATCTCTAAGGCTTTCGACTGCGACAAGTAAAGCCCCTACGCTGTATCACAGCGCCCGCCCCTCTCACCGCACTCGCCACGCATGGCGCTATATGCCATGCTCTCATGGCTTATGCCATACACCCGTGCGGTGGCTAAGCGCTAGCTCAGCTAGCGCTCATGCTGGCCCCGCCTGCTTACGGGGTGCCCATTTTTTCTAACTTAGGTAAGCCATGCGTTTTTCCTCTCCTTTTGCGCTGTTAGGTGGACGCACCTATCAGGACACTCTTGACGCCCAAATCTCTTCTGGCAGTGGTGCTATCAGCCGCAAGCCAGAGCTCTTAGCCCCTGCTGGCAGTCTCCAGCACCTGTATATGGCCTGTGACTATGGTGCTGATGCTATTTATGCTGGTATTCCACGTTGGTCACTGCGTGTCCGTGGTAATGGCTTTACCCGTGAGGATTTTGCCCAAGGTATTAACTACGCCCTCGAGCATGGCAAAAAGTTTTTTGCAGTGCTTAACGTGATCCCTCACATGCGCCGCACCAGTGCCTTCTTACCAGCCTTAGATGAAATCGCTGCCTTAAAGCCTGATGCCTTTATCATGGCTGACCCTGGTCTTATCGACATTGCCTTAAACCGCTACCCAGAGATCCCTGTACACTTAAGCGTCCAAGCTAATACCGTTAACTCTGGTACGGTCAAATTCTGGCAAAAACTAGGCGTTAAGCGCTGTATCTTAGCGCGAGAGCTCTCCCTCAGCGAAATTGAGATGATCCGTCAGGATTGTCCTGATATGGAGCTTGAGGTCTTTGTGCACGGTGCGCTGTGTATTGCTGTCTCTGGCCGTTGTCTGATCTCTGGTCTGCTCTCCCGTCGTGACGCCAATGTCGGTGCCTGTAATAATTCCTGCCGCTGGAATTACCGCACCCAAAAGCTGCACTTAGAAGATGCCGCTACCTTACAAACCATTGCGACTGCTGATCAGCTCTCGCGCACGACTATTCCACATGCAGGCTCTGGCACTGACAACAGTGCCTGCACGGGCAGCGCCTTAGACCAAAAAGACAGCCCCGCCCTCTATGCCGAGATCGAAGAAAGCTCCCACCGCGAGGGTCAGTGGATGCCAATGGAAGAGGACGAGCACGGATCCTATCTCATGAACTCCAAGGATCTCTGCGCTCTTCCTGTAATTAAGCGCTTAATGGATATGGGCATTGATAGCCTCAAGATCGAAGGCCGCTCACGCTCGCCTTTCTATGCCGGTGGTATCGCCCGCGCCTATCGCTTAGCTATTGATGCTCTGGCCCAAGGTAAAGAAATCCCTGCTGAGTCTTGGACAATAGTCGACTCTATTCCATCACGCAGCTACACCACTGCTCTTTTAGAGCCACACGACGCTTTTGAGACCCAAGACTACGATACCAATACCCCATCACCAGGCAAGTGGCAGATCGTAGGTCAGATCGAAAAACAGGAGCAAGGAAAGCTCTATATCCGCGTTAAGAACCGTTTCCAAAGCGACTCCAAGCTCTTAATCTACACCCCACAAGGCCCAATTACTCTGGATGGCAGCTCTCTGTGTGACAAGCATGGCAATCCAACTAACGTGGCCCCTGGTGATGGATACTTTGTGAGCCTCGACTGTGCCACCCCACTGGATCTCCGCACCGCTGTGCTGCTGCGCGACGACCACTAAGTAGCAACGCTAAAGCAGCTCTACAGATATAGTGCCCTGTGGGCATAGACGCTCTGGCCCCTAAAAACAAAACTCCCGCGAACTGGCAAAACTTGCAAAAATGTCAGTTAGCGGGAGTTTTTGCGTTTTTGCAGCAAGCGCAGTTTCTTAATAGTTAACGCCTGCAGAAATACGCGCCCATCAAGTCGACGTACATCGAAGTAACCTGTAGATCTACGTGCTAAAATCAGAAACCGAAAATTGTCAATCGTGACTGTACTGACTTGGCCGGTGGTGCAGCTATTGAGATTGCTTGGGTGGATTTTCCATGCTGATAGGGGCAACTGCATTTTCAGCAATCACGTGGGTGCCATCGAAATATCGCCAATACTCAATCTGGCGACTGTGCTCTGATACCACGAGGGCCAAGCCGTAGCGCTTGGTGTCATAACCAACTTGGTCATTAAAGCCATAACCACGATCATAGACTTGCTGCTGAGCTACATCTGCCAATTTAACCGCATTTTTTGGATCTTGTTGTTGCTGTTGTGGGAGGCGTTTGAGCTCAATGATGTAAGTGCAATCGTTGAGCGTGAACTCAAGATCTGATCTGCCGCGATTGTTTACGGTTTCGGAACGAACCTCGTTCGTGACGCCAAGTTGGAGACACCAGCAAATATAGGTGCGGTAAGTCGCTTCTTTAGCGTTGGTCCACAGGTCATAAGGAATAGAGCATAAACAGCAATTGAGCGCAGTGACCACCTGCTCAATATCCCGCCGGTAGAAAGCTTGTAGCAGATTTTGTGTTGCTTTGCTGAGCCAACTGTCATGGACAATATGGCTGCTTTGCGTGATGTAGCGGAAAAAGATATCGACATAGGCTTGCTCGATTTCCTGATTTGGAAAAGAGCACGAATATGTGCGCGCGGTGACAATCTGGGAGTTTTTGATGACCTTTTTGATGGTCAAATAGCCAGTTTGAGTCAGTACCACATTAAAATTCAGTTCGTCGAAAGTATAGGCATTATTGAGCTCATTTTGGCTGATCTCAATACCTGAGTCTTTTACGTCGTCAAGGAAGGTCAGACTTGGCTTCTTACGGTCTAAAAAGGTACGCAGCACAGGAGCAGCATTGGAGCTACTCATCCAATACGATCCAAAAACGGGAACGCTCTCAGGAGAAACTACTACTTGCTTAAAGAAGTTATTGATCGAAATAGGGTTATAGACCGAGGTGCTGGCATCACGATCAAAGCAAAAGCCATCATATTGGAGCTTGAGGCTATCCAGTAATTGCTCTTCACTGATTTTGAGCAAAGTGGCTGCTACGTTGATATGAGGAGCAAAATAGCCTTCCAACTCCTCTTGAGTGTAGCCCAGCAAATTAGCAAACCTCGGATCAAGGGAGATGTCATTGATGTCCTGTCCTGTGAACATTGAAGTGTCTTGGTAGCGACCGATGCCGGTGAACATCGTAAACTCAACGTTGCGTAAGGAGCGTACCCACGCATAGAACTTACGAAGTATGACCTTATTGTGCTCAAAAGCTTCAAGGTTGTTAAGATTGGCAGAGAGCGGAAAATCACACTCGTCCACCAATAGCACCATTAACTCATGCTTGGTTAATCGGTTGAGCTCCGCAGTGAGGTCTAATAAACATGAGGTTTTAATGGAGAGAGCATCGTCAAAGCCTGCTAGAGAAAACGCGTCTCGCAGGATTGAGCACAAATCTTGTTCAAAAGTTTGAGGATAGCTCAGGCCAAAAAACGACAGACTGATCACAGGTAAGCATGGGCGTTGCCAGAGGTCGTGAATGGCTAAACCCTCAAAGTTCTTAGTGCCATTAGTGAAAAGCTCATTAATAGTCGAGAGCAGCAAACTCTTACCGAAACGGCGTGGTCGTGACAAAAAGACCTTATCTTCGTTGAGCAATTTGTAGATATGGGCAGTCTTGTCGACAAACAAATACTGCCTTTGGCGGATCAACCTGAAATCAGCCAAACTGGTCGTAATAGGTGTCAGATCAGACTTCTGCCACTGAGATGAGTGAGAAATAGACATGAGGGAGCTGTTATAAATTAACCAATGCACCAATTTGGACAGAACAAATAGGACTTGGAGGAGTTAGAGGGAAATACCCTGCTTTTGCAGCCTTAGCCACCTCTAACTGACCAGACACTAATACAGCTTTATTTGTTTCGCCCTTATAGGTCTTAGGAACTACGGTTCTGCCATCTTTAATGGCTTGATAACGCTTTGCATTATAAGCCATTACGGCCAAGTCACACTCTCCTCGAATACAAGTCGTAGACTTAGAGGTAGGCTTAAAGGACAGGTTGTGCTTCATTGCAGCATATGCGTGCTCAACACGAACACGCATATGAGAGCGCTTGTTGTTTTCA
>DXEV01000197.1 GCA_019114785.1 Candidatus Anaerobiospirillum pullistercoris | reverse complement strand
GGCAATATACTGCTTATAAACTATCCTTGTTTTCTACGATTAAACTGTTGTAAATATCACTAACAGATTGCTGTCTTGTTCAGTGTGGCTGTTTTAGTTGGAGATGTATATGGAGCAAAAAGGTTATAAAGGTTATTTGGCCGAGGGGATCAATGAACTGTGGCTTAAAGGCCAATGGGGCCAACATGAGCTCCGTAGCCGTGAGCTTTTGCAGGGACAATCCCGTAATGTGCCTATCTTTATGACGGGAACTGGGACGGATGTGGGCAAGACCTATGTGACGGCTGTGCTTTGTAAGTATTTGCAGGAAAAACAGCAGTTGCTACAGGGCGGCGCAGTGGGCTTTTATAAGGCAGCTATCAGTGGTGCTGAGTCTTTAGCGCAGTCAGATGCAGGCTATATCAAGCGTAAAGCAGGTCTGTCGCAAGCTGATGAGACCTTAACCTCTTATTTGTTCCAAGAAGCGGTATCTCCACATTTAGCGGCCCAGCATTTAGGTCAAAAGATCGATCTGCAGCAGGTGATCTCTGACTTATTACGGGTATTTGCTGCGTACAATCAGCTGGTAATTGAGGGCAGTGGCGGTATCTTTTGTCCTCTTTGTTG
Organism: Candidatus Anaerobiospirillum pullistercoris; assembly: GCA_019114785.1. Classification (GTDB taxonomy): domain Bacteria; phylum Pseudomonadota; class Gammaproteobacteria; order Enterobacterales; family Succinivibrionaceae; genus Anaerobiospirillum; species Anaerobiospirillum pullistercoris. The sequence goes on along the minus strand of DXEV01000197.1, from coordinate 10,015 downwards.
GGATTTGCAGCATTGTCCGCACACAGCACGAGATACAGTGGCTGTGTTAGCAGGGGAGCAGGGGGCAGGTCAGGCTGGTCAAGCTAGACAATCAAAACAGCCTGCCGAAAGCGATAGTGCTTTGTTAGAGCGTTTAGCCGCTTTCAGTCAGCCGCAAGCTGAATGTGCCACGATCTTAGACCTGATCCGTGCTCTGCATGACTCGGTATTGGGCGTGAGAGTAGTGGTAGTGGCTGATGCGGGCTTAGGTGTTATTAACAATGTGGCCACCACTATGCAGACTTTGCAGCTACATCGCATTAAGCCACAGTGTATGAGCGTGATCCTGAATCGCTACCAAGAAGATGATCTCATGCACCAAGACAACTTGCGCATGATTGAGTCCATAACTCACGTTCCGGTAATTGCTACCATTGCTAGCGATGGCTCTACGCTTAGCTTTACCTCAGAGGCCGAAGCTCGTTTGCAATGCCTTTGGTCATAAGGCTCTAAGCTACCCTCAGTTCAGCCTAGCTCGGCTCCAGAGCGGGCTCAGCTTTGGTTTTTTCGGCTAAATCTGAGGAAATTTGGTTAATATTGCGCAATTTTGTGCATTTTTGTGCAATTTGGCGCGATATTACGCGCGACTGCTGAGAGCTGTTTGTTTCATCTAGAAATACCGGAATATTTTTTTAGGGTGATTTTAGAGCAATTGAGTTTTACGCATATCTAATAATTTTATTATGCTTGTATGTAAGCGTATGTTTGATAGACGCATGGCCCTAAGGGTGTTAGAATAACCCATAGATCTGACTGTGAAGATCGAATGTTGTTGTAAGTGGATGGATATACGAGAACTGACCGTTTGTTGCTTGGGATCAGTTCTTGGGGCGTTGTTGTTTGAGGAAGATGGGCTCATGCTAGCTTATGAGAAGCTGAAAAGTAAGCTGCAGCGCGAGTATACCCGCGAGGCTAGCTTTTTACGGCTAGTGAATAAGGATAAATATCCTTATCAGATCGGGTTAAAGGCTCCAACTAATGAAGAGCTGATGTCGCATTTATATCAGGTCAAAGCGTGGCAGCAGAGCTATGAGCGCAGCCCATTAGCACCTTATTTAGTGAAGATCCCACGTCGTTTTCGCTCGATGTTGGGAGAGCAGAATGTTTTAACTGCTGTGCGTTTTCCCAATCGTGATGCCTTTGAGCATTTCGTAGCTCCTGACAATTGCCCCGCGCCAATACTGGATTCAGATTTAGATAATGGGATAGAAGATGCGGATGCAGAAAGCAGTTCCGCATTTGAGCGCTTCAACACCTCTACTTTAGAGCAGGTGCTCGATATCAAGGATGCTGCCTTGCAGCACCAAGCTGGGCATGTGTCTAATGGCGTGCAGGGATCATTGATTTTGCACTGGCCTCGTGGATCTTTTCGCTGTTTTGATGAGATCTGTGAGCTCGTGGTTAAGCCGTTATATCCAGCCTTACAAGAGGACTCTCCTGCATTCGCGCTGCGTCAGCGTGGACTTTCGCGTTTCATGCAACGGCATGCTCGTCAGATCAGTGAGATGGGCTCAGATTTTGTGGTGGCCATGACCTTTGTGGATTATATGGCTTCTTTGGAAAAGACGCCTAATATCTACTATCGCCAGCTAGCCTTACCTCATATGGACACCAAGTTCATTGAGCGCAACTACAGCTTGCTTAATGAGCTTTTAGATCTCTGTTTACCGCAAAAGCGTCGTAGAGCGATCTACTCTTCGCTTTATCCATATCTTGCGATCACTGGATCCTTGGTCAGAGCTCCTTTTAATGAGATCAATTCTGTACAGAAGGAGTTCTCTCAGAATGATGCTAACAGTGAGGATATGCTGCGTCAGCAGTTGTCATCTTTGTGTGCCAAGCGTGGTGAGCAGATAGAGGCTATGCTATTAAGCAAGAGTCTAACTGCTAAAGAAGCTAAGCTTATTGAGGGCGGTGAAGAAGAATCAGGGGACGAGGTAGATCTCGAAGCTGATATGGACTTTGAGACAGAAGGCGATGATGGTTCTAATTTAGAGGAGATGCTAAACGCCGTCGATAAATACGAGGCTCCATTTGTCGCTGATCGCCGTCTGCGTGGTATTAATCTCTTTACGCAGCGTTGGGGTTTTAAGTCTAAGCCTGAGATGGTACGTCTGCGCGTGTTAGATCCTGAGATTAAACTGGGGCTGTGCACCAATGGCTTTGATCATTCTTTGGACTTATCTCTGACCTTAGATGCTTTTGCTCATTTGAATCTGCCTTTTGAGCACATCATCATCTGCGAAAATGAGGTGAGCTTCTTAAGTCTGCCTCAGATCAGTAACACTATTGCGGTGTTTGGCAGTGGTTATAGCGTGGTGCAATTAGGCCCTGTAAAGCTCTTAGCGCAAAAGGATGTGATTTATTGGGGCGATCTGGATACGCATGGCTTTGCCATTTTAAATGCCCTGCGTACCATCATGCTGCGCTCACGTTGTGCCTATCTTTTACTTGAAGGTAACAAGCAAGAGGCGCGGGCGCTTAAAGCAGCTGATCTTGGTGTGCGCTCTATGCTGATGAGCACTGATACTTTCTTGCGTAACCAAGAGTTCTGGGTGCAGGAAAAGGATCAGATGGTGGCAGTGTTAGAGCATCTGCTGCCAGAGGAGTATGTCTGCTATGAGGCTTTAGTGTCGCATAAGTACGGCACCAGATTGCGTTTAGAGCAAGAGCTGATCCCGTTCTCTCAAGTGCTTGAGGCCTTGCAGCAGATGCTGCCTCAAGAGCAGATCAAGCCTTAGCTTGGTCTTTGTCAGCTAGCCTGAGCCTGCTCATTACAAGAGCTTTAGGCAAAAAATAAGCAGCCCCCTGAAAAAAACAGAGAGCTGCTTATTTTTTTGGATCTTACCTAATGTACCTCTAGCAGCCATCAGGCAGCCACCCAAAATCGTGACCTTGGGTAGCTGCAGGGGTAGCTGCAGTACAAATACCGCATCTGCTGATAGGTTTAGGCCTCAGAGTCAGGCTTTTTCTTAGAGCTGCGACGAGTGGTCGTAGTCTTCTTAGCCACTGGCTTTTTATTTGCCGGTTTCTTTGCAGCTGGCTTTGCCTTAGCCTTGGCCTTGGCAGGCGTGGCCACTGGGGCTGTGTCAGGAGCGGCAGCCGGTGCTGCAGCAGGGGCCTTGGCAGCAGTGGCCTTAGCTGCCTTAGACTTGCTTGCGCTAGCCTTAGCTACAGTCTTCTTAGCAGGGGCTTTGGCCTTAGTGACCTTAGCTGGTGCCTTGGCTTTAGCGGCTTTAGGCGGTGCCTTGGCAGCTTCGGCTGCTTGCTCACTCTTGCCTTCGGCGTCGAAGTGCTCGGAGCGTGGAGCGCTATAACCGTTTTGCTTTAAGTGCTCACGGACACTTGGGAACAAGGTGTAAGCCACATCACTATACACGTCAGCATAGTAGAAGGTGACATTGCTACGCACTTGCTCTGGCAGCTCCTTAACATCGCCTTCGTTGCCAATAGGGATCACCAGATCAAAGAGCCCCATACGACGTGCGGCAATCACCTTTTCTCTGAGGCCGCCAATTGGTAATACATGACCCGTTAAGGTCAGCTCACCAGTCATGGCAAAGCCTTCCTGTGGAGCCTCGTTTAAAGCCAGCGACAGCAACGAAGTGGCCATGGTGACACCAGCTGATGGGCCATCCTTAGGAATAGCACCCTCAGGTACGTGCAGGTGGACACTCTTTTTCTTAAAGAAAGAGGTGTCTTTCTTCAGCTTGCTGTAGAGCTCCAAGTGCGATTGGATAAAGCTGTAGGCAATATTAGCCGACTCCTTCATCACGTCACCCAGAGAACCAGTGAGCTTAAAGCCTTGGTTGTCGTGGTTAGTGACAATGGACTCCACTGGCAGTGTCACACCACCTGAAGCTGTCCAAGCAAGGCCGGTCATAATACCCACGCCTTTGAGCATCTTTTCGCGTTTGAATGGGGCTGTGCCTAAGTACTCTTCCAAGTCCTCATCACGGATCACCACCTTCTTCTCACCTTCCACAAGGTGCACTGCGGCCTTACGGATCAGTTTGGCAATAGCGCGCTCGAGGCTACGGACACCGCTTTCACGGGCATAGCCTTCGATCAAGGTGGTTAAGGTCTCATCCGAGATCTGAATGCTGCGCTTGCCCTTAATACCAGCTTCGTCTAAGGCGCGTGGCAGTAAGTGCTTCTTAGCGATCGCAAACTTTTCCTTGGCAATATAGCCAGACAGACGGATTGGCTCCATACGATCCAGCAGTGGAGGCGAAATGGTATCGGTGCTGTTAGCAGTACAGATAAAGAGACACTGCGACAGGTCGATCTTTTCGTCCAAGTACACGTCAAGGAAGTTCTTGTTTTGCTCTGGATCTAAGGTTTCCAGCAAGGCCGAATCAGGATCACCGTGATAAGAGCGACCTAATTTGTCGATCTCATCGAGCATGATCACTGGGTTCATGACCTTGGTTTCACGCAAGGCAGCGACGATCTTACCGGCCATAGCACCGACATAAGTCTTACGGTGGCCCTTGATCTCAGAGACGTCATCAATACCACCTAAAGACAGACGGTAGAAAGGACGGTTCAGAGCACGGGCAATAGACTTACCGATGGAGGTCTTACCTACACCAGGAGGGCCCACAAAGAGCATGATCTGGCCTGAGGTATGACCCTTTAAGGCACCTACAGCTAAGAACTCAATGATGCGATCTTTAACGTCCTGCAAGCCCTCATGATCTTGATCCAAGATCTTGCGGGCACGCTCTAAACTGAGAGCATGGCTGCCGTTTTTGTCTGTGCTCAGCTTTTCTTTGCTGAGCTTACCCCATGGAATGGTGGTTAAGACATCAAGATAGTTGTGCGTGATGCCATACTCAGGGCTTGAGGTCTCTAACATCGAGAGCTTAGAGAGCTCCTCATCAAAGCGCTTCTTAATGTGCTCTGGTGGCGTGAGTTTCTTCATGCGCTCACGGAATTTTTCGACATCTAAGTCCTTTTCGTCAGCACTTAAGCCTAGCTCTTTCTTGATCTCTGTCAGCTGCTCGCGTAAGAAGAAGTCCTTTTGTCGTTTTTGGATCTTCTCAGCCACAGCCAGCTTGATCTTGTCTTGCAGCTTAGCGGCCGAGAGCTCACGCGTGATCAACTCAAAAGAGATCTTCAGACGTGGTAACAGTGGAATAGTATCCAGTACCTTTTGCAGCTCTTTTGGCTTTGCTTGGGTGATGGAGGCAGCGCAATCGGCCAATACAGATGGATTGCTCATATCAAAACGAGCAAGATATTGGCGCATCTCGTCTGTCATCATCGGATTAAGCGGGATCAGCTCTTGTAAAGCAGCGGTAATGCCTAAGCAATAAGCACGTAACTCGACGTCCTTTTGCGCTCCATCTTGCTTTTCGTTGAGCTCGCTGACACCAAAGACAACCTTACCACCTAAAAGCTTGGCCAGCTTGCTGCGGATCATAGCGGCACGTTGCAGTGCACTCCAGCGATTGGCGCGATCGCCTGCAGCGGTGTCACTGTTGAAATCAGCGGCATCCTTGCCTTGCATTAAGAAGCCTAAGAACTCTTTGAGATCATCTGGCATCTGTTGATCGTCATTATTGATGACGATGCTGGTTTCCATACCGCTGCCTTCGGTGGCTACATTGTCACCGATGATCATCTTAGGCTCATGACCTTCAGGGATAGAAGACAGTGGCTCACCATTGATGCTGATGCCTAAATTGCTCTGGTCATAGCCAAGCGATGAAGGATCAGAGAGAGAGCCTTTGTTGATGGCATTGAGCTTGTTGCTATCACTAGTGTTCTCGCCTGCGGCACCACTAGCCTTATTGCTGGCTTTTTCCAGCAACTGCTCTTGCTCTTTTTGGATCTCATTTAAACGCAATAAGAGCTCTTCTGAGGACTCGTGGCCAGGCATAAAGGTAACAACTGAGGTGTCTTCGTTGATAAAGCCAATATTTGGCCCTTTAACGACCTCATGATCCTCATCGCTGTCATCGTCGTGAGCTTGCTTGACGTTGCTCAAGATCTCCTTGATGGCAGCATCCTTAAACTTCTCCTGAGCCCGTTGCATGGCTTGCTCTTCCTCTTGGCCAACTTTGGCAATGAGAGAGAAGAGCTGATTGCGACGCTGAGCTGTAGCTTCATCTTCTGTATTTGACTCAGAATCAGCAGCAGTATCGCTGTGCTCAGTGGAGGTATTAGCTTGAGGCTCTAATAAAGCTGCGATCTTGGCCAGCAGATCTTGATTGACCGAGGTGTTGGCAGTTTGGTTGACACCGTTGTGATCACTGTCACCGATCAGGAATTGCTTCTCATTCTTGCCATTGAGCGAGCCGGAGCCCTGCCAAGCAGTGGCAATACCCTCGAGGTTGATCTCACTTAAGGTCTTAGGACGCTTGTGCTCAGCGTGCTCTTCAGCGGTGTCGTTGTCAGCATCAGTGTTAGCCTCATCAGAAGCAGCCTCTGGTGACATCGCGGCGTCAGCAGCATCGTGAGCGGAGTCAGCGCTATCGTCGCTATCGGCAGTAGCTGTATCAGCGTCGGCAGTAGCAGCATCAGCATCAGCTGTGTCTGCGTCAGCAGCGTCGCTGTCTGGCTTAGACTTAAACAGTGAGCGCGCAAGCTCAATAGAGCGCTCTGGCATCTTATTGAGATCAGCGTGGATCTGATCAAAGCGAGTTGCCAAGAAAGCCTGAATATCGCGTGCGTACTGGTTTAACTGCTCCATTTCATTAGTACTTGGGGTAGCTAAGAAAATGGCCAGTTCTTCCTGTTGCTTCTCGCTTAAGTCCTTAATGCCTAAGAACTCCAGCATGCTCTTGAGCTTATTACGCGAAATACGACCAATAGCGTGCTCGTTGTGGATCAGGTAATACTCAAAATCCAGCGTGATCATTGGCAGATCAGGCAAGCCAAACTCGCGCATCTTACTGTCTTTGTGTGGAGGCAGTGGTCTTTCCTTGATGCGACGACGCAGACCTAAGCTCTGAGCGTATTCACGATGCTGTTTGAGCATGTCCTGTAACTTCTTTTCAAAAGCTACAGCTTTATCGAGACTCTGACGGATGGCCTTGGTACTGGAAAAGATCTTATCGCGTGTGGTTGGGTTTGCTAAGTTGTACTCAACCTCTGGGTAACGCACACGGGCTAAGTTCATCTGAGGGTTGACGACTTCGATCATGCTGACACGACGTACACCCTCACAGATAATATCGATCTCATCTGGGCCAGAGCGGGCCGAGAGTAAACGGACAACAGTACCAGTCTGAGGAAAATCACTAGTCGAGAGCCTATTGCGCTTAACCTGATCCTCTCCTACAGCAAACATGGCAAAGGTGTGGTGGGAGGAGCTGATCACTTCAGTGATGACATCCAACCACTCAATGTTCAATTGCACAGAGCTGATCTGACTTGGCATCACAGGACGGCCAAAAAGAGGCACTACGTGCAATTTGCTAGGCAAACGGTTTCCTTGCTCGTCGCGGTAGAGCTCAGTCTGCGCTAAAGGATTATCGTTATCAAAGCCATCTTCGGCCTTGAGGGAGTCGCCGCGATCCTCAGTGCTCAGGTTAATTTTGCTGGCCTTGAGGAGAGCGGTTAACATCATTTTGACGTCGTCAATATGGGGCATAGAAGTACTTCTAACCTTTTGGCTTTGAGCCTAAAACAGCAGGTCACATCCAGTTACGCTATCAGGGCAATGCTTAGCAAAAGCAATGCTTAGCGTGGTGGGGCGGGTGCTGCAAGCGCCATCAAAGTTAATAATGAAATTAGTTGGGCTCCAAAATCACATAGGATTAAGGGGCAATGTCCTTTTTGCGCGAGCGAGTACGACGTACAGGCGCAGGGGCTTCCGTGGTGGAATCAGCCTCTGAGGAGGCATCTGCAGTTGCACCAGCATCTGCAGTGCTTACCTTTTTACGTGTACGGCGTGCTGGCTTTTTAGTTTCAGTAGCCTCCAATGGACTTAACACCGTATCGGTTGCAGTGGCGGCGCTCTGCGCGCTGTCAGTTGGAGCCGAGGCGTCAGCATTCTTGGTTGTGTCCACAGTATCAGCAGTAGCATCTTCTGTGTCAGTAGTTACTGCTTTTTTGCGGGTACGACGCACTGTTTTCTTTGGAGCAGGCTCAGTAGCCTTTTCCGGAACCAGCACGTTTTCAGAGCTTGGCTCTAAGGCTGATTCGGTTGCAGACTCGTGAGCTGAGGCTGTAGCCGTAGCTTTCTTGCGAGTACGACGTACTGTCTTTTTTACAGGCTCTGCTGGCTTGGCACTAAGCACCCCAGTAGCATCAGTTGATTCTGCAGTGGTGCTTGAGCTCTGAGTAGCTGCGCTGTCCAAAGCACTATCGACTGTGGCAGTAGTAGCTGCCTTTTTACGGGTACGACGTACCGGAGCCTTGGTTTCAGCAGCAGCTTCGGTAGCTGTTTTAGCAGCAGTTTCTGCAGCAGCAGCCTCTGCCTCTGGGGTTGGCTCAGCAGCCTTTGGAGCTGATTCTGCAGCCTTAGCCTTAGTTGTTCTCTTTGCCTTGGTTGCAGGTTTGACTGGAGTCAGAATGGCCTCGGTGGATGCAGCAGAAGCCTCAGCGACGTCAGTACTTGTATCAGGCTCAGCTTGAGTCTCAGTAGTTGCAGTGCTTACAGCTGCGCTCTGAGCAGCGGCCTGAGAATCGGTCGGGGCAGTAACAGCAGCAGCGGCAACTTTACGCGAGGTACGACGCTTTACCTTAACGGTAGTGTCCTTACCAATGGTGCTTTCGGTCTCAGTGATCACTTGCTGGGTGATCATGTTCTCTTCCTGAGGGGCCGGTGTAACGGTATCCGCCGTTTTAGCAGCACTCTCTAAAGTGCGGGCAGCGACCTTTTGCGCCTCTTGAGGCACCTCATCAGGGTAGATCATGGCTGCAGCACGTACTAAGGCGGTTTTTTCAGCATCCATTACTAGCAGCTCAGAGGCATCGCTGGCTGTAGCTGTAGCAGGGGCTGTTGCTGTGGCCGTATCTGGAACTGCAGTAGGGGCTGTGGCAGGAGCTGAGGTAGCGATAACACTAGGAGCTGGTGCTGTCGTTACTGTAGCAACTGCTGCCTCTGATTCAGCAGCATTGGTAGAAGCTGTGGTAGAGGCTGTGGTAGTAGCTGGGGCGGGTTCTGTAGCCGTATTTGCACTTGCGGCGGCTTCAGCGAGCATGGCTTTATGCGCATCAGCAACCTCCGGAGGGATCACCAATGTGCGCTTGCGCCGTACCACCACCTTTACCTCGCTCTTATGAGCTGAGCGTGGTTTGCTGCCACCCATGCCACTTAGGCCACCCATGCCACCAAGGGGATCATCCACGGCATCAAATGGGTTATAGATCGGCCCATCGTTAACAGGAATGTGTTCTTGCTCTTGCTGCATGAGGCTCTTAAAGCGTTGCAGGATCTCTGCATCTTCAGCCAGAGAGCGTGGTGCCTCAGGAGTACTACTCTTGCTCACATGGCTCTTACTAGCCTTAGAGCTCTTTAGACCTTTGATGGTCTTGGCACTTGGCTTTTTCTTGCTGGCAATACCCTTACCAGAGACAGAAGCTGAGCCTCTCGCCTTGGTGGACTTGGCAGCCTTAGTGTCCTTTGCAGCCTTGATCTTAGTGTTCTTGGTCAGCTTAGATCCTTTCTTGCCCTTAACACCTTTAGCACTCTTAGGCTCTTTGTAGATATCTTGAGGTGAAGGCAAGCCAGTGGCGGCGCTCTCTTGAGCAAGAAGAGCCTTTTTCTTAGGCACAGAAGCTTTCTTTAGCTTGTTGCCCTTGCTGGCAATAGCATCTTTGCTCTTAGCGCCCTTGGTACCTTTAGAGACCTTAGACTTGGCACTTTTAGCGGTCTTAGAGCTGAGCTTTTTGCTGCTCTTAATCTCGCCATACACAGTACTACTCTCGGCTGCGGCCTCGCTCTTAAACTTAGGGCTCTTGGTCTTGCGCCCCAGCTCAGAGGTAATGGACTCTGAGACGCCTTTGCGGGCCTTGGCTT
>DXEV01000196.1 GCA_019114785.1 Candidatus Anaerobiospirillum pullistercoris | reverse complement strand
CAAACTAGAAGCTGCTTATGGAAATTCCCTTTGACCTCCTCACTGCTTTTGATGTGCTACACGACGCCTTTCTAGATCACATTAAAGGTAAGAAATACCGGCCTCGTTACTTCGATTTTCGTTGCTTATTTGCCGCCCAGTTGGTGGATCTTCAAAAAGAGCTAATCGAAGGCACGTATCAGCCCGAGCCCCCTCTTGTTTTCAATATCTTCTGCAATTGCGGCCAAAAGACCAGAGAAATACATGCCTCTACCGTAAAAGATGGCATAGTCCAACGCTGGTTGTATAACTACCTTTACCCCATCTTCGACCGGAGCTTTATCTTTGATAACTATGGTTGCCGTAAGGGCAAAGGAACCCTCAAGGCTGCCGACCGTTGTCAGGATTTTGTGCGCGGAAGTTCAAAAGACGCTTACTATCTCCAGCTGGACATCCGTAAGTTTTACTACAACCTCGACCACGGTATCCTGTACCAAGAGCTTACCAAGAAGATTCACGATCCCAAGGTGCTAAGCCTTTGCATGGCCTTTGTCTGCAAAGTGCCTAACGAGAACTCTTACACGCCTTATGCTCCTAATGTAGGCTTGGATGTAGGTGCTATGCTCTCACAGCTCTTCGGTCTCATCTACCTCAATCGCCTTGACCACTATGCCAAGCGCACTTTAGGTATCAAGCGATATATCCGCTACGTTGATGATATTGTCATCATCGGAGAGACTAAAGAGAAGTGCTTAGAGTATAGCCGCAAGCTAGAGGCTTATATCAACAATGAGCTAAAGCTCAAGCTAAGCGCTAATTTCATTCAACCTCTGCGCAAAGGTATTAACTTTGCTGGCTTCCGCACTTGGCACGAGTACCGGCTGGTACGTAAATTCAGTGTTCGTAACTTCAACCGCAAGCTCCGCAAAGAGCATCCTAACCCTAAGTCTATCCAAGCTATGCTTGCACACGCCCGTCCTAGCGCTAGCTATGCCTACATGTGCAACCGTGTCTTAGATACTCACCCAGAACTTGTCAATGACCTGAGAGGATGTGTACAGCATGATCTACTCAAATTACAAGCTAGTCGAGCAAGGTAGACTGGGCACAGTTAAAGACTACTTCTTTAACCCGCCCCAAACTATCAAAGAGCAGGCCTCAGGGCTATCGACCAACACCGACCAACCAGAAATGGCAGAGTTAGCTAATCACAGCGACCCTGCCATTTTTTTAGGTGAAGTAAACGGTCGTGTTTATCGCTACTTCCCTGATGACTTTGATATGAGCCAAATCGGAGACCAAGACCCTGACATTGATTTCCGTAAAGAGACAGCGCTCGATGAGACTACTCGCCTTGCTCTACGCGAACAGGCAACCTGCCGCTTTAAAAAGCAAGAGGCCCGTGACCAGATTGACTCTGAAGTAGGTGACGTCCTTGACCTACTAGCAGATATGGGGCAGCTGGTAGAGTTCGCTATTATCGCAGTCTCTGCCATGTGCGCAGATCGAGCTGGTATTATCCCGCTTACTGACAGCACTGCTAAAGATTATGGTCTGCGCGGTGCCGCTGTACTTAAAGCTGTGGCTGACGGTCAGCTGATGCTGCGCTCTTCCTTTGAGACCCCAGAGAAGATGATCACGACTATCATGCCGCGCTACTCGTTGGTGCAGAAGATAGTGCGAGACCGCTATATCAACCCATTAAAGGAACTAGGACTTTAACCTGTCCTTGCACCTGTGCACCAGCCCTGCATTACGCAGGGCTTTTTATTCCCACTAACTTGAAATAAGAGCTGCAAATCCCAGTGCTTATTTCAAATTTAACCACCAACTTGAAATAAGAGCTGCCAACGCATGTCCTTATTTCAAGTTTACCCTAGAGGTGAACCTATGAAGTTCAAAGACTACTGCTTCAATGTAGCCGTGGCCTTAGACCAGTTCATTAACGCACTGATCGGCGGCCACCCTGATGAAACCATGTCAAGCCGCTGCTATCGCAATAGCCAAAAGTATTGGTATGCAAAGGCAGCCCAGCGCTTCCTTGACTTTATCTTTAGCCCTTGGGGCTCTGACCACTGCAAGCAAGCTTACGAAAGTGAGCTCAAGCGTAGTCAGCTTTTTAATGTGGCTGGTATTTCTCGCTAACCACATCACTTTAACTGGTAGGAGGTCTTATGTACTGCCATCCTTTTGTTAACCCCAAAACCAAGCTAGTCGGCGAGGGGCTCAAATTTGAGCGTATCCGTCGTGTCACCGGCTATCTCGTTGGCACTCTTGACCGTTTTAATAATGGCAAGCGAGCTGAAGAGCGTGACCGTGTCAAGCATGCTTTTCAGGGTTTTATGGACTAAGCCCATATAGTATCTATTTGGCATACTGTCACGCTATAGCCTTCCTGTATTTTGTACACTATTTTGTACACTAACTCTCAGGAATGCCGCATTCATCGGGGTTCTTGCGCTAAAAGTATAATTATAGCCCGAAAAGTCATTTTTCTCCCCACCCCATGCCCCAGATCTAGGCCCAATCTTTTTGCCCAGCCAGTGGCAAAAAGCCAAAAACACGGGCTTTGAGTCACAGACAAAGCCTACAAACAAGCGCTAGCACGCTCTGCCAAATACGGCCAAGCACGGCCAAACCGTGCCACACAGTACCGCACAGAGCCGCGTGCCGTATGCCGTGTGACGCGTGCCACGTGCCACGTGCCGCATACTGCGTACCACGCACCGCTTGCGCTTTGCTCGCTTTACTCTGCTGGTATAGCTGGTGGCCGCTGGCTATGTGAGCAGCGCCCGCCCCCTCTCTGTGCTAAAAATGAAAATTGAGTAATAAAGAACCGATCAAACAACCAGCCTTCTAGGCAATATCAAACACGTCTTGAACTGAATATTGAAGAATACTCCACGACTTAGCTCATAGCGCCACGAATCATTGTTCTAGCCCTTACCGACATGACAAATAAAAGCTACTCTTACTCATGCCTATCGCCTTGTCATAGCGTTTTATGCGTAGATTCGCCCGCTTTTTCGTGGTAAATTCACATCCCACAAGAGGTGGCAACATTCCTCCCTCTTGGCACCTCACAAGTCACTCAACACCGCCTATACTCGCGTAACTCCATCCGCAAAAGCACCCCATCTAACCCGTTTTGCCTTTAAGGCAAAAGGTTAATATTGTTTATATTTTCACAGCACAACCCAGTGCGCACCACTGAACACAATCTGATGAAAGTAAGACAATTTTTCCATAAAAATCGCTTTTTCACAGCATAAAAGTCTCAAATTGTATCGTCTTGGGTGCTTACTTATTGGCAAATAACTACTCATCTTTGGTTAACATAGTGTAGTTATGTGGCATAATATGACAATAGATGTAGATCTCTGAGTAGTTGTATAGGCCTGAGATCCCAAGCCTTTGCGCTGAGCTCTTTTCTTTACGTCACCTGACGTGCTCTTATGGTTTTCCTATCTCAGCCTCATGAGCGATTTTCTTTTGCCATGATCTTAGGCCCCAACAAAAGTGTATTTGCATTGCGGTGTTCGATCCACACCGCTCCAACGCCTCTAAGGTAGGTTAAGTCCGAGCTGGTTTTACCTGCTTGAGCTTGCTTTTGCCTAGCGGCATGTTTTTGATCTTTTTTGGGCTCGAGCATTTCTCGGCAAGGTGGCCTTTATGGCTTTTGATTCTTCCTCCTCTGACAGGACGCCTCTTGCATCCACCTTATCTGCGGCAACTTCTACCTCTGCCTCCTCTACCAATGTAGCCCAAGCTTTAGCTGGTGTTATGGACTCTGCTGCCAGTAATACTGCACGCAATAATGCCCTACACCACAGTGCCACTGCTGTGCCCCCTTTAAATGGCGGTCGTAGCCTTACTCCACACCCTAAGAAGGAGCTCTTTGAAAGCACACGTCACGGCACCTCTGTCTTTCCTTTTGCCTCCTATCTCTGGGTACCACAAGACTTTCCATCACGTGTCACCTTACACTGGCACCGTGAGACGGAGCTGGTTCGCTTTACTAAAGGCACCTTTAAAGTCAGCATTGATATGCAAGACATGGTGATCAAAGACGATGCCTTCTTACTCCTACCAGGCAACGTCATGCACACCATTAGTCTGCCTGCTTTCTGTGAAGAAAGCGCAGTGGTCTTTGATCCTAAGATGCTCTTACTGCAAAGCTATGATGAAGTGCAATCAGAAATCTTTGAGGCCATGCTCTCGGGCAATATGCCACTGCCATTGGTGATCACGCCAAGCCACCCTGCTTTTGCGCGCATTGATGAGCTCTACAACTACTGCGCTCACCATGGTGCCACTACGCATGCCTCGTTGCGTCTCAAGATCAAAACTAAACTGCTAGAGATCCTGTCCATCTACCACCAGTATGGTTTGATCACACGTAAAGACGCGCCACAAAACATCAAGCGCACTAAGCAGGACAAGCTCAAAGAGCTCTTAAACTACATTGACTCTCACTACGCAGGCCCAATGTCCATTAAGGATGCCTCAAGCCGTCTAGGAGTCACTGACCAGTATTTTTGCCGCTTCTTTAAGCGTGTCACTGGCATGTCCTTTACTGAGTATTTAAACGACCTCCGTCTACGTCGTGCGGCCAAAGAGATCGAGCTGTCTTCACGTGCCATCTCAGATATTGCCTACGAGCACGGTTTTGAGAATGCGGGCTATTTCTTTAAGAGCTTTAAGAGCAAGTACGGTATCACCCCTCTCAAATACCGCAAGCGCTTCCGCACAGATCCTGAGGCAGTAAAGGCAGCTGAGCGCGCTATTATTGACGAACAACGTCGCATCACGCACCAAGCCAACGCCGAAAGCACAGCCGAGGTAGCGGCCGAAATGGCTGCCGCCCAAGCAGCAAACACTGATGCGAACGCAGCAATGGACACATTGGCCCAGAACGAAGTATCAGAGCTCTCCCCAAGCCAACTCAATCGAGACAATCCAGTGGATCGTGGCATTGCAGATCTTGATTTACCTCGTACTACGGTACATCACAACATCCGTGGTGCTATCAATCTGCCTTTGCCTGACTTTACGCTGCAAAATCCATTAATGCCTCCGCTTAACGGCCAAGAAACTAACTACCTCTTAAAGCTCGCAAGCTTAGGCTTATATACTTTTGCCAGCGATCCAGATGACAGCTTTGAGGAAATCGGTGTTAATTACGGCACCACTGCCGCCCGTCGTGCCGCTACGGCCGCCTCTAATGCCTCCAATGTCTCACAAAACAGTAGTAGCGATGTAGCTAATACCGAGCTTGCCTCATCTTTAGGCTCCGTGGCTAGTGATCTTGGTGACAATATCTCGGCCAAGGAGCTTGCTGCTATCCACAATAACAGTATCAGCAGCAGCAATGGCTATAACAGTCGTGAGAACAACCGTAATACTTGGACACCAAGCTCTGGTATTACCGAAGATTACTTACGTCCTGTGCCTAATGAAGTCAGCATTAACACTGCGGAAAACGTGGCTCACGCCGCACGACGCGCCTCTTATGCGCTCCATACAGGCCATACCAACGCCGCTAATGAGACTACTGCTAGTACCGGTACCGAAGCTGGTAACTTAAGTGCAAAAGAGCACAGCAAGCCGCAGCCATCACAGATAACACCAGCAACTCAGAGCTCAGAGCAAGCTTCATCTCAATATCAGACCGAGGCTACATCTCAAACGTCAGCTAGTGCCTTTGAGGCCACTCCTAACCAGAGCGCCGCCAATGCACATGGGCATAACTCTGAGCATGGTCACATGCCTCCTATTGTCACCGTCTTAAGCACCTCGCCTGCTACCTTGGCCGCTGAAAAGGCTATAGGTTTACCAGATGAGCAGTGGGATGAGTTTGAGGATGAGGACAGCGATAACATGGATCTGGGAGCAGATCCAGAGCCTGTTACCAAGACCATTGCCCGAGCTTTTGCCTCTACCCCTGTAGTGGCCTCGGATGCAGCTGATGAGCACCTTGCGGCCTCTATCAATGCTATAACGCAACAACGGGTTAAAGAGCACATGAGTGCCGCCATGTCAGCTGCAGCTGCTGACGTAGCTCCAACAGGCTCAAGCCTAAGCACCGCCAGTGCCACTGCCAAACTGCAAGCCGTGCGCGCCCAAAATCGTAGTCGCAATCAGGCAGCGCCCGCCCCTGATGGCAAGGCGTCAATGGCCGCCTCAAAAGCAGCTTCTAGCGCCAGCGCTAAAGCAGCAAAGACAGATGGTACTGACACAGCTGCTGCTAGCGCCAAAACAGCTATGCCACCAAAACGCCGCAAGAAGTCTATGACTTCAAGCCAGCAGGCCATGGCACGCCGTGCTGAGATCCGCGCCAAGATCGATGAGTTAGAGATCCGTAAGCAATTCAACGATCTGGACATCTAAGCGCCCGCCCCAGAGCCACTCTGCACTGCCTATAATGCCTATAGCTCTACAAGCTATAGGCTTGGATCAAGCCCTCTAAGGAATCATTACATATGCCGCAAGTACAGTTAGGAAAAATTGAGCAGGTTCCTGTTCGTGAGGTATGGCCCCACGAAGCACATGACTTCACGAGATGGCTCGCTCAAAAGGACAATCTAAAACAGCTCGGAGAAGCCTGTTCCATTGAGCTAGAACTTGTGAATACGGAAAGCGAAGTTGGCTCCTTTGCTGTAGATATTTTTGCCAAAGAGGTAGGCACCAACCGCCGCGTTGTCATCGAAAATCAGCTGGAAGACACTGATCATGACCACTTGGGCAAAATCATCTCCTATGCTTCTGGAAAAGATGCCAACGTAGCGATCTGGGTCGTTGCCAAAGCTCGCGATGAGCATCGCAAGGCAATCGAATGGCTAAATGAGCATACTGATGACGAATGCTCATTCTTTCTTGTGGAAGTCGAAGTGTGGCGCATTGGAGACTCCCCAAAGGCCCCAAGATTCAACGTAGTTGAATCGCCTAACGAATGGGCTCGCGCGGAAAAAGCCACGGACAAACTCAATGCGCTAAACGATACGCGTAAGACTCAGCTAGAGTACTGGCAAACGTACCAAAAAGCGGCTCTAGCCGATCATGAGTTTTCCAAACTTATGCGGCCGCAGAAGCCACAACCGCAAAAATTCGCCTTCATTAAAGTTAACTCGTCGCGATACCACTTTTGCCTGCAAGTGAGCACCCAGCAACTACGAATCGGCATTGAAATAACCGTTCTTAACGACAAAAACTTCGGCAAAATCTTGTTTACTCACCAAAAGGAGCTCGAGCAATTGCTCGGTGTAAAGGGTGAACCTTTTGACGCCAGCAAAGAGTGCGGAATCCGTTTTTATCGCGAGAACAGCGATATAAAAGGAAAACCTGACGAGTGGAACACTTACATCGCTTGGCAACTTCACGCCGCAGTCCTGCTCTACCAAGCTATGCGTGAGATAGATCAAGCTAACCCACCAAAAGCAAGCAAACAAGAGGAACAATAGCTCCTATCTAAAGACAAAGGCATGTTATCACTTGTAGATGACAAACCTAATGTCTGCCGCAAGAAGTCTATGACCTCAAGCCAGCAGGCCATGGCACGCCGTGCGGAGATCCGCGCCAAGATCGATGAGTTAGAGATCCGCAAGCAATTCAAGGATCTGGACATCTAAGCACTAAGCGTCAAATGCTAAGTGCTAAGCGCCCGCCCCTGAGCCATTCATCTCTGCCTATAGCTCTACGAGCTATAGGCTTGCTCTAAAGGAGAAAAACAGCGCGGTGAGGCCTACTTGACCCCTCATATATTAGGGAGAGCCTTACCAGCCAAGAAGCTCTCAGTGGGACAGCGCTCTTTGTCGTACATCATGCGTCATACTGCGTAAGCTCAGATCAAATCCCAAAAGCGAAAATTGTGTAGAAAAAGCTCTCTGTACCACCGAGACTGTGCTCTATCTTCCACTCTCTTTCTCCCTGCCATACTTTCATAGAGCCCCGCCACCCCTTACCTTCGTTAACTATGCTTTACGCCACCATCACCCACAATCGGTTAATTTAAGCCATTTATGGCCTAACCATCTCTGCTGTTTATTACGCCCCTATGTTGGTTTTTATGTGATGCTTTCTAGCTTTTCACAATTTGTGATGCAGCTCAAACTTTTTATGCTTTTTTAACAGATGGTTAATTTAGTGTAGTTTTTAGCTAAGAAGTTACAAAAAAATCTGGCCATCCACCCGTAACATAGAAAACGCTAAAGAGCAGTAGGGAGTAAAGCCCACTGCACCCAAGCAGGCAAACTGGTCAATTTAGCTCACAGCAAGGATCTGAGTTAAATCAGACTTAATGCTTGGGCTGACAGAGCGGGGGCTCTGGATGTTGACTTGCTTTTCCTGCTTATTAGCACCGATTTCTTATAACGCTAAGTGTTATCCGGCCCTGAGCGGCACCAACAAGACAAAAAGGATACGCTGAGCAGCAACGCTGTGAACAAGCCAAAGACCACCACTAAAAGACTAAAAGCCATAGCTTTACCTCAGCTTTCAGTGGTACAGACAACGCTCAACACAGCATAAGCATTTTGGTTTTACCTCGAGGCACACAGCTACCGAAAAGAGCCACAAGGCTCACCAGCAAAACAAGCACAGGTACAGCTGCTGCCTTAGGATTCGATTTTTTTCCTTACCATCGGATTGGCTTGGACTCTTCACCTAGCACCCCAGATTGGATGCTGAGTCCTCAGGAGTACATCATGCAAAAGAAGTGGTGGCACGGCAAAGTTGCCTATCAGATCTATCCAAAGTCCTTCAAGGATACTAATGGCGATGGCTTCGGCGATTTACCAGGCATCACCGAGAAGATCCCTTACCTCAAGGATTTAGGTATCGATCTGCTGTGGATCTCTCCTATCTACAAGTCTCCTTTTGCCGACCAAGGCTACGATATTGCCGACTATCAAGATATCGATCCAATCTTTGGTTCGATGGAAGACTTCAAGAAGTTAAAGGCTGCTGCTGATGAGGCCGGTATTGGCATCCTCATGGACTTAGTGGTCAACCACTGCTCTGATGAGCACGAGTGGTTCAAGAAGGCCTGCGAAGATCCTAATGGCAAATACGGCAAGTACTTCATTATCCGTGAAGGCAAGGATGGCAAGGAGCCTAACAACCTGCGTGCCTGCTTCGGCGGCTCTGTCTGGGATAAGCTTCCAGGTCACGACAACCTCTACTACTGCCACTTCTTCCACAAGAAGCAGCCAGATCTCAACTGGTTCAACCCAGAGCTGCGTGAAGAGATCTACAAGATGATGAACTGGTGGTTAGTCGACATGGGTATCGCTGGTTTCCGTGTAGACGCCATTATGTGCATCGGTAAGGATCCATCCTTCCCAATGTACGAGCCAGACAATGTCGGTGACGGCATGTGCTCTTGTGGCGTGATGAACGCACAGAACGTCGATGTGGCCGTGAACTTCTTACGTGAGATGAACTCCCGTACCTTCACCCCTAACGACAAGTACTCTGTGGGCGAGGTCTTCGGTATCACTAAGGAGAACGTCAAGGACTTCATCGGTGACAACGGTGTGTTCGGCTCCATCTTCGACTTCTCCGCTCGTGAGGCTTTAACTAAGCACTACTGCTTCTACGGCTTTGAGAAGCTGTCGGTCAAGCAATACCGTGAAGTGATCTTCGGTGCTCAAGAGACCGCCAACACCACTGGTTTCTTAGCCCCAGTGATCGAGAACCACGATGAACCACGCGGTGTTACCACTTGGTTACCATTAATGTGGCAAAACGCTCAAGGCGCTAAGGCTTTAGGTACTGTCAACCTGACCTTAAAGGGTGTTCCATTCGTGTTCCAAGGCCAAGAGCTGGGCATGACCAACACCAAGTTCGATAATATCGACGAGCTCGATGATTGCCAGAGCAAGGATCAATACAAGAACTGCAAGGATCACGGCTTAAGCGAGGCTGTGACCATGCAAGTCTTAAATGATCAAGCCCGTGACCACGGCCGTGTACCAATGCTGTGGGATGACAGCGAGTATGCAGGCTTCTCCACCACCACCCCATGGATGAAGCTGCACCAAGATCGCGCTGTCTTAAATGTGGCCGCCGAGGAGAAGGATCCAAACTCCGTCCTCAACTACTACAAGACCCTGATCGCCTTACGTAAGGATCCTAAGTACATTAAGACCTTCACCTACGGCAACTTCGTGGCCTTAGAGGATCCAAACGACCACACTATCGCTTACCTGCGTCAAGGTCACGAGAACACCATCATGGTGATCGCCAACTTTGGTGATAAGGCTGTGACTTTCCCAATCAACGACGAGTCTGAGCTCTTATTAAGCTCCGGCACCGTGAAGATGGATAACACCTTAGATAAGGTCACTGTGGCCGAGGGCAGCTCCGCTATTGTGTTGCTCTAATTAAGGCAATCACTTAGGAAATAGCGCAAAGCTCAGTTAAGTCACAAAAGACTCAACACTTATTGGAGGCAACAGCTCCGGCTGCTGCCTCTTTTTGTATGTGTACAAAAAGCACCAAGAAGCAGCGTCCGGCGTGTACCACGCTGCCCTGCAACTTCTAGCCGACAACTTGCCGCAGCCCGTTTGCGCCCACTTACAGCCTCATACCGCTAATCTGGTGCAGAACAAACCACACGTCTCAACCCCTCCTCATAGCAACAGTAGACCCACGCGAGCAGCCACTCCAAACGCAGCACCGTACACCAACTTTCGACCCCGCATCTCAACGAGCAATGCCCTAGGCTTCAGCTTGTGCCTACCTCTTGCCTGCCTTTGTCCAGCCATGTGCTGTGTCTTAACCTTCTACCCCCTGCCTCAATTCTCTGCTGACCTGTAAATCGTGGAATGTTTGCAATTTTTTGTATGTTTTTGCAAAAAGAGCAGAGGCTCTTAACCACACTTTTCCCGCCTAGATGTTTACTGTTTTATCCCAAAACTACACTCATTTAACTTTTTTTAAGTTTGTAACCGTTTACATGTGATCAAAATCCAAAAGTTCAAAAAGTAGATAATTCTCTAAATAGAGTTGCACTGCTTTATAGCCTATATTGAACTCAAAATGTGAATGACTGGCTGACCTCTATACTTTAAAAGCTGATAAGTATGCTATTTGCTCACCTTGGCTCCGAGACAGGCACTCGCTTTTCCCTGTGATGAAACGATTTGTGAACTATTTCACAAAATTTAAGCAAAAAGTTAATACAGCGTAGTTTTTAGCACCGGCAATGTACTTTTTAGAGAGTGCTTTTTTCTACAATGAGTCCATCGAAACAAAGAGCAGTGTTAAGCAGAAATGATGCAAATCTCTGCAAATAGATGAAAAAGAGTACTGCAATACTTTTTTCCTCTGCCCCTGCCTCTGCTTAAGTCTGCTTCTTGATTCGATGTTGCTCCCAGCAAGCATGACATTGAGCCTTGCGTCTCCGGCTCTTTAAGGTGCACTGTGGAGAGATTTACGAGGATTTTTGCTTATATCTACAACCAGTCCCTAAGGCTTACTGGTCACATATAGACGACAGTAAGAAGGTTGGATCTCATTGGGTGTACTGGTTGTGTTTGCGTTGGTTGCCACCTGCCGTATTTCTTTGCACCGGCAGGGTAGGCTTTAAGCTCATGGCTTAAGGCTTCGTATGGCTCAAGACCTATGGCTTTCCTCGATACTCTCTTCTCAACAACTCTCTCCTCTGTGCACCTATATCGTGATTGCCCTGCTGAATATATTTGGCTTAGAGAGCCTCTCTCTCTCCAAGCAAAAAGAGGATTCATCCATGGAAAAGAAATGGTGGCACGGTAAGGTCGCTTACCAAATTTATCCAAAGTCCTTCTGCGACTCTAACGGTGATGGTGTTGGTGACATCCAAGGTATTATCTCTAAGCTCGACTACCTCAAAGACTTAGGCGTAGAGATCGTCTGGTTGTCCCCTTGCTTTAAGTCCCCATTCGTCGACCAAGGCTACGATATCTCTGATTACCAAGATATCGATCCAATCTTCGGCACCATGGAAGACTTTGATGAGCTGCTGGCCAAGGCTAAAGAGCGCGGCATTAGCATCATCTTAGACCTCGTGATCAACCACTGCTCCAGCGAGCACGAGTGGTTTAAGAAGGCTTGCGCTGATCCAAATTGCGAAGAGGCCAAGTACTTCTTTATCAAGAAAAGCAAGGATGGCAAGTTACCAGATAACCTGCGCTCCTACTTTGGTGGTTCAGTGTGGGAGAAGCTGCCAGGTCACGAAGATGAAGACCTCTACTACCTGCACTACTTTGCCAAGCAGCAACCAGATCTCAACTGGTATTACGAGCCTCTGCGCGAGAAGCTCTTTGACATGATCAACTTCTGGTTGGATAAGGGCGTTGCTGGTTTCCGCGTCGATGCCATCATGAACATCGCCAAGGACTTAAGCTTCCCAGGTCTTCCAGCAGATGGTGCAGACGGCATGTGCTCGGCCAATAAGATGACCGCTAAGCTCTCAGATCAGGCCGCCACCTTCCTCTATGAGATGAACGATAAGACCTTTAAGCCACACGACGGTTTATCCGTGGCTGAAGCTTTCGGTGTCAATCAAGAATCTCTGGCCAACTACATCGGCGACAACGGTTTCTTTAGCACCATCTTTGATTTCTCGGCTCGCGAGCTGAATGAAAAGTACCCAGCTTACTATCGCTATCGTCCAGTAACCATCGACAAGTGGCGTGAAGCTGTATTTGCCGCACAAAACCGTGCTAACCCAATCGGCTTCCTCTGCCCAATCATTGAAAACCACGATGAGCCACGCGGTGTGTCTTACTACCTGCCAACTCACGCTCGTACCCCAGACGGCGCTAAGGCCTTTGCCGCTGTGAACGTGCTCTTACGTGGTATGCCATTCATCTACCAAGGCCAAGAGATCGGTATGACCAATACCAAGTTCAACTCCATCTATGAGTTTGACGATCTCAACGCCAAGGATAACTACAAGGTCGCTTTAGAAGCAGGCTTAACCGAGACTCAGGCTTTAGACATTCTGAACATCGAGTCCCGTGATCATGCCCGTACCCCAATGCTGTGGGATGACAGCAAGAATGCAGGCTTCTCCTCTGCTGCTGTGACATGGCTCAAGGTACATCAGGATTACCACAAGCTGAATGTGGCAGCCCAAAAGGATGATCCAAACTCGGTGCTTTCGTTCTACAAGCAATTGATCGCTTTACGTAAGAGCCCAGAGTACAAAGAGCTCTTCACTTATGGTGATTTCCAAGCTTTAGACCCTGTAGCTGACTATGTAGTGCCATTTGCCCGCGTGCTTGATGGCAAAACGGTTTACGTCATTGCTAACTTCGAGGACAGTCCAGTGTCCTACGGTGTTAACGCTGACTCTAAGATCCTCCTCTCCTCCAAGGAGGTGCAACTCCAAGATGGTACGCTCACCATCCCAGCAGTAGCTTGTGTCGTAGTTGCTCTGTAAGCAAGAACACAGTTTCATCCCCACACGTTACCTCTTCCTCTGGTAGACGTGATCTGGGATGAAACGGACGCAATCCCCACATGTGCTTCCTTGTAAAGGTTTAGCTACATGCTCTGGGATG
This sequence comes from Candidatus Anaerobiospirillum pullistercoris, assembly GCA_019114785.1. Lineage (GTDB taxonomy): Bacteria > Pseudomonadota > Gammaproteobacteria > Enterobacterales > Succinivibrionaceae > Anaerobiospirillum > Anaerobiospirillum pullistercoris. The sequence continues at coordinate 24,237 of DXEV01000196.1, read as the reverse complement.
TGCGTCCCCTTGCGACAAGCACAGTTCCTCACTTCCCACACGTGGCATTACCTTGCTGACGTGATCTGGAAGGGAACCAGAACTGAGAGGCGCTCAATCTCTCCACTTGATCGCCCCTGCTTTGCACCAGCTTCATCACATGGCAATGCTAAGAATCTCACTCCTCTAAGCATTGCTCATGTGAGTGTTGAAACCGACGAGGGTGATTTGAGCCTTAACTCCAAAGCCCAAATGCCTAAGTTCTATTGATCTTGTGCCCCTCAAGGGCTACTTAATACGCCTCTCCTCTTAAGTACTAAGTAGCACCTTGCACTGGGCTCAAGCAATCGACCTTAGTAACCCTCGTCTTACTGTCCTAAGATGGTCTCTTCTGCTCTTAAGCTGAGAAGCGCAAACCATACACCATACTCCTCTGCACTGTATGGTTCTCAGCTTCAGAGCAGAGTGGACTCTCTTGGGCACAGGAGAAACTCATGCTATTTCCTAAACTTGCCAATAATCCAAATAAGGATCCAAAAATTGGATTCGTGGAGAAGTTCTCCTACGGCTTAGGTGACTTCGCATCCCAAATGCTCTACACCCCAACCGGTAGTATTCTGATTTACTACTACACTGAGGTGGTGGGCGTAAACATCGCAACTGTGGCAACCATCATGTTGGTGTCACGTTTCTTCGATGGCTTCTCTGACCTCTTCATGGGCTACCTCATTGAGCACACCAAGAGCCCTTACGGTAAAGCTCGTGCATGGCTGATAAGAATGTTGCTACCATTCTTCGTTGCCATGGTGGCCCTCTTCTCGGTACCAAGCGGAATGTCCGATATCTTGAAGTATGTCTACATCTTCGTATCGTACAACTTCGCTATTACCGTGGTTTACACTGCCATCAACCTGCCATACGGCTCCATGACCACAACGATGACGCAGGACAGCTACCAACGCTCCATCATCGTGATCTACCGTATGTTGCTGGCTACCGCTGGTAATACCTTCACCCTCGCTGTGACCTTACCAATGGTGGACTTCTTTGGTGGCACGCAGACAGCTTGGACGATCACCTTCTGTATCTTAGCTGCTATTGCTGTAGTACTGTTCTTCGTTACCTTCTGCTTCTGCCACGAGCGTTTTGCTTCGCCACCACTCGAGCACTCCAGCATGTCGGAGACTTTACGTACCATCCGTAATCTGTTCCGCAACAAGTACTGGATCATGCTGACCTTAGCCATGTTAACCACCTTCTCGGCTGACGTGGTGTTCGGTACCGCTAATACTTACTACTGCCGTTACTTCTTAAACAATCCAAACCACATCGGTACTTTCGCAGTCATCATGAACTGCTTCAAGATCGGTTCGATGATCATCCTCTTACCAATCTTGCTGCGTACCATTGGCAAGCGTAACGCTTTAGGCATCGCCTGTATCATCATCTGCTGTGCTGCTTTAGCTCGTTTAGCAGATCCATACAACGCCACCTTAGCTTTCGTTGCCGCTGCTTTCTACGGCTTTGGTCAAGGCTTCACCTACGCTTGCGTATTCGCCATGCTGCCAGACACTGTGGAATATGGTGAGTATATCGACCGTGAACGTCATGAGGGCTTAGTTTACGCCGGTGCTTCTTTCGGTATGAAGTTAGCCGCTGGTTTAGGTGCTGTGATCGCTTCCTTAGTCATGGACTTTGGTGGTTACATCAACAACGCCGAGACCCAAACTGAAGAGGCTATGAACGCCATTCTCTACGCTACCTCTATCGTGCCAGCTATCCTCTTTGTCTTAGCTGTGGTCTCAATCTTAGGTTATCGCTTAGACAAGATCTACCCAGATGTGATCAAGGAGCTGCAAGCTCGTAAGGCTCAAAACAGCCAAGAGCAAGGCCCTGTTGATGTCAGCGATGCAAACAAGGCTTAATCGCCGGTCTCAATATAAGTAGACGTAACAACTCTCAATACTAAGGCTAGGGGCTATGCCCCTGCCTCACACAACCCCAAGGCGTTAGGTGACTGCGCTGAGCCTAACGCCTTTTTCTTAAGCAAATACTGCGTGGTTAAAGGCTAAAGCCCTCAGTGGGCTCAAGTCCTCGCTTAAGGCTCTTAAGAGTTTTAGCCTTTACCCAAGCAGCCCTCAAAAAATAGAAACCAAGCTCTGGCCTGCTACGGTAAACAAGTGGAAGTTCTGAAGTTAAGCACAGTCAAGGAAAGCTAATCATGCGGCTCCTGAGACGAAAGGATGCAGCCTTTTGCCATTACGAGCACGCATTTCAGATCCCAAAAGACAGCAGAGCACTCCTCCTCTGTCTAAACCCAACCACTACTCCTCATAGTGGCAATACCAAGATCTGAGCCGTATCGCTAGCCATAGCTCGACATAACGTAGGCTTGAACCAGATCTGTGCTAACCAAAACTTCCGCCCCATAACCACAGTTAGTCTGACGTGCTATCTGCGTCAAACTTGCCCTGCATTTGCTAGGGCCCCAAGGAGCACTGTTATGGAACCAAAATGGTGGCACGGTAAAGTCGCCTATCAGATCTACCCAAAGTCCTTCTGCGATAGCAATGGAGATGGTATCGGCGACCTCAAAGGCATTATCTCCAAACTCGACTACCTACAAGCCTTAGGCATCGATATCCTCTGGCTCTCTCCTATCTACCCAAGCCCATTCGTTGACCAAGGCTACGATATTGCCGACTATGAGAACATTGAGCCTCTCTTTGGCAACCTTGATGACTTCGATCATTTAGTGGCCGCCGCTAAAGAGCGCAACATTGATGTGATCATGGATCTGGTCGCCAATCACTGCTCAGATCAACACCCTTGGTTTAAGAAGGCTTGCGCCGATCTCAACAGCGAGGAAGCTGGCTACTTCTACTTTGTCAAAGGTAAGAACGGCAAAGTGCCTAACAATCTGCGCTCTTACTTTGGTGGCTCGGTGTGGGATCACATCCCAGGCCACGAGGATGAAGACATCTTCTACAGCCACTACTTTGCCAAAGGTCAACCAGATCTCAACTGGTACAATCCAAAGCTGCGTGAGCAGGTCTACAAGTTCACCAACTTCTGGCTCCAACGTGGTGTCAAGGGCTTCCGCGTCGATGCTATTCTGTCGATTGTTAAAGATCTCTCTTTCCCAGATCTTCCACCTGATGATACCGACGGCATGTGCCATGCGGCTAATATGAATGCCCGCAATCTTCACCAAATCGGCCCGTTCTTAAATGAACTTAAAGCTAAGACCTTTACTCCAGCCGACAGCTTTACCGTAGGTGAGGTGCTCACTGTCACCCCTGAGAGCGTTAAAGACTTTGCCGGAGCTAATGGCTATTTCTCCACCCTCTTTGATCTCTCGGCTCGTGAAAAAGTAGAGTCATTCCCTCACTACCGCATGTTCCCTAACCTGCTGCCAGATGACTTTGCCCAATGTGTCTTTGACACCCAAGATCTCAACCAAAAGGTCGACGCCTTTGTGGCCCCAATCATCGAAAACCACGATGAGCCACGTGGCCTGTCTTACTACATGCCTGACTATCTGCAAAATGCAGTCGGCGCTAAGACTATTGCCACCTTCTTAATGGGATTACGCGGCATTCCATTCATCTACCAAGGCCAAGAGATCGGTATGACCAATACCGCTTTCCAAAGCATTGATGAGTTCGACGATCTCTACGCTAAGAACGAGTACCGTGACATGCTTGAGCATGGCTATACCCCAGAACAAGCCGTAGCTAGCTGCGCTCGCCATGGTCGTGATAACGCTCGTACTCCAATGCTGTGGGACGATAGTGCTAATGCTGGCTTCACTACTGGTAAGCCATGGATGCGCGTGCATCAGGACTACAAGACCCTGAACGTTAAGAACCAATTTGGTGTGCTTGGCTCTACCTTTAGCTACTACCAAGATCTGATCAAACTGCGCAAAGCCCCTGAGTATGCCCATGTCTTTACTTATGGCAGCTTTGAGCGCGTCATGATCGACCAAGGCCTGATCGCCTATCTGCGTACCGACAAGGAAACCGAGCAACAGCTGCTCGTCATCATCAATACCCGTAAGGACAGCTGCACTTACGACTTAAGCGCTTTAGGCGACAAGCGTGTGTGCAAGCACCAGCCACAAGTGCTGATCAGCGCCAATGAGGCTACCTTAAGTGTAAAAGCAGATGGCGTAGATGGCATCATTAACTTAGGCTGTGGTGGAGCCATGATTGTGGCGCTCTAGACTGGAGTCTAAGCCCTTACTTTTCCCTTTCTTTGTGCGTTTTACATGGCACTCACAGCCAACAAGACACACAATTACCCAATTTGAGCGACTTCAGCTCAAATATACAGCTCTAGATCAGTGCTGATCATTGAGCTGTAAACCTCGTAAATGTCGGGCCAAAGTTATCTTAACTTTGGCCTGTTTCTTTTAGCGCGGACATTCTAGGCCAGCAGAGCCCATCCTTCCTAGTCCCGAGCACTCAGCTTGCGGCCTGAGTCGCAAAATTCCTTCCCTTTTAGTGAATTTCTGTTCTTTTTGGTGCAACCCCCAAAGCGCTCCAGCGCTTATCTAGCGGCCCCAGCGCTTAGCTAACACCCACGCGCTTAACTAGCGATCCCAGCGCTTGGCTAGCGCCCAAGCGCTTTGTTAGCACAACAGCGCTTTTGCTGTTAATAGGCGTGGCGCTCATGAGCACAGCACTAAGGCCTGACAAGGCAGCGGCTATTTCAAAACCTACCAGATAACGACATTTTGGTTAAGAGCATGACCCGCGCTGGCGGCAAACTCTTTTAGACGTGCATAACAATACTTGAATACTTGAATACTAGTATTTTAGTTGCGAAATTTGCCGACTAAATCACAGTTTTCACGCTCTTTTTGCGTCACAATATAACCACTGTCTAGCACAGCTATGCTGTGCATAGGAGGATATGCTCTCCTAGCCTCTCTGCTAGCAGTTATAAAAAATGCAGTCTTTCCGCGCCAAGACTACACTGGCGATAATTGCAAGCTTCTTTGACACAACACCAAGACAGTTGTTGTCTTAAGAGCTACAGCATAGAGGCTGACACGGGAAGCAAGGTTGTCATTTTTGGAGGATGAGTTAATGTCGTGCATGTATTGTGATGAGCAGAGCGAGCGTCGTCACGAGCTGTTAATCGAAGTGGGCAAGCTGCCACACTCCACCGTCTTTGTCTTAAAGAACCAAAACCACTTAGGTCGTGTCGTGGTCGCCTTAAATTGCCACCGCCAAGAGGTCTATGAGATGACCGAAGAAGAGCGCAATGGCTATTTCGCTGACGTGGCTCGTGTCTCTAAGGCTGTGAATGAGCTGTATCACCCAGACAAGATCAACTACGGTATCTTTGGTGACGGTGTACCTCACGTCCACATGCACATCGTGCCAAAGTACAAGGATCAACTGCAATGGGGCCACTTCTTCTGGGACAAGGACTTACCAGAAGTGACCTTAAGTGATGCCGAATACCAAGAGATGGTTGAGAAGTACAGAAAAGCTCTGGGCATCTAATCCCCCAGCGGAAACAACATCGCAGAATTACCTCGTATATTAAGGAGCCTCAGGGCTCCTTTTTATTTTTGAGGCTCAGAAAAAACAAAAGCCCGATCTGCTCTGCCTTGGTAACCAAAGCGAAGCAAGATCGGGCTTTTTTGTGGGAACTTCTTGATCTGATAGGGGTAATTTAGAGGCACGGCCAAACGGCCGTACAGCTTAGCACCGCTGCAAAGCAGCACAGTGCACTGCCTCTCTTGAGTTTTGTTACAGGCCAGAGGTGGAGTTCAGCACGATATTGGCGTTACACTCCATCACCTCATTGCCCTTGATAATTTCGCCAATGCTGTCAGCACGGATGGTACCGGAGCGCGGATTGGTGATCGACTCAATGTGACCCTTGATAGTAGCATCCACGTCTGAGTACTCAAAGGCACGATCACAGGTCTCCATGGTGCAATCAATGAGCTTTAAGTTCTTGCAATAGCACAGTGGTTGGGTGCTGATTATCTTGCAATTAATGAAGGTCAGGCCATCGGAATACCAAGCCAAGTACTCACTGGAGATAGTGCTGTTCTTAATGGTGACATTACGGGCGTGCCACAGGCAGTCCTTAGTGTCGATGGTGCAGTCTTCGATCAGCGCATTCTCCACATACTGCAACACATATTTACCGGTGGAGTTAACGCGATGTAAAGTCACATTCTTGCTGTCGAGCAAGCCATAAACAGAGTTTAACTTACAGTCCTCTAAGGTCAGAGCCGAGCACTTCCAGCCAAACTCATCACTATCGATGTCGCAGCGACGTAAGGTAATATCCAAGCACTCGCGGATATTCTTAATGGAGTGCAGCTTAGAATCCTCAATGAGGCCATGGTGGTCATACCACAGAGGGGCACGAGTTGGCTCGTTTAAGGTCACGTTGCGCAGCACAAAGTTACGGTCATGCCACAGCACATAGCGCATATCGAACACTGAATCCACCACCTCAAAATTACTGCTTTCTTTGAGGGCAGACTCACCGTCCACAGGGCCACCAAAATGGCAATTGCGCACTAAAGCGTTGTTGGTGTTGTAAAGAGCACGCTCTTGATCCATGCTCTGGTTTTCGATCACCTTACGCTGGTGCAGATCTACACCTGCATCAGAGGTGGCAACACGTTGCTCAGCAGCTACAGCTTGTGCAGACTCTACACCGCTGCGAGAAGCAGGATTAAGCTCTGCTTCAGTCTGAGTGATCTTTTGCATATCTGACATTTCGAGATCCTTAAGCCCTGTCTAAAAACAGGTACTCTTTTTCTCTTCTCGGGCAAGCGCACAGCCTGCCAAACACACACAGAAAACTTTGGCCATCACCTGAGGCCTTATTAGGCTTATTCTTAAGCAGAAGACACCATCAGGAAACAAATGGCTCACTGAGCCTTGCCAGAAAAGACACGACTCAAATAAAACGAGGCAATTATAGCGCTTTGCTCTTATGTAGCGCTTTACTCTGGCTAAAACTCTCGCGAACGCAACAGAAACATCAGCACTAACATTAAGACAACTGAGCCCAAGGATGTGGCAAAACACAAGAGGGCCCATTCTGTGAAACAAGAAAGAGTCATGGTAATCCTCAAAAAACACCACATCAGCTACAAACGCGGCCTGCAAACTAAGATAAATACTGCACGAAGCGAAAGCAGTTAAAAATGAGGATAAGACGCAGCTAACTTAAGTCATGGAGCCAAAAGAACACCTCTGACAAGGCATGCCAAAAAAGAGTCCCTTTCTCTGGCATGTAAGCGCACTACACCCTATCCTCATACCGCAATGAGTTCGTTTAGTACTGCTGTTACTTACCCTGCTTGGCAGCTAAGACTTGCTTTAACACGCTCTGTGCCACTTCACCCTCGGCACTACCAACGTTCTTCTCGACGTAATTAGCAAAGTCCTGTAACTGCTCTGGAGTCCAGCCTACGTTCATGCTGATGTTGTAGTGGGCATTAAGTTGGATTGGGGCTGGCAGACTAGCTAAAGCAGCAATGGTGGCGATCTCACGATCCTTGTGGGTTAAGAGATCGCTGGCAAACACATCACCAAAGAGGTGATCCTTTAAGTAACGATCTGCATCTGGGCAGAAATCATACAGAGGGCCGCTCACAGGGCCACCGCAAACTTCAGTCTGAGTAGCAGTACCCAGCTCGTGGATATTAGTACCCTCTGGCAGAGGAGTGGCCTCACGACCTACCTCATCGTTAATTCCCTGAGCTTTGCGCTCCTCAACTAAGGCCATGAAAGTACCTAAAGCAGTTAAGCTACGAGGGAAGCCGCAATAGGCATACATCTGCACTAACACGTCTTTAATTTCATTGACGGTCATGCCCTGATCCAAGGCCTTACCTAAAGCCACCTTGAGCTCGTCTTGCTTGTTGTTGGCTGTAAAAACAGCAATCGAAGTAATTGCATACTCACGTGCACCTAAAACAGTAGTGCTGGTAGTGGCGACAGCAGCTGGCTTGGCATCATTCACAGAAGTAGCATCAGCAGCCTCGGCAGTCATCATAAAACCGGACATAGCCACAGCCATAGCTAAAAGCTTTGCTCTCATGGAAATCCCCTCATGTGTTCTCTCACCGGCCACACCTGTGGCAAACCTTCTGCCTTAGAGAACGACTAACTCAATGCGACAAGACACCAAACGGCAGAAGACGGCTGTACTTGCTTTTTCATGCTGCTATCTTAAAGAGATGCCCTAACTTTGCCTATGATCATTTTTTTCCTTTATTTGCCTGATTTTATCCGCGCACAACAGACGGCATTACCGTTACCAGCGCCCGCCCCTGCGCTCGCTCCAAAGGCATCACATTGCGATAAGAATCAGCCTTTGCTATGATCTGCGCCGCTACAAAATGACAGTAAGTACTAAAGACAGTAGCTTGTCAGCTCCTGTGGATTTGTGGCCATCAGATAATTTTTGGGAAAGAGGATCTAATCACATGTCGTGGCTTGAGGTTTTTGGCATCGCATTAGCCCTATCAGTCGATGCTTTTGTCTGCTCCATCATTTCAGGGAAAAGACGTCTTACCGCTCAAGCGCGCTTGATGACAGCCATTACCGTAGCTTTTGCTTTTGGCCTCTTCCAGTTCCTGATGCCAGTGATCGGCTTTTTTGCTGGTGTCGTGATTCAAAAGTACTTTGCTGCCTACGATCACTGGGTTGCATTTATCCTCTTAGCCGGAGTTGGCCTCAATATGCTCAAGGAAGCCTTTACTGGTGAAGAAGAGGAAGGCGAGCATATGTGTGCCTGCAAAAACGACCAAGCACACCCTAAGCAAAAACTCATTCAGATCGGCTTCTTTACCCTACTGGCTATGGCTGTAGGCACCTCGATCGACGCTCTTGCCGTGGGAGTATCCTATGGTCTGCTACAAGGCACAATTTTTACGGCAGCTGCGATCATTGGCGTGGTCTGCGCAATCTGCTCTTTTAATGGCTTCTTTTTAGGTCAAGCACTCACCAGATTCAGTCGTATGGATCCAATCCTTAATGTCGCTGGAGCCTTGGTGTTGATTGGTATTGGCTGCAAGATCCTGATAGAGCACCAAGCTTTTGCTGGTCTGATCTAATTTCCCACTAATACCTTATCGTTCCTTCCTCAGTCTGGCTGTTCCAAGCGCAACAGCCAGATAGGCTCAACAGCCAGATAGGCAACAACATCGCCGCACCGTCCCCGTTCTCTTCTAATCTGGCCTAGAGTACACGCTCCCGCTACAGCAAGAGCGAATGCTATACAGCCATGGTCAAATCAGATCACGGTAAACCAAAGGCTCTCAAGGCGCATGCAGGCAACCAGACAACTCACCTGCGCACACGCCATCACACCAGCTCATTTTCCTTTATTCGACACGCAACAATGGATGCGCAGATGGAGCGTAAAGCGGGTTCGCTTTATCTTGAGGTGAAATTCCCTCATCCTCAAACTCTGTACGCACACGTCCTTGCTCTACACCAATCTGCGACAGAATATAGGAGACAACCTTAACCGATCCGCCCCATGAGTAATGGAGACCATCTTGGAACACTGGCACATATGCGCCCACCAAGATCTCACAATGCCCATTGACGCAGATAGCTTCGTTTGGATCGATGTATTTAACATCCGCGACTCGCGAGCGGCCGTCTAACCACTCATGTGGATTTGGCTCTGGTAACTCTTCCACCACGTGCTCAATTACCTGATTCAACTCGATATCGCGCAATTCCATGGTGCGTTTGCAGGTGAAGTACTTACCTAACAACTGGCTAAAAGGATTGTCTAAAGCATGCAGATACATGCAGGTACTACCAATATCGAAAATAGTCTGGCGTGGAGTGCCTATAACGTAAACCTTATGCGGCGCAAAATCCTGAGACAGAGAAATGAGATCCTGTCTTAAGGCAGCAGCAAATTTACTGAGCTCTACGTTGTGATGATCCGAGCGACGCAGTAGTCGTGCATGGTAGCGTGGCCAATCTTGAGCTACAACCACAGGCAGATCTGGATAGCGCTCTAAGGCGACTTTTGCTACTTGATAGCGCAAAGCACATTGCTGATCTACCACTCCCTCAGGACGTACATTGACGTAGTTGGCAAAAGAGTAACAGCCATCACGGAAGACTGTGACCACATGCAATCCACGATCAATGAGGTCTAAGGTGTAGTGGCGGGCAAAGCTGTCACCAATCAGAATAAAATCAGGCTTACGAGACAGATCTCCAATAGAATTGATCTCACCATTGAATGGCACGGTATGACCACCATACTGAGCATAGCGGGTCACATCATATTGCAGTCTAAAGGTGGCCTTGGAGTAACTTAAATACCAGCACATTGCCCCTGCGACTGCATACAAGCCTAAAAAGATATAACCGTAGTTACGCCGCCGCTCAATACCGTAGTGCAGGATAATGCCCATCAACAAAATTGGCAGCAGCAAATCGATGTAACGTGGAGTAAAACCCAGTTTGGTGACAAAAACTAAGAGAGGCCAGTGCACTAAGTAGATCGCATATGACCATAGTCCGAGCAGCTGAATTGGCTTCCAGCGCAATACGGTATGCTGGTTATTGGCAGCAATACACAGATATGTGCCAAACAATGGGAAGAAAGCACTAGGATGTGGCCACCCATTGGCATCGTCCACTAACACCAGCGAAGCAGCAATCAAGAGCAAACCAATGATTTCTAAAGTCATTGGATGCAGCTTTAAGCAAAAGCGATAGAAGGCAATCAGCACGCCCCAGCGCCGACGCGGCATGTAACCTAAAAACTGATCCTCAATCCAGCCATCGGACTCTTTCTGTCTTTTACCAGCAAGATTGGCTGCCTCTTCTTTCCATTTCTCAGGTACCTCATGCCACTCTTGCAGGTAAAGTAAAGCCTCTTGCTTTAGGCTCGATAGTGGGTAGAAATAAGCCATAGCTCCCACTAAGAGCTCAAAAGCACGAGATGGCAGCACATAATAAGCAGCCTGCGGCGAAACCAACGAGTAGTAGCAACCAAAGCCAAAGGACAGAAAGGTGACGATAAAGAGAATGCGGGCAATGTAGCGCTGCTCCACTAAGAAGCGGCGCAAAGCCATTAAGATCAGTGGGTAGAAAATATAGAACTGCCACTCTACCGAGAGCGACCACGTGTGCAGGAAAGCCTGATCTAAGGCACTATTACCAAAGTAATCGGTCTTCTGAGCAAAGTAGATGTTGGAGACAAAGAGTAAGGCGTATAAGCCCTCATTGCACAGACGCACCAGATCCGATGTTCCTACCAAGAGAACAGCTAATCCTACAAAACAGAGGACAGTGACAAAAAGGGCAGGACAAATACGCTTGGCACGGCGCTTATAGAAATCTAAAAGGCTAAAACGCTCGCGCTCCAGTCCCTGCATGATGATCATGGTCATGAGGTAACCGGAGATCACGAAAAAGATATCCACGCCAAGGAAACCACCGTGGAACCATTTCACATCAGGCAGGAGCACGTGAGCTAGGTGGTATAAAGTCACAGCCAGCACAGCCACTGCACGTAAACCTGTAATGTCCGCTCTTAAGGCTTTAGCCATATACGTCCCCGACACAGCCGACAGATCACTTTAAGGCACCGCTTTTGGTGCCTAAGCGTTTTCTTACACAACTAGACCTCGTGGTTTCCAGTTATGAAAGTCTCTTCTTTTAGGGCTTCTCTCTGCTCACCCCATCCATCACCATTGCTCAGCGCTGAGCAATAACTCTTAAACCACCTTTGGTGAGATCACTGAGCTCACGCAACAAAGGCTCGGCCTCATGCTGCGGCAAACGCAGATCTAAATAAGCGATCTCAGCAAAGTTTTCCTTTTCCACTGAAGCGCGATAACGAGGCAGAATGTGCATGAGCTTAGGCAAATAACGGTGCTCAAGGCCAATAGTGAGATAGGCTGAAATCATACGCTCACATGTTGGCAGCGTCTCTAAGGCTTCTTTAACTGAGCCTTGATAGGCCTTCACTAAACCACCAGTTCCCAGCAAAATACCACCAAAATAACGTGTAACAACAGCAGTGAGCTCGCCCACCCCACAATGCAAGACCACATTGAGCATAGGCTGACCGGCCGTACCTTTAGGCTCACCATCATCTGAGCAACCACAAAAAGCTGTGGAGTTTGGAGCAGTGGCATTAAAGGCAAAGCAGTTGTGACGGGCATCAGCATAGCGCTCAGTGATCATGGCAATAAAGTCCTTAGCCTCTTCTACCGAAGAAGTATGGCCAATACTGGTGATAAAGCGACTACGCTTGATCACAATCTCATGCTCATGACACTGACCTGTCTTTAAATCAGGCACTAAATAGCTGTCGGCAGCGATCACACCACCTCCGGTGGTTAAAGAGACGGAATCAGTACCGCTCTGATCCTTGGAGGCGCTCTCTTGGGCCTTAGTTCCTGTTTTCTTATCCTTGGCTTTCGCCATTACTCACCTCAACGCAATCTGCACAAGATGCAGAGCTCCATCCTCGCACTTAGCGCACCATATGCGCACCAAGGCAACTTAGTTTTTCATTATAGCGCCCAACACCAAAACTTGCGCGGTATACGCACAACAGCAGGCTAAGCCATTAGGAACCAAGACCAAAATGGGAACCAAGGACGCTTTTTCAGGAATCAGCCAATAATCGGCAAGGTACAGGGGACGGAAACGGGAACAGGTAAAACGAAGACTGCTTCCGAACATGAGGCCATAAACCACGAGGTTTGGCAGCAAGGGAAGCTCTTAAGAGAATTTGAGGCAGAGAGCGGACTTTCACCAATACGTGCCTAGTGCACACGCTTATCGATTTCACGTGCTATTCCGATCCGAGCATTTGTAGCATAAACGCTTTTTCGGGGAGAAAGCCCACCCTCTCCTAACATACTAGGTTTGTGATGGCTCCTATTATACAGATTTTATTCTTGTTATCAAGATTCATACTAAATTAACACTAGGTATACACCAACAATAGGGCACAAATGTCAGTGTAATTATATTTACAGATTTATCGCCATTAGTCTTGATTTTGCAAAAAATTTTATTTTTAAAAATAAATACACGTAATTAATAGTAATCGCGTATAGTTTTTCACAAAAATCACTAAACCACTGCAAAAAATAAAAGTACGCACCCTTTCTCCAAAACAACAAGTTCACTAATGGTGTGAGGCGACTATACGCATTTTTGTGCAAAATGCCTTAAACATAGGCTTTAGCACCAATTTGCGACTATACGGATCTTTATGAGGGAGCTGGAGGACTATGGAGGGGCAAGCACAAGCAAACAAGACGCTTGCTACAAGGCGCTTGCTAAAGGTATGGGCAAAATCTAAGCGAAGGCAGATTCTGCGAGCTACAAGGCAATAATCGAGAACACTAAGGGGGAATTGGGTGAGGGGAGCCAAGAATCAGGGTGGTTATACTCTGAGCACGCGCTAAAGCCGTGCTCAGAGCGCCCCAACAGCTACTGCTGGGGCAATACAAAGCAAAGCCTATCTGGTTTTAGAGGCTATTGCGGAAAATCTGCTTCACGTCCTCTAAGGACAATGGACGCATGCACTGGCCTAAAACAGGATTATGAGCAACTGCATGCTCGGCCATGGCATCGATGTTCTTATCATCAATACCTAAGGCAGTCAGATTATTAGGCAAGCCGATAGAGGTGAAGAACTCCTCAGTCTTGTCGATAGCCTTATTAGCCATAGCCATACGATCCGACTCGTCGCTCATGCCAAACACGGCCTTGCCATAGTGGCAGAAACGCTCAACCGTTTGCTCATTGAGCGAGTAGCGCATCAGGTGAGGGGTCAGAATAGCCAAACCCACACCGTGTGTAATGTCGTAATAGGCCGACACCTCATGCTCCATGGCATGGCAAGGCCATGGCATAATGCCATTTCCTAAGCTGCACCAGCCATTGCAAGCCAACGAACTGGCCCACATCAACTGCGAGCGAGCCTCATAGTCGTTAGGGTCTGCAATAGCACGAGGTGCGCAAGCAATCACGGTACGCAGAATGGTCTCGCAAATGCCATCAGAGATCAGATTGGTCTCACTGGCAAAGTACTGCTCAAAAATATGAGACATCATGTCAGCAGCACCAGCAGCGGTTTGGTTCTTTGGCACCGAGAAGGTGAGCTCAGGATCCAGCAAAGAAACGCGTGGATAGAGCAGAGGATTAATTAATGGCAGCTTCTCATTGGTGTCTAAATTCGAGATCACAGCAGCAGCATCGAACTCAGAACCAGTAGCAGATAAGGTCAAGACAGTGATCAAAGGCAAAGCCTTTGTGACCTTGGAATTATCCAGCACCAGATCCCAAGCATCACCGTCGTAACAAGCAGCAGCACAGATCGCCTTGGCACAATCTAAAACCGAGCCACCGCCTACAGCTAACACCACATCAATATCGTGCTGCTTGCATTGCTGGGCACCTGCACGCACCGAAGTTACACGTGGATTTGGTTCCACTCCAGCCTGCTCGTAGATCTCGCAATCGCTTAAGGCTGCCTTAACCTTATCATAGAGGCCAGAGCGCTTAATGGAGCTACCGCCATAGACAAGGAGTACCTTCTTACCGATAGCTAAAACTTCGTCGTGAAGATGCTCAACGCTGCCCTTACCAAAATGCACTTTAGTTGGAGTGCAGAAAGTGAAATCGTTCATTACGCCACAAAAACCGCTCTCAGGCTACGTGTTACCTGCTATCCTCACCTCATCAGTCTGCATCAGACAATCAGATAAGCAGCATGAATATGAGGCAGACTAACAGCCTCAGCCCTTGCCTACGGTCTCTCCTTTGTTCCCAAAAACAGAAATACTCAAAGCCGTGATCCTCATTGGACTTCCCTAATTCTCGCAGGCCAAAAGAACCCACTAGCACCAAGGGCTATCCCACGCAAAATACGACTTTGCCAGCATCGGGCTCTATTATGCAGACGCTTTCCCTAAAAGGTGAGCTCCATAGCCACAGATGCTGTCAGCAGCAAAGCATAGCGCACTCACCTCTGATGAGAGCAGAGCCACCTCACAATTTTTTCTCAGCTCAGTGGAAAAACTTGCAGACAAGACAGTTCTTTAAACTCCCCCAAGACATAGCCACAGCTTTGCTCATGTTGGAAACAAGCACCATAAGAGTGCAAACACCGGCTATTTTCAGCTGTTTTACCATGCAATTCGAGGAAAAAACGCCCCATTTTGGATACAAGATCAAATATGTTTCAGCAGAAAAATTAAGAACAAAAAAGCGCAAATTAAACGCCAGAACCCCAAAGAAAACCTTGCTTACAGGCAATACCACTTCAACTTGAAGCGCAAATTTTATCAACTTACAACAAAGCGTAAACTGTTGCTCTTTTTTCTCTTGCACCTGTTTTGTGCGTAGCATGGCTGCGTGGTAAGCTAGAGTTTTCATTAGAGCCTTTCCCTCACCTTGGCTCTAAAACAAGTTTTGGTGCGAACAGGGTGCAAACCTAGCAGGTTAGGTGCTCCTATCGACCAACAGCTACAACTACCTCACAGCTACGAACGCCACTGTAACAGCGACGGTTGCTATGGATCTGTCTAGATGACGTGAGTAACAGCAAGCTGCTTGATGGTACGTTGTGATCTTTTCGCATTGAACACAGAGGCACTAGCTGAAAAGGCTTTTAGGCCCTAGGCTTGTGGTTGATTACATGACAACAAATACCCCATCTGCAGGTAATGTAGATTCAATGGAAGCCGCGCGCTCTACCATTGCAAATCTGCCAAAGAAACGCCGTCTGATCACTGCAGGCTTTTATATCGTCTGTTTAGTGCTCGGTCTGATCATTGGTTATGCTAACAACCCAGGCTTAAACGAGCTCATGACCTTTATTGCCACGGTCTTTACGCGTCTCTTTTCCTTTATCGCTGTGCCAATCATTGCTCTGGCTTTGATTAGCACCTTAGCTAAATTAGGAAAAGACTCGAGCTCCGGTCAGATCTTTGGCCATACGGTGTTTTACACCTTATCCACTACTATTGTGGCCGCTGTAGTTGGCGCTATTCTCTTCTGGGTACTACAACCAGCTAATGTCCCTGCAGAAGTGGCAGGTATGTCGACCACAGAACCGGTACAACCTACCTCTTACTACGATCACATCCTGAGTGTGATCCCTAATAACATCCTGCAACCTTTTGTCTCGGGCAACGTACTTTCGGTGCTCCTGATTGCGGCCGCTGTGGGTATGGCTTTAGCCGTAATGCCTCACAATGAGCGCCGTACAGCTGTGCTCAATACCTTAGTAGGTCTGCAAGATGTGCTCTTTGTGCTCATTAGATGGATCTTAGTGATCTTACCAATCGGTATTATGGGCTTTACCGCTCAGTTAGTAGCACAGTTGGGAGAAGGAGTGATCTTAGGCTCATTAGCCACCTACTTCACCGTAGTGATCGGCTCTAATCTGCTGCAAATGTTCGTGATCATTCCGCTGTTCCTGATAGCTCGCGGTTTAAATCCATTACGCATTTTCCGTGGCATGTTACCAGCCTTAGCAGTGGCTTTCTTCTCGAAGTCTTCAGCTGGTACCTTACCTGTGACTATGGCTTCAGCCGAGAACAACTGCCACGTTAACCCAAAGATCTCGCGCTTTGTGCTGCCAATCTGCACCACCATCAATATGAATGGTTGCGCTGCCTTCATTCTCATCACTTCGCTCTACTTAATGCAGAATGCAGGTATTGAGATCACCTTAACCACTACCATTGTGTGGATTTTTGTCGCAACTATTGCTGCTGTCGGCAATGCAGGTGTACCAATGGGCTGCTATTTCCTCACAATTTCACTGCTCAGCTCGATGCACATTCCAGTGATCTTAATGGGCGTGATCCTGCCTGTGTATGCCGTGATCGATATGATTGAGACCGGCGTCAACGTCTGGTCTGATTCAGCTGTTGCCAACATGGTTAACAAAGATCTTTCCCACGAGATCAATGAGCTTGAGCAAAAAGAGCATGAGGCTCAAGTCGCCGCTGTTGCTGCTTTAGGTGCCGAGTCCTTGGTGCAAGAAGCAGGAAATGCAAACCGTAACGCCTAATCAGACAAAATAATAGAAAGATTGGCGCTAACACCTCCTGCCAAGGCAGAGTGCCAACGCAAATCTTCACTACCTCTCGGAGGGCAGCTCTCTGCCCTCCTCATCGCCCCATCTCAGCTCCCCCTCGCCTGTTATTATAAAACTCTACCTCTATTGCACCAAAATAAAGCACCACCTCAAATTGTAATGCCGCATTACGCCGCATCAGCTATGCTAAGCCCCTTAATTGGTTCATCCCTTCTTAGGATGAAGCTCTTGTGGTGATGTTTGTTTTTGAGGTTTTAGTCGGCAATGCGCAAGCGCAGGATGTCAGCACGCCATCAAGTCTATGTGGCACGCATCGGCTATTTTTTGTCAGGTTTTGCTGTAGCCTGCTGGGCTCCATTGATCCCAATTATTAAGACCGAATTGCAGCTATCAACCGAGGCCATTAGTGTCTTGGTGCTAGCCTTTGGCTTAGGCTCAGTCTCTGGCATGTTTATCTCCGGCATCATGCTGCAACATGTGGGCTTTAAAGTCACATATGCCATCTCCACTGCGACCACCGCTGTTTCTATCTGCTTGCTGGCCTTAATGCCATCCTACGAAGTAGTCTTAGGCTCCTTAATCGTCTTTGGCATGTCCATTGGCTGCCTTGAAGTGGCGATCAATGTTTTTGGTGCCTTTATCGAGAAAAAGTACCGCCTGCTGCTGTTGTCGGTGTTGTTTGCCTACTACTCTCTAGGCGAGGTTGTAGGTGCCATCATGATGATCTTCTTGCTCACCATCGCCCTATCACCAGCCATTTCTATTCTCAGTATGATCGCTCTGATCTACATAGCTTGCTCCTATTACATACCGGTGATCATCGACATCAAGAGCCAAAACAAGCAAGAGAATCGTACCTTTGTGAAGCCTGTACAGCCGGTGATCTCTTTAGCCTTAATCGTTGCTTTTACCTACATGGTGGGCGGCGCTATTCTCGATTGGTCTGGTCTGTATGTCACCGAAGTGGTCGATGTGCCGTTAAACTACGCTTCTTTTGGCTACTGCATCGTATCCATTTGCATGCTGCTGTGCCGGATCTACTCACGTCCAATCATCCGCACTTTGGGCGCATTCCGCTTTGCCTTCTATGGCGCAATTCTCATGATCATTGGCCTCGGCTCTCTCGTCTTGGTGCCAAATATCTTTGCTTGTGTTCTCTGCTTCCTTGCTATCGGCTGTGGCATGTCCAATATTAGTCCGCTGGCCACATCAGCAGCTGGCCAACAGAAGAATATGCCACTGATCCCAGCGATCTCTTTTGTCTCAATCTGTGGCTATATCGGCCTCTTGATCGGCCCTGCTTGTTTAGGCTTTATTGCCTCAACCTTTAGCCTCAAGGGCGTGTTCCTCTTCCTTGCCGCCCTCACCATGTGCAGTGCGTTCTTGCTCTACACTACACGCAGAGATATGGAGGCCATAGGCCCACAAAAAGCCTTGCCTCAAAGCTAAATGCTGCCGCTTGAGCAGCGCCCGCCCCTATTGCCGCTCACTGCTGGATGGAACTGTAGCTTGAGACACAGCAGTTCCGGCTGAGCTCTTAACCGATGAGCTCGCATAAGGTGCAGCTTTCGCTGCCGCCTCGCGCAGCTTTTGATTTAAAGCCGCCCGAACCTCTTGTTCGATCTCAATTTCTGGCAGAGGTTGCTCACTCTTTTCTTGAGGCACTACCTCCTCTGGTTCGGCGCTCATTTGCAGCATATCAGCCAGTACCGCTTGTAAAGCAGCTTCAGCCGCTTTGGAGGCACTATCATCAAAAGGCACCAAACCATCAGGAACATCAGGGATCATATTGCCGCCTAAGGCCACCCCAATATCAGAGCCGGTGCCAATATTACGAATCTGAGAGCGCTCTAACTCGACCCCATGGAGCTCTGAGCGCAGATCATGCTCAAGCCAATCTTCAGCGCCGATAGGCGAGGTAAAGATCATAGTTTCAACATCACCATCACCTTCACCAGAGGCCACAGCCGCATCCACTTCAGTAACGTTATCCTCTGAGGCCTCTGCGGACGCAGTCTCCTTTACCGAGGCAGCCATAGCCTGTGGCTGTGGTTGAGGCAGCGTCTGCAGCTGAGACTTGTCATCTGACTCAAGTTCAGTGTGCTCCGAAGCTGATACGTCAGCCAAATGCTCCGGAGAGTTATCTGCACTTACCTCAACCTCATGAGGAGCAGCATCCTGAGCTACATCAGCCTCTGGTGGCTGTAAGTTAGAGGCCGTCATAGCATCAGCACTGACATCAGGAGAGCCAACTTCACCAAGACGGTCTTCAACCTCGGCCGCTACCACAGGTGAGACCGTAGGATTAAGTTCCTGATCAGCGATCTTCTGACGATGGGACTCTTGAGACACAATCGCTGTTGGCTCTTGTACAGCCAATGACTGTGTCACCTCAAAATCAAAGCTGACTGGAGATTCTTGCTGAGCGACAGGTGCTCTTGAAGCCACCGGTGCAACAATAGCTTCGTCTGATGGAGCGGAAGTTTCCGTCAGAGGTTCTGCACCACTAACAGCACTCACCCCCTCAGATGATACATGAGCCATGTCAGAAACAGGTGCAATAGCTGATTCAGAAGCAGGGACTGTAGCTGTAGCAGCTGAAATAGCTGACGGGTGTTGTTGCTGTTCCTCCTTATCATCCTTCAGCTGAGGTTCATCCAAACCTAACTGCGTCAGCGAACCTGAGACCATTGCCATAATATCGGCCAGCTCTTCTTCCGTAGGCATAGCCCCCAGATCGTAAATAGCGGCATGCTTACGCCCTTGAGGTTTGCCTATACCCTGACGCTTTGGCTCTACTACCTCTTGCTTGGCATTAGGCGAGGCCTTAGCCTTATTGGCACTAACATCTTTAGTGGCACTTGCTGCAGCAAGCTCAGACTCAGCGTCCGTAGGCTTAGCCACAGCAGCTACAGGAGCCGGTACAGGACGTGAACTGATCTGCTCTGGTGATACCTTAGCAGCAGGAATTGGCTTCTTATTGCTCTTAGCGTTTGGTCGAGGCAGCTGATAGCTAAACTCCAAACGGGTCAAGATCTCTCCGGCAAGGCTCAAATAAGCCTTAGCACCGATAGAAGACTTATCGTACAGAATGACTGGGCGACCTAAAGTTGGAGCCTCACTAATACGTGAAGTAAACGGAATGATGGTCGTAAAGATCATCTGCCCAAAGGTCTGCTTTAAATCTTGTGAGATCTTTTGGGATAGACCCTCGCCCTTATCAAAGATGGTGCGCACAATACCCATAAAGTGCACATAGCTCTTGCCCTCATGCTTTAAGCGCTCAAAAAGACGCAATAGCGAGCCTAATCCCTCTACTGCAAAGAACTCACAAGTCAAAGGGATCACCAGCTCATCGGCAGCGCATAAAGCATTGGTAGTAAGCAAGTTAAGGGCAGGTGGGCAATCGATAATGATCACGTCATAGACTAGACGTAAAGGCTTTAAAGCACGGTGCAGGTAAAACTCTTTTTCAGGGTCGTCGTGCTTATTTACACAAAAGGAAATGAGATCGTCTGAGGCAGGAAGTAAGTCAAACTTTTGGAGGGAGAGTCGCTTAATGCAAGGCACCACCGAGGCACCTTTGATCATGGCCGCACCACTATTGATTAAGGTGGTTGGTCGCTCCTTTAACAGCGATACAGTAGCCGATCCTTGAGGATCTAGATCCACAAGTAGCACCTTACGTCGCGTACCAGCAAAGGCGCAAGCCAGATTCATTGCAGTTGAGGTTTTACC
Organism: Candidatus Anaerobiospirillum pullistercoris; assembly: GCA_019114785.1. GTDB lineage: Bacteria > Pseudomonadota > Gammaproteobacteria > Enterobacterales > Succinivibrionaceae > Anaerobiospirillum > Anaerobiospirillum pullistercoris. The sequence continues at coordinate 3,414 of DXEV01000196.1, read as the reverse complement.
GACACCGCCCTTGTGATTGGCGATTGCAATCACCACCGATTTTGCCGCTCCGCTCACCTTTGCTGTCCTCAAGTTATCTCATTGCAGCTGAAACTGCCCTAGCCTTCTAGCCTTTGCTCAATTTGTTTTGAGCACTCTCTCCTCTTAATGGCCAGAGCAAAAGCTCTGCCATTTCAAGAGCCATTTTAGACGCAAAGCGTGTAGCGGCACAAAAAAGAGGCGGCTGAAAGCGCAAAAGGCCGCCTCGGTCACAAAATCATTACAACTGGCTATGACCTATCCAGCACTTTGAGCATCTGCAGCGCAATCGCATGGATCACAGGCACGCTCACAGAATTGCCAAACTGACGATAGGCTTGAGTGTCCGAAACAGGGATAATGAAGTCCTCTGGGAAGCCTTGGAGCCGCGCTGCCTCGCGTGGTGTGAGCTTACGTGGATTCTTTCCCTCTTGAGCGATCAAGATCTCTGAGCCATCTTTGTAATAACGCGCCGAGATGGTGTTGGCATAAGGCGATTCGGCAGTGAAAAGCGAGTATCCAAAGCCCTTTCCGGCCGCTGAATTGTCACGACGACGGCGCTGATGGCCATCCCATAGTTTGTCCGAGATAGTGTATTTAGGGTCAACATTCTGCTCAAGGATCTGCCCCAGCTTAAGATCAGCAGGTGAAGTCGGCTCAGGAAAAGCAAAGCACGAAGCAAACGGTACTTGCTCGCGGTCAAAGCCCACGATGTAGATACGCTGGCGGTTTTGTGGCACACCATAGTCTTTAGATGACAGAACTTGGTAATAGAGCTCATAGCCCAGCTCATCCAACGTCGAAGTGATCACCTCAAAGGTCTTACCATGGTCATGGCCAACTAAATTGCGGACATTTTCCAGCAAGAAAGCTTTTGGACGCTTGGCTTGGAGAATACGAGCAATGTCGAAAAACAAAGTGCCACGCGTGTCGTTGAAGCCCTTTTTCAGACCTGCTTGGCTAAAGGCTTGGCAAGGAAAGCCACCGACAAGGATATCGTGATCAGGAATCTCAGCAGCATCGACCTTGGTAATATCACCTACTGGTACATCGCCATAATTGGCCTCGTAGGTCTTCACTGAGAACTTATTGATCTCAGAGGAAAAGACCACTTCCACCTTACCCGTTTGCCAAAAGCCTAAACGCGTACCACCAATACCAGCAAAAAGGTCGATCATACGGTACTGGGCTTGCCCCTGTGGTGGATTTGGAAAGGGAACATGCTCCGGAAAGGAGAGCAAAGCCTTGAGCTCTAAGGCCGAAGGCTGGGTCTCACCTGCTTCCCAGCGGCGAATAGTGCGATCACCATAGCGCGACATGCCAAGAGCATCAGCAAACTCCTTTTGGCTCATGTTAAGGCGCTCGCGCTTGGCCTTAATCTGCGCAGCCACACTCAGCTTAGTACTCAGCAGAGCGTCATGGTCATCACCAACGGATTTAGATTCTGTGGCAGAGCTGATAACATGTGACTGAGGGTCAGGAATTTCTTAGTGCTCGAACAAAGAGTGCTGGACTTGGCTCATGAGATTTCGTGTTCCAAATAGTGAAAATTTTAGGACATATTGTCCTAGGAATGACACTACTCTAAATTATAACCCCATTGACTTCATCCAACTATGCAACCACCAATCACTCCTGCTATCACTCTCGATGACTTTACGAAAACCATCAAACAACTAAGGGTTCAGCACATACCAAGTCCAGAGAAGGCTGTGTACAACGCCTTTAAGGCTGTCATCGAGAACATGCCTCGAGCCAAGCCTCATCTTAACTTAGAGCAACTAGGGCTGCTAAATTATCTGGAGCCTCTCATCTTAAGTCAGGCCTCAACTGTAGTGGAACAAACCAGAAAGAAGACTTGGGAGCAGCATCGTGAAAACGAAAAGAGTTTTTGCATAGAACTGTCTCAGCAGCTGTTCCCAACAGAAATGCTGCAGCAGCTGACCCCAGAGCAAACACAAAGCTTAGTTGCAGAGTGCATGCATGACTACTTCTATGAAATTGCTCTGTCCAACAACCAGTCACGCCGCAATCTTGCAGGCAGGGAGTTTGGGGCACTATTGGAGCTCTTATTCTGCGGTGTGGGTATTACTACTCAGCACAAAGGAACCATCCGAGAATACGACCAAGAAAGAGCGATCAATCTAGTAATTCCAAGCAGCTCTCACTTATCTGCCGAACCAACTAAAACAGCGCTAATTTCCGCAAAAATTACTTTGCGCGAAAGCTGGCAAGAGTTGATCGAAGAGGCTAAGCGCTTCAAAAGCAGCAAAATGTACTTGGCCACGCTGGACGACAAGATCACCAAGCAAACCATTAACCTGTTGCAGAACGCCAACATTTGCATTGTTACCACCCCTCGCAACAAAGCGGCTCTATGCAACTACTGTCGCCTGAGCTCAGCTAACGCTGCTAAGATTCTGTCCTTTGAGGAGATGCTTGTTGAGGTTAAGGATCTCACCAAAAGCTATGACTACACGCGTTGGGACAAAACATCTTTTGAACATCTGAGGATGTTCTATGGCAGTGTTGGCGACAATGACCCACGCCCTCTGGTAAGCGACTTCTATAAGCAGCAACTAAAAGCACTACAACAGCAAAGACCTTGGGTAGACCCCATCATAGAATTGTGGACTTCGCGTGTAGACGGGAAAATCTAAGTTGAGCTATGGTTGCCTGCCAAGAGTGCTGCCCCTGTTGCAGATGCTGGCGCTAGCTAACACCAAATCTTCCCGCCTACATGTGGACTTAGTGCGCTTTTGCTCGCAAAACCCGTGAAGGACTGGGGCCCCAAAACAGCGGGGAATAGAAAGTGCATCACTAAACCGGCTCTAGCTCATGGTGTTATAATTCAATGGGATTAGTTGTCTTTGTGCCCATCGACACAAAGCTTCTGCCACATAGAATGCGACTGTCATAAGATAGATAGATAGTGGCTTAAAATGCCGGTTTTGCTACAACTATAGACCGCTGTTTTTTGAGCTCTTTGCCCCATCATCGGCAATGCCTCAAATAGGCACATCAGCTTAGCTTTTTCACGCTTTGTGATCACTGATCTTCACGCTTGAAGTGTTTGCCGCTATACTTTCGGCTGTACATCTATGACAGCTAAATCTAAAAGGGTCAAACTGACCCAATTAGCTAGGATTACAGGCTCTTCATGGAGCGATCTCCTATAACTTGCTGCAGCGCGGTGTAAAAACCGCCTAGCCAGACGGCTGTGAGCTTCAGCTCACAGCTATGAGGTTCAGCTCAAGGCTATGAGCTCCAGCTCTGGGCTATGAGCTTAAGCTCGTAGCACATAGGAGGATGTCACCGACTGAAGTCTATGCGTCTATGGCAAGCACCGAGCTCGGTCTTGACCCTTGCTGATTGTTATTACGGCAAACAATCAGT
>DXEV01000195.1 GCA_019114785.1 Candidatus Anaerobiospirillum pullistercoris | reverse complement strand
ATCCTGCACTGCACTGTGCGACTACTTCCTGCCTCAATTTCCTGCCTCAATCTAAGGACACATGTGCCAGCAGCACTACAGAGGCCTAATAACAGCTATTAATTGGTTAACAAAAGATTTCAGCGAGCATCTCACTCACTGAGCCAACATGGCACAGTGCGCGTGCCACGCGCTGCTAGCTACTAGCGCAGAGCTGGTAGCTCTGCTGATAGCTACCAGCTATCTCTTAGTCTGGCAGCTAGCAGTTAGAGCAAATGCAGCTCATCTTGAACATTAAAACTGTGGTAGTACATCTCTCCGCATTGCAAGGTATGCAGGATTGGTAAGTTACGGAGATCTCTTAACAGCTCTTTGAATCTATTGAGATCCCAGATCAAGAAGTCTAGGTACAAGCAGGACGTACCCACGGCAAAACCAGTGTACTCAGCGATAGCTGGCATTGGGCGTGAGGCTGGATCCTCCTTGAGATAGGCACGGATGTCCTGATCTAATTTGCTCAGTAAATCCATTTGCTGCTCACTGAAAAGCTGCTCGACCTGTGTGCCCACTAATACACTCTGATCGGCTCCTTCTTGTTCCCAGATCTTGGCATCATAAGGCACTTTTAAGACCTCTGGCAAAGGCAAGATGGCAAAACCCGCTTGCGCTCCTACATTAGACAGGTAGCTCATGCTATTTTGCATCTCCCTTTCGCTCATCTCACTTATTGCAGAGCTGCGCATTGATTGCTGCGCAATCTCAGCAGGATCTGCTGCGCCTTGGGCTTGTACCTGCTTACCCAACATCTCACGCATACGCACCGCGCCTTGGTTTTGCGTGGCGTTAAGCTGCTCCTTGTTAACACACTGGCTAAAGAAACGCTCTTTGTAATGAGCTGCAGCTTGATCCTTGTGGAGCTGTTGCAGGTGCAGATGCTGCTGCAAGATGCCATCGTAGTACTCTTGCACTAGTGGCAGACAGGTACTACAGCCATAAATAACGTCTAAGCGCCAACGGCTAATGCTCGGGGCAAGCAATTGTGGAGCGAAACCAAAAGCCAGAGGATTAACGCTATAGGTGAATTGACGTGTTAATGACGAGAAGTTACCGACATTAATTTGCAAACCAGTTAGCACCCTCCACACAAGATTAACATTAAAAGGTAGTCCCCCAACAATTTGGGTTTGCGCTTGATCGTCATTCGACATCTTTATTTCTAGAGCCAAATGCTTTTTGTCGCATTGGATACCGTTATCTTGCTTATGTCGCTCAACCGTTAAGTCGGCTTCAGCAAGTGCAGAGAAAAATATATTTAAAAGATGCTGATGCTTGTCAGCATTACTAACATCAGCACTATTTTCAATAGTACTATTTTCAAGAATAGTACTGATTTTTAAAATAATATCACTAAAACTGATATGAGAATGCTGACGTTTTATCTCGCTATATTTATCTTGCGAGCCAACGAGATACATACGAGAGACACACCAGCGGGCAATATCATTACCCAGAAAAGAGCAGAAGAGCCGCCATATTTGGCGTAACCATGGCACTAAGCGTAAAAACTCAGGATCGGCTTGATCCTTTGCGCCATGTGGTACAAAAGTACAATCAACTAGCTCGCCCAAAGGATTACCATCAAGCTCAGGGATATATACATATACCTTAAAACGAGGAATGAGACGGTAATAGCTAGCTTTAGACAAAGCATCAGTGAGAGCTAAAGTCTCTCGGTCTATATCGTCAAGATCAGTGTGAAGATCTTTAAGGGTTTTGCTACTCAAGTCGTTCACTAAAGATAGCAACTCTTCTCTAGTGCATTTAGTGATGTTTATGGTGCTATTTTGAACATCATTGATGGTATACATCAAGTTGTTGAGACGCTTAACCAATGGATCTACTGTCTGTACCTTAAGTAATTGTAAGCACAGAGATTGAGGTTGAGTCGAAACCTCGACTGGAGATTGGTAGCGATTAGGGGTGAAGAGCAAGTGCTCAGGTACAGTTAGTAAGGCGTAAGGAGCACGCACATTAGGTGCGGCATAGGCATTATCAGGCCCATCTTCTTCTTCTTCTAACACCAAGAACATGCGTGATTGCGTCAGATCCAACTTCTTATTCTTGAGTCTGTGTAGACCAGAATAATATTTCTTGTACTCAGGATTGATCTCTGCGTTATTTAGTAAAGATCTATATGTTGATTGATAATCCTGAGATAAAAAGAATTGCGCAGGATTAAAGTAATAATCCTTACAAATAGGTATATATTCCTCACCTACAAACGATAAAAAGCTTGCTTGGAAAAAGCACTTAGTGGCAGAGTCAAATAATAGCGCCATCAAGTTTCTTAATTGTTCGACATCAGTAAGAGCAGTAGGAGCTGATGCTATCTTTTTCTTAATGTAATAGGAGACTAAGGAAAATAGCTTCCATTGCTTGTCAACAGCTTCTTGCGAAACTAATGAATCGCAATCTCTCAGTTGATTGATATATCTGCCAAACTTTTCATACTTGTTGTTAAAAAACTCTGATAGCTGATTAGCTTTGATGAGAGCAGGATTAGTAGCAGAAATATCGACGTCAGGATCGATATCGTACATATAATAGAGTGAGGTTAAGGGAAGAGAATCTAAAGCAGCAAAAGGATTATTTGCTAACCTATCATTTGACAAGGAATTAAGGATCAGGTTGTTTTTAACAATATTGTATAGCAACGGCATGCGTAAATTAAAATTACGCTCTATATCAATATAGAGTGGCATTAAACGGGCTTTAGTACTACGGAAAATGTAGTCATACACCCATGCTGATACAGGCGAGAGAATACTAATACCACCGCGAAAAGCATTCTTCTGATTAAGTAAAGTTGGAATCCCAAATTCAGAGGGGTCTTGCTCTTGCTTGCTGTTATATACGTTGATAGCTTCATTGAGCATATCCCACTCACCCATTTCTGCGAATAATGCCTCAATAATAAGATATTGAGCATCAAACACAGACCACTCGAGTGTTTTTTGCTGAGAGTTATTCGCCAGCGCGGCGGCATCGGTGTAACGCCAATAGCTTACAGCATTCATATCCTCATAAATGCGCTGGGCTAAGGACATATTGCTACCACCGTGTAATTTCACGAGGCTATGCCACGATTCAGCTGAAGGGAAGAAGTGCTCCTGCTGCTCAGACAAGTCCTCCTGCTGTGCTGCTGCATCAGCCTCTGGCTCTGGTGCAGGCTCTGGCAAACTAGCCAATAAATCCTGCAAGTGCTCTGACCAAGCCACATCTGGACGCAATAAGTCTTGGCGGATTGTATTTAAAGCATCTTTCAGCTCAGGCTCGAGCTCTAAATGCTCTAGCTCTTCTGCTTTAGTGACAAAACCCTCAGGGGAGAGCAATTGAGCCTGCTGCATGCCTTGCTGCAGGTGCTGGTATACCTTACCCTCGTTTACCAGATTAGACTGAGGTGGCACCATGAGCAATTGGCTCAGCTCATTACGCCACAGCAAGCTCTCTTTGCCTTGATAGATCTTGCCCATAGCAATGGTGTACAGCTGTGCATACTCAAGGTACATCACCTGATCGATCTCGCTACGAGAGTAGATCTGCATCTCCATTAAGTCTTTCTTGGCAAAATCATCACCCACAGGACAAGGCTGACACAGATTCTGGTGAGGGACTTTCTTAATCTGAGCTAAACGCTCGTTGAGAGCGGCTAAAGCCTGCTGTTGTTCGTCGGTGAGCGCGTGAGCGCCTGTAGAGTCAGCGGCCTCACCTGCGTCAGCGACTTCACCAGCTTCAGCAGTGTCAGCTGCGTCAGCTGTCTTAGCAGCTGCGGCAGCGTGTAAGACTTCTAACTGCTGCTGCAATCTGGACTTAATGAAATCAGCAGACACATGCTCAAGGGCCTGGGTAGCCGCCTCTGGGCTGGCAGTGAGCTCAGGGAAGAGATCTAACAGTGAGAACTCGTGAATATGAGCAAGCTCAGATTGACTCAGTTTGCTTAATTGCTTTTGTAGCTCTTGCTGCTTGAGCTTGACCTGTTGGTAGAGCTCTGCGTTGTCTAAGGCATCGACGATAAGCTTGAAGTCACCTTTGATAATGGTCTTGATAGCACCATTAAGCGCAGCTTGGCCTTCCATACTGGCATATGGATCTTGGCTTAGCTCTTGGCAATAGCGAGCAAGATTGCGTGGTTTGTAGAGTTTTAACTGCTTATAGCGACGGCAAGCGGAGCTCAATAGACGCTTGGCTTCGTTAGCCATGCCCAGCTCGCTGTACAGCAGGCCTAAGACAAATTGTAAGCGGAGATCGTGTCGCTGGTAGGTAAAGAGCTCGTGGGCCACGATACTATAGGTGAAGATCGCTAACTGCCAAACATAGGTGTTGCGCACCGCCTCGGTGGAAAACTCGCTTGGCAACAGATTAGGATTTTTAGCCAATAAGGTGTTTTTTATAACGTCGCGCTGATCGTTACACAAACACATGACTAAGGCGTGCAAAAACTCTGAGGTTAAGAGTAAATTACACTCATTAGCCACAAAATGACGCATTTTGTGGTCTTTAGGCTCTAAGGTATTAAATTCCTCTAGTTCGCGATAGACATCACCATCAGTGAAAGTACCGAGGTGCTGACGCATCGTCATCAAGGTGTTAAATTCCAGCGCCGTAAACAGATTATTATTAAGAGGCCATCTACCATAATCCAAATGATCCTCGTAGCGCTCAAAGACTTGATGGTAGAGCTCATTAAAAGGGATAGCAAAGCGAGAGACTATGGCTTCATAGCGCTGCTGCATACGCATTGGCAAGGCTGCTGCTAATTGCTGCCAAGTTTCCTGATCCTGCGCATAGTTTTGCAGCAAAGATACATTAGGGTCAAACTGTGGGCCTTTATGATTGATTGCCATAAACAAGTCTCCTCACACATTAGTTTCAAGACTAAGCCAAACTAAGCTTTACTGGCCAAAATCCTCAAGGAACCGAGCCTCCCTGCTCAGCTCCACAGCCTTGCCCCAGTTAGGCCCACTATGGGCCTCCTAGGGGGCTCTTGGTGGATCGAGAAGAGCAATATGCCAAAGCAGTGCTCTTGTGCCCATGGCGCGCCTCTCTGTAGAGGCGTAGGGGCGGCACCTAAAGCAAGCCCGCCATCTTAGCAAAGTCACCAAGCACTAGACAACGCCCTATCCTCAAATAGGCACGCACTCTCAGTGAGCTTTGGCGCTAGGCTCATAGCCATTTTGCCATTAAGTTTGGTAATGTCCAAATCCGTGAAGCCAGCAGCAGCTGTGGTGTAGCACCCCTACTCCCTACCGGCAGTTACAGGCTACACCAGCTGGCATCTGCCAGCGCCAGCGGCGCAGCCTGCACCGCAGGTACAGGTGCAAGCGCTATGCGCTGTAATCGCGCGTGAGCGCGGCCAAGAGCTCGTCAATATTGCTAATGAAACCAGCTTGGGCAAAGCAATAGCCATCACCGCCTACGTTGTTGAGCTTACAAATCATGTGCCCCTTGCCTTGCAGACAGCTGGCGTCATAGTCCTTATTCTCCAAGATGGTCTTAGAGTCATGGATAGAGCTCATCTTCAAGGCAATGCGCGAGCCAAAGTTATTGTGGATCGAGCCTTTAATGATCTCGCGATCAGGGCGCTGCGTAATGAGGATCAAATGCAGACCGACACTACGTCCGATCTGTGCGATCTTGCGCAGGTACTCTCTACCTTCGGCAAACTCATCGTCTAAGGCCCAATCGGCAAACTCGTCCATGATAAAGAACAGACGTGGTAAGCGCTGCTCGCCCAGCTCTATCGCATGACGGTTGTACTCATCTAAGTTCACCACCGTGCCACTAATGCCAGCTTGCTCCATACGAGCCGCTAAGGCTCCAAAGGCCTTATTGCGCACTGTGCTCAGCTGATCGAGGATCTGTAGAGCAGACACACAATCAGGCAAGCTGGTGATGATCTTGCCTGCGACACTACTGCCGCTCTCTTGAGAGGCAAAGTCAAAGCCATAGGTACCGCCATAAGAGCCATAGCGCGACACACTGCGTGGTAGGAGCTCTTTTAAGTCCGCAAGCCCCATGATGTGTGGTAGCTGTCTAAAGACACGTAACTCATTACCCATCTTAGGATCCACAAGGATCAAACGCAGTTCACTTGGGGTATTGGTGAGCACCATGTCTGTGATCAGCAGCTTGGTTAAAACCGACTTGCCAGATCCAGTGCCACCAGCAATCAGTACGTGGGGCTCGTCTTGGCTAAAGTCTAAGTACAAAGGCTGATCCTGACTTTCTTGCATGCCCAGTACAAACTTGCGGTTAAAGCCTAAATGCTCCTGACCGTCTACCACATAGCGGTCGTACTTAAAGCTGCGCTTGTGCATGAGATCGCGGTAGTACACAGGAGAGCGCTCACTGGCCGCCAAGTGCACTTCGATCTGTCCGGTGCGCGGGATCACAGCCGTAATGTCTATGGCGTATTGCGTGCGCAACGAGGTAAAGACGGTCTTCTTGTTGAACTTATTGCAGTCTAAAGTCCGGCCATCAATGATGAGCACCGCACCATTTGGAGTGAGATGCTGCTGCACAATCACCGGTATACGTCTAAACTCACGATCACAAAAAGCAAGTAAGGCTTCTACCCGCTCTTCTAGCCATTGCTGGCGTTTGCTGAGATCTGAGCCAGCAGCAGCGGCTGTTGCCTCTAACTGAGCAAAGGTCTGTGGCAACCGTGCTTGCAGCACTTGCAGCTCCTGTGCTCCAGCTGTTGCTGTCGCGGCTGTTGCCGCTGCTGTCGCAGTGGCTGCTGGAGCAACCGCCTCCGAGGCGGCTGTTAGTTGCTGTGGTGGCTCTGGCTGCACCAGAGGCTTTGCTTCCGTATGGGCAGCTGTGGCTGGAGCTGGGCTCGAGGCAACGCTTGAAGCCGTAGCTTCAGCAAAATCAAACTCAGTTTGCTGTGGCTGTGACTGCTTTGGAGAGGACTCCGGCTCCGGTGCAGGCTCTGGCTCAGGGGTTAGATCTGGGACTGAATCGTCCGAGAGCTCAGCTATGTATTGCTCTAACATGCCCATGTCATTCTGCTGATCTGCATCTTTGGTAGGGGCAGAGTCGGCTGCGTTTTCGTCGCGTAGCTCAGCTGATGGAACTACCTGTGCGTCCAGCGGCACATCCAGTGTGGCCAGCACTTGCTGTGCTTGCTGATCTTGGATCGAAAGCAAAGAGCGTGGGCGTAACAGTAAACGGCCATCGTGAGCTAAGTAATTGCGCACTAAGGTGCTAGCATCAGGGAAATGCTCTTGGAGAGCCTGTAAGGCCACTTGCTGGGTGCTGTTCTTAAGGTTATAGCACTCTAAGACACGCATTACGGCCTCGTGACAGAGCTTGAGTTGCAGCACAGGGTAATTGCTGTATTGTTCTTGCTGATCAAAGCGTGGTTTGATCTCAGCTTGGAGATCGCCGCCTAAGACACTACCACCACCATTAGCCCCCTCACGGGCAAAGACTAAGGAGATACCGTGGATCAGGATATCCACTTGCCCCTCACGGATCTGCTGTTGGATCGAGGTGAGCTCATCACAGCCTAAGGTGGCATTAACGCCGCTAGAGCGCATGCCTATAGCATGAGAGTTTTCCAGCAGCATATCAGCCATACGGCTTAGCCACTGCTTACGATCGAGCGGATAAGAGTCGCCACTGTCCTTAAAGACACGATACAAGAGGTTAGTGGTGCTAGCTGCCTGTTTTAAGGACTGGCGAGCCACCAGCGAATTTTCTTGCTCTAAGAACTTACTCTCCACCACCATTAAGTTAAGCAGATAGCGATTGCCCGAGCCCGAGCCAGAGTACGAAGCCTCAGGATCTGGATAACGGATCACCTGTAAGCCTAAGAGATCTGCTAAGTTCTGGCTCTTAGAGCTATTGTGGGCTAAGAACACCGCCTTAAAGTCATCTAAGCACAGGAATGTCTCGTAGGTCTCATGAGTACGACCGGCATACTGTACGCACAGCTGCTGCATCATTTCATGGGCTAAATAGCGCGACAGCACCATGCCCATCAGCTCATAGCTGTAAATCCGCTTTAACTGCGCACGCATGAGCAAGCGACCAGAGATCTCAATGGCATCACGACGCAGACGCTGCACGCACTTTTGACGTTGCTCGGCATCACTTACTCCTAAGCTCTTGGTGAGAGCATTGAGGAAGTTAGACGCAAGGCTCTCTGAGCTCTTGGTTGCGATCATGAAATTCAGAGC
>DXEV01000194.1 GCA_019114785.1 Candidatus Anaerobiospirillum pullistercoris | reverse complement strand
ATAACTATTAACTGTCCCAAAATTATCAACAGCCAGTGTGAGGCACCTACAACTCGTAGGGGTTAGTAGTCTGTAGTTTTTGGACAGTTAATAGTTTGCAACTTCCCTATGGCTGCTGAGGTGCATGACGCTGTTGAACCACACAAGACAGACATGTAGATAGATAGATAGATAGGGCAGTAGGGAGGTGGAGGGTCACGCTGGCAAAGTAAGGCGGTTATCACTTAATAACTGTCACAAAATTATTAACAGCCAGTGTGAGGCTTTTATAGCCTATAGGAGCTAGCGGTGTTAGTCTGTAGTTTTTGGACAGTTAATAGTTGCCACCTTCCATAGCCCCTCCCCCAAGCTCATCCTGCCTAAAAGCCAAGCCAGCAAGCTGCTTTTAGGCAATTTGCTCTGAGCACCGACCTCCACTACTTTTGCCCATCCCTACAAGCACACAACTACAAAAGCTCAGATCGCGACTAACAGCGCTCAGCTCCACCTGCTACTTTGACAACAATCTAAGCCTGAAACTTATAACAAAACGTGATTTATATCAGGTTTTTGCTTATTGATGGTTTTAAAACCATAATTTTTTGCGCAAGATAGTCGCTAATAAATATAGATAAGGAACATAGGTTCACCACACCGCCACATTTGGCTATATTGGGCTTCATGGATTGCTATGAGAGCTCGAGGTTGAACGGTTGTTGCTCAAAAGCACCAAGGGTTTGCGGGCAAAGGCTGCATAAGCTTTGGAAATTAGGGATATAGGCGGGAAAAGATTAGAGTTTAGCTTTCACACCGACACTGCTCTCGTTTGGGCTTTTTTGGTATAGCTCTATAAGGGTGCAGTTGCGAAAAATAGCGCAGAAACGGCTTATCCATGCGGAAATATGCTATATTATAAGCATATGCAATAGCATGTCTTGCCTTGCTACCTCCACAAGGTAGCGCTTTAGTACTGTTTTGCTGTTTTGTTTCGCTGCATCGCTGGAAGCTTGTAGGCCGAAACGAGAGGCAGCAAGCGAAAGCCCAAGCCTGTTTTGCTGGTATTCCACAAAACACTCGAATTAAGCTTGCAAGCTGATGCGCGAGGTCTCTGGCCTCTGCACTAAAGCACATATAGGCTAGTTAACTCAATTCCTAGGGAGCGCAAAACTTGCGCTCTGCACAGCGAAGAGTTATAGGCCTATGAGCTGTCGGGCGTTAGCGGAGTGCACCTAGGAATTTTTAACTTCCCTATCTTTTGGCTTGCGACACCTTTCCGTCCCATATCCTTAAGAGCTCCTAAGAAACATCTAAGATACAGGCATTAAGCTGTAAGCCAATATTGCTCTTTATTGTCTGGCATCTTACCAAAGAGCTCTGCTCACAGCTGAGAAGTCTGGACTCCCAAAAATAAACAGCTGCTTGAGCTGGATGGGATCACACTTTCTCACCTCAAACCTTAAGCTTTAGTTTCGACGGCCGATAAAAAGCCCACACGGAATCAGTGCCAGTCTGAATCCCAATATAGGCTAACTTAGGCTCCATGGAGACTTAAGCTCAATCTTGAGCCCTATTCCTTGTCACCAAAGAGCAGCTCTGCTTAGAACTCTCACTATTTGGTTTATATGCTGTGGAGAACTTACTCTCAGCTGAGCTTGGCGCTGCTAGCTCACCTTTGGTAGTTGCTCCACCCACATGCTGATTTTGCAGTCCTAACGGTTGTAACCGTCAGGGCAGTACATATCCACTTAATTAACTCAAGTGGAGCTGAACAATATGTGCTTGTTAGTAGCACAGGGCAATGCCCGTGCACCACAACCACAAATGCAGAACAAAAAGCAAGCACGTCCTCTGCTCAAAACAGAGCTCGAGGCTAACAGGTAACTTGTTATCAGCTTGCTTATGGTGGCTTTTACCGCCACTGGCGACCGCTTCACAAGATTTCTGATGGCCGCCACTACAGATTGTAAGGAGATGGGCTATGCTATTACGTGATCAAGCCCAACAATACAAAGAGTTGCATGCGCCCCAGCGCAGCTCTTATCTCGGCACTCTTTGCCGTAACTTCATAAAATATGTGGCCCCAAGCCTCATGATGCTTGTACTCTTTTCGCTTGCTGTCATGTCCTTTTCCTCAGAGCCAGCTACTGCTGCTCCCCAAGGCTTTGAGCAAGAGCTGAGTACTCATCATAAAGCCGCCCCAAGTGAGCAGCCTAAAGGCTTTAGTGCCAATAATATGCGGCGTGCCTCCCCTCAGGGCTTTGGTATTGAGCAGTCTACTAGTCCTAACACCGTAAAAGGCGTCTTACATAACGCTAAATCTAACGACTACGTAGTGCTAGAGGGTACCTTTATCGCTCCAACTGAGAAGAGCCAACATACTTACCGCTTTGCCGATGCCGCCGGAGACACCATCGAAGTCGACATCAGCGAATCCAATAACGCCACCGCCCCTCAGCCAAATACGAAATACTATTTGTGGGGCATGGTAAGCCGTGATTGGTTTTCGACCTCCATTAACGTGATTGAGTTTACCCCTATCGGCTAACCCTCTGATCCGCCTCTCTGCCAGCCAATAAACAGCTAATATTCGGCTGGCAGCTGCGCCTTATGCCCTCCGGCCAATCCCCACAGCCGCACCTCTCTATCCAGCTATTGCTGAGACGACTCTCTGCTTATGCCCTATTTTAGGGCAGTATCTTTCCCCTCTCCGCTTAACCTTTACACCTCGGTCTCAGGCCGCTATGCTTGCAGCCCTTAGAAACGCTGATTTTTCGGTTCTTGAGGCCTTGTCATGTTTCAACTGCGTCAATCGTTTTTGCTCTTCCTGACTGCCACTATTTGGGGCTCAGGTTTCGTGGCTCAGTCCATTGGTATGGATCACGTCACGCCTTTTACCTACACCTTTTTCCGCACATTCTTAGGAGCAGTAGTCTTACTGCCTGTTGTGTATTTAGTGCACCGTCGTCTGCAAAAACAACGTGCGCGCATGGCTGCTGGCAGTGCAGCTAACTCTGCCTCCAGCACTAAAGACGCAGTAGAAGTATCAGGCTTTAACCATATCCTGCAAAACAAAAGACGCGACCTGATCTTAGGCTCTTTTTGCTGTGGCCTCTGCCTCGTAGGAGGTGAGTCTTTTCAGCAATTTGGCTTAGTTACCACTGACGCCGGAAAGGCTGGTTTCATCACCTCGATGTATATTATCTTTGTGCCACTGATCGGTTTGTTCATCGGCAAGAAGCTCAATGCCAACATTGTGATCGGTGTGATGCTATCTGTAGTTGGCCTCTATTTACTGTGTATTAAGGACAGCTTCTCTATAGAGCAAGGCGACATCCTGATCTTCATCTGTGCCATTGTATTTGCTTTCCATATTCTGACCATCGACTACTTTGTGCAGAAATGCGATGGCGTCTACCTCTCCTGTGGTCAGTTCTTTGCGGCCTCTCTTATTGCTCTGATCTTGATGCTGATCTTTGACTATGACGTGTTCTCATGGGATGACGTCTATGCTGCCAGCTTAGCCTTACTGTGGTCTGGCATTATGAGTAATGGTGTGGCTTATACCTTACAGGTGGTTGGTCAACGCGGTATGAATCCAACCATTGCCACCCTGATCCTCTCTTTAGAGTCAGTCATGGCAGTGGTCTTTGGTACCTTGCTGTTAAACGAGAGCTTAAACACACGTGAGGGCATAGGCTGCTTCCTGATTCTGATTGCAGTATTGATCGCTCAGATCAATATTAAGAGTCTGTGGAGCCTCTGCACCAAACGCCGTAACTCACAAAACGGCAAAACCAACACCAGCACGGCCTCAACCGCAAACAGCTAAACGCACCACGCTGCCCAGCTGCCAAGCAGCGCAGCCTACATCACGTTGGCCATGACATGCCATGGCCAGCATGGTGCATGCACCCACCGCATGGCATTTGGCTTTAACCCATAAAGGCCACAAGGTGTTGAGCGAAGATCTCTAAACGCCAAAAGCGCACTTCACTTATACCGCCACACCGTCCACCCTCACCTTGCCTTTTCCAAAAATTTCTCGCACAATTTCAGTGCAAATAAAAGCAATCAACACTGGTCGACCAGTGTTTTCGCCCTATTTGTGCGCATTTTGTGCAGTTTTGCCATGGAATTTGTGCTGATGTTATAATTGACAGATTAGTACCGAGCTGAAGGACTTGCGGCTTGGAATGCAAGGAAGCTCTTATACATCATCAGCTTTCCCTGCTAACCACAGCACTATCACAGCTCTCACTAACGAGAGCGCTTGGGGTGCTTGCTACAACTGAGCTAGGTTTACTGGCTTTGTTGCTGGCTATCATCACGGTGCTTGCTTACCTGCTCGCACTTCGTATCAGAGGAACGGCGTCTGATGGACGCTTGGGGTTTATCTATCTTTATGAACTTTGCAGAGTTTCAAGACCTTATTAAGCAGAACAACATTCAATATGCCGACCTCCGCTTTACCAATACCAAAGGTAAAGAGCAGCATATTACCCTGCCAATCCAGCTCATTACTGAGTCTTTCTTTAGCGATGGTAAGTTATTCGACGGCTCGTCCATGCCAGGCTGGTGCACCATTAACAAATCCGACATGTTACTGATGCCAATTGATGGCCCTGTGCATATCGATCCTTTCTTTGATGTCCCTACCGCCATTATCCGCTGCGACATCTTAGATCCTCAGACCTTAAGCGGTTATGAGAAGGATCCTCGCTCCATCGCTCGTCGCGCTGAGAACTACCTGCGTGAGATGGGTGTAGGCGATGACGCTTTAGTTGGCCCAGAGCTCGAGTTCTACATGTTCGACTCCATCCGCTTCAAGCACGACATGTCCGGCTGCATGGTGGAGATCGAAGACTATGAGGCTGCTTGGAATAGCGGCAAGCTCTTCCCTGATCGTCCAAACTTAGGACACCGTCCAATGGTACAAGGCGGCTACTTCCCTGTACCACCAGTGGATTCCTCACAAAACATCCGTACCGCCATGTGCGAGTACTTAAAGAAGTTCGATATTGAGCCAGAAGCTCACCACCACGAAGTGGGTACCGCTGGCCAAAACGAGATCGCCACCAAGTACAACACCTTAACCAAAAAGGCTGACGAGGTGATGGACTACAAGTATGTGGTGCAGAATGTAGCTAACCGCTACAACAAGACCGTGACCTTTATGCCAAAGCCAATGCGCGGCGAGGCTGGCTCGGGTATGCACTGCCACATGTCCATCGTTAAGGACGGCAATAACATCTTTGCTGGCAACCAATACGGCGGTCTGTCGCAAGAGGCTATTTGGTTCATCGGCGGTATCATCAAGCACGCTAAGTCCTTAAATGCTTTCACTAACGCCTCGACCAATTCCTACAAGCGCTTAGTGCCACACTTTGAGGCCCCAGTGCTGCTGGCTTACTCTGCTTCTAACCGCTCAGCTGCTATCCGTATTCCTCATGCAGTTAATCCAAAGACTGCCCACATTGAGATCCGCTTCCCAGACAGCTTAGCTAACCCATACTTAGCTTTTGCTGCCTTACTCATGGCTGGCTTAGACGGTATCTTAAACAAGATCAACCCAGGTGATCCTCTGGATAAGAACCTCTACGACTTACCACCAGAGGAGCTGACTGGTATTCCTCAAGTAGCTGACTCCTTAAGCGAGGCCTTACAGGCTTTACGCGAGGATCACGACTACCTCTTAGAAGGCGGCGTGTTCTCTGAGGAAGCCATCAACGCCTACATCGAATTAAAGGATGAAGAGTGCTCCTTAGTGCGCAATACTCCACACCCAGTGGAGTTTGAGCTCTACTACAGTCTCTAATTTCCTTAAGGCCTAAGCGTGGCTTAAGCTGCGCTTAGCTCTTAAGCTTGCGCTCTGCTTTAGCTGATCTCGCTGAACAGAGCCACCATACAGCCCAAGGGGTCATGCTCCTTGGGCTGTAATCTTTGTATCCTTCCCATTTGCTCACTGCCTAAAGCAAAGCCATTCCAGCTATTTATCAATTATTGCCGCAGAATACCACCACCTCTAAGCGCGAAGCGCGTAGGTGGTGGATGAATGCGGGAGCCCAGAATGTAGATCGCAACGTCTCTTTTTGTGCTATTATTAGATTGCAAAAGTTCGTAGCCACTTTTCTGGTACGAGCACGCTTCTCAGAAAAACTCTGGCAACAAACCACTGATCTGTAAATCTGCTACGAACTTTTGAACATTAACACTAGTATTTGTAGTAAAG
>DXEV01000193.1 GCA_019114785.1 Candidatus Anaerobiospirillum pullistercoris | reverse complement strand
AAGTTGGTGGGGGAAGATGGGCAGGCTTTGCCTAGCGATACCTATCAACAGGCGGGCTTAGCCTACCGCTATGTGCGCTATGGCCGTCGTTAGCGGACAGCCACTTGCTGGCTGTTGTTTGAGGGCAGCTGCCTGATGGCAGCTGCTGGGGCTAAATTTTGGCATAGCCCACTGATTTAACCGAGAAGAACTTGTCATCCTCATAGCGCCAAGCGCTGAGACGATCTCCCCAGACACAGCCGGTGTCTAAGGCGCGAATATCATTCTCATCACATTTGGCATTTAAGGCTGCCCAGTGACCGAAGACCAGCTTGTAGTGGCGCTTCTTATAGATCATTGGCTGTGAGCGCTTAAACCATGGGGTGAGACCATCCTTGGCTACTAAATCAGGGTTTACCGCGCTGTTCTTGTAATCTAAAGTGCAGTCGGCAAAGACTAAGCGCATGCGCGTAAAGGCATTGAGAGCAAAACGCCAGCGAGTGAGACCTTCATTGGCGATGAAGTAGTTGTTTGGCTGGTCGTTGTACATATTGCGCAGCAAGATCAGGCAGCGCTGAGGGTCACGTAAGGCTTTACCTGCTTCTTTGGCTTCTTTGCGGGCACGCTTGATGTCCCAGAGGGGAAAGATTCCGGCATGAGTGACAATCAAAGGCTTGCTCTCGTGCATGTACAGCAAAGGGCTGTTGATGAGGTAGTTAACGATTTGCTCGCGGAGAGGGGAGTTTAAGATCACTTCCAAATTGTCTTTGGCACGAGGCTTAGAGATCCCAAAGTGTACCGCAAGGAAGTTTAAGTCGTGGTTGCCGAGTACGTTATGCACGCAATCACCCAGCTTAAAAATCTCCTGCATGGTTTCCACTGGCATTGGGCCACGCCCGATCAGATCACCGGTAAGGATGAGCTCATCTTTTTTCTTATTGAAGTTAATCAGCTTTAAGAGCTTGATAAATTCATCATGGCAGCCATGGATATCACCAATGCAGTAAGTAGCCATTCCTCAACTCCTCAGCGAAGCATAGCCCCCTAAAGCGATAGGGCAGTGGGTCTTAGGTGGGTCACAACAGAGCAAATTCTGTGGGCCTTGCGCGATCAGAAGCACAAGCTAATGCAGTGCCATTCCTCTGATTGGCAGGCTCAGCATTCTGATGTCTTGTCACATTGTCTTTGTTTTGGCGCGGTTTCTCAAGTGGCTATTACTGAGTTTGACACCTAATTTCATTGCGCGATCATAGACAATGATGCTTTTGTCATAAGGGCGTAAGGAGTCAGAGCCATGGCGTATGTACCCAAGGAATTTTTGCAGCAGCTGCTGTCGAGGATAGATCTCGTGCAGCTGATCGGCATGTATTGCGATCTCAAACCTGCTGGTGACAAGTACAGCTGTTGCTGTCCTTTTCATCAGGAAAAGACGCCATCGTTTTACGTGTTGGCAGATCACAAGCACTTTAAATGCTTTGGCTGTAATGCGTATGGTGATGCCATTGATTTTTTGGTCAAATACAAGAATTTGTCTTTCCTTGAGGCGGTCAAAGAGCTGGCAAGCTATGCGGGCATGCAGCTGCCACAAGAGTTCACTGAGGTGTCTGAAGAGCAAAAGCAACGAGCGCAGATGGTGGCAGCGCCACAAGACTATTACGCTTTCCTCGAGCGCGTGTGTAGCTTCTTTAGTGCTCAATTGATGAGTAACGCCCCTGCTTTGAACTATTTGCGGCAGTACCGACAATTGTGTCCTGAGCTGATTAACGATTTTCGCTTGGGCTATGCCCCAGATGACTTTGATTACATCTTTTCGCTGTGCCGTAATGCAACAGAGATCAAGATGGCGTTAGAGCTGGGGCTGCTTAAGGCTAGGAAAGGCCAAGAACAACAACCTAATCCTCAGACTTATGCTTTCTTTCGTGATCGGATTATGATCCCTTTGCGTGATCGCCAAGGTCGCGTGATTGGCTTTGGGGCGAGAAGAGTGAAGGACGACCCTCGTGTAGCCAAGTACATCAACTCTCCTGAAAGTCCAATCTTTAGAAAGCGCCAAGAGCTGTATGGGCTGTATGAGTGCTTGCAGTTTAATCACAACCGCCCTGACAGCATTATTGTTGTTGAAGGCTATCTGGATGCGTTGTCGCTCTATCAAGCAGGCTTTACTAATGTGGTGGCGGCCTTAGGTACGGCTCTCACGTCAGAGCATATCAAGCTGATGCAGCGTTATACCAAGAGCATAGTGCTGTGTTTTGATGGCGATCAGGCAGGTCGCGATGCGACATGGAAAGCTTTACAGGTGGCAACACCTGTGGTGGATCCTGATTGTGGGGTAAGTGTGGTGTATTTACCGGAGTCGTTTGACCCCGACACCCTGTTACGTACTTATGGCTTGAGTGTCATGGAGCATTACTTGGGAGCACGCCTCAGTTACGTTGAAAGTATAGTGCATCACGAGTCGATACGTTATGACTGTAGCGATCCTACACAGCGGGTGATGTTTATTTCTGCGGTACTGCCTATGATTAAGGCTATGACGTTGCCTATGAACAGAAGTGTAGCTTTGTACATTGTGTCAGCGTATCTTCAGATGGAGATGCCACGTTTGCAGGAGCTGCTCAACATGACGGAGCCGGATCCGGCATTTTGCGCGCATGAGCATCTGGATTATCAGCAGTAGGCGGCTTTGCCAGAGGCCAAGACTAATTTGGTCTGAGAACTAAGTTTTGTAGAGGTAGAAAACAGAGGCGAAAAAACGGCGTTGCAGTCGCAGCAACGGGTAAAATAACAGGCCGCTGAGTGTTTTGGCACTCGGCATTTCCTCGGACGCAGCGGAAGTGAGTAACCACCATGGCACGAATTGCACACGACTTTATTAAAAATAAGCTGATGCCTCGCCTCGATATCGTGCGGGTTATTCAGCGTTTCTGTAATTTGAAGCAGTCGGGTCGTAATTACAGCTGCAAATGTCCTTTCCATCAGGAAAAGACTCCTTCTTTTATTGTGTCGCCTTCACGGCAGCGTTTTAAGTGCTTTGGCTGTGGTGCCCACGGCAGCGCGATCGACTTCGTGATGGAATACAAAAAGTGCACTTTTGTCGAAGCGATCGAGGATCTGGCTCACTTTGCAGGCATTGATGTGGAGTATGAGTCCAACGAAGCTAGCCTTGCTTATGAGCGTTTTATGGAGCGCAATAAGGCTAGCTATGAGCTGTTAGAGCGCGCTACGCTGTTCTTTATGGAGCAGCTAAAGGCTAATCCGCAGGTGATGGATTATTGCCTGAAAAATCGCCAGATGAGCGAAGAGATGATCCTCAAAGCTCGTTTGGGCTATGCCCCCAATGACTACTCTTACGTCAAATCAAAGCTATGCCAAAGCCAAGAGGAATTTGAGCGCTATGTCGAGCTGGGCTTAATTAGCGTCAAGACCAACGACAATGGCATGTCTCGCGATTTTTCCTTTTTTCGCGATCGCTTGATGATCCCGCTTTTTGATCTCAAAGGCCGCGTGATTGCTTTTGGTGCCCGTCGTTTGACTGAAAACGAAGAGGTGCCGAAGTACATCAACTCGACAGAAAGCCCAATCTTTAAGAAAAAGCGTGAGCTTTTCGGTCTCTACGAGTGCTTGCAGGCTAGTCACAATAGACCTGAGGAGATTGTGGTAGTTGAGGGCTATATGGATGCCCTCTTACTACGTCAGGCTGGTTATACCAATGCTGTGGCTGCTTTGGGTACGGCGCTGACTTTTGATCACGTAAATACGCTCTATCGCTATACCAAAAAAGTAGTGCTGTGCTTTGATGGTGATCGTGCTGGTGGTGAGGCTACATGGAAAGCTCTACAGGTGTCTTTGCCTGCTTTAGATCCAAATAGAAACATGGGTGTGGCGATCTTGCCGCCTAAGGTCGATCCTGATGCTTTTGTGCGTGAAAAAGGTTTGCTAGCTTTTGAGAATCTTGTGGGCAAGCCAATCAACTACGATGAAGCGATCTTTTCCTATCTCGCACATCGTTATGACATCGCAGATCCTGCGCAACAAGTGGGTTTTCTCAAGGAAGCTTTGTCCATTGTGCATGCGATGCCGTATAGCGTCATGCAGGCGGTGTCATTGCGTCTCTTACAGAAGGTGTTAGGTAACAACTTCACGCTGGATACATTGCGCGAGATCATGGATCAAACTGAGCCAAATCGTGATTTCTTGCCAAAGGAAGACAACAAGTACGGTAAGGCCTATGAGCCAGCCAATCGTTATGGATCACAGAAAAGGGCAGGTGAAGTGAACGCTAAGCGCTTTGATCATGATGAGTACCCACGCTCACAGCAGCAATTCCCTCGTCAGTTTCAGGGGGGCATGGCTTCACCAAACCGTAACTTTGGCCAAGGCAGCTATCCATCTTCGGCCCCAGCCTCAGCCTCAGCCAATGCACCTGCCAATGCACCTGCAGCTGCTCCGGTATACAGGGGAGCCCCTGCTCAAGAGCGTATGCCGCAGTTGCCAGAGCAATATGAGATGCAAAGCCCATATGGCCAGCAGGGCCAATATGGTCAGGCTGGCCAAGCTGGCCAGACAGGCCAAGCTTTTGGCATGCCGCAGCAACCTAATGATGCGTTAGAGCCACCAATGGACTACGCTCAGGAGGCTCCAGACTACGCGATGCAGCCTGCGCAGGGCTTTAGCCCACAAAGATCTGCAACTAATGGTGGCCGTAACTATAACCAGGGCTATCAGCGTCAGCAGGGGGCTCAGCGTTCTCAGTTTCAGCCTATGGGTAATTTTGTTCCAGATCCAGCTGGGCAAATTGGGCCAGCAGGGCCCGCTGGGCAAATGCCATGGGGCAATATGCCTTTTATGCCACAAGCTTTTGGCTTTGGTAATGGCTATAACATGAGCCCTGAGCAGATGCAGCAGATGCAATTCCAGCAGATGCAGCAATTTCTGCAAATGCAGCAAATGCAGCAGATGCAGTGGTTTATGCAGATGCAAATGCAGCTGCAGAACAGCACTAGCCGTGCTTTGCCTCGTGCTAATAGCCCTTATGTCAATGGCTATGGTCAGCAGTCCTATCAACCACGTCAGTATGGTGGTAATTACTACAATGGGCGCTATAACGGCAACAATGGTGGTTATAACCGTCAACAACGTCCATATCAGCAGCAGCCATTCTATGGTGGTTTTAACCAAAATCGTGTGTACACTGCTGATCCTAGCGAGGACTTCTTACCTACAGGTGCTCCGTCTTGGGCCTATTCTGGTAATGACGAGTTTGGGTCAACGAGGATCTCTCCTGATGCTGAGTCCTATTTTGCTGTAGGACAGAACCCACTGTTGCCAGCAAGTGCACAGACCGTAGAGGAACCAGCTGCTGAGCAGAGTGCAGGGCAGAGCGTAGGGCGTGATTTGCTCTCTTCAGGGACTACTATGTCTGCAAGCTCGCTGTCTGTGGGCGCAGATGAAACTAGTGTCGAGGCTGGTGCAAGGGTTGGTGCTTTACCACCATTAGTGCAGAAACCAGCAACGGGTGAGATCTCTGTAGATGAGCTCAAGGAGAGAGCCTATCAAGAGCGGATCCAAAGACAAATGGAATCGCCTGCTGGTGACTACATGCAATTAGGCCCAGATGGCTCACCAACAGCACGTGCTGCTGCACATAACGAAAGTGATGAGAATGCCGGTGAGTACTACGCAGGTGGCTATGGCCCTGGCTTTAGTCCAAGCAAGCAACAGCCAGCTCAGAGTGAGTCTAAGACCAAATCAGAGGTCTTAGATACCATGGGTGTGGTTGGTGGTGTGTATGCCGGTCAAAGCCAATTAGTAGCCAAAGACTCAAGTGCACCTCTGACACAAGAAGAGCTCAGTCGCTATCAGACCGTAGTGGGCCGTATGTTTAGTGTGAGAGAGCTCTCTGGTGTGGAGTACAAGCTGATCGCCTTTATTTTGCAGCACCCAAATATCGTGTCGTTTTACTACGATCGGCTGCATCTGGACGATTTCCTGTATTTTGCGCGTGAGCTGCGCATGCGTGAGTTTCCTTGTATCGAGCGTTTACTGCGCCTGATCTGTGCCGATCGCAATACCACCTGCGGTTCCATTATTGAGGAATACCGTGGCTCTATGTTTGAGCCGCTGTTCAACTATTTGGGTGATCAGCAGGTGTGTATTTCTCACGAATTGGGTGGCGAAATGCCTATGCCTGGCAAGGCTGAGATCTTCGTAAAGATGATCATGGAGGCCATGCAAAAGCCCCTAAAGGTCATGTCGGAGCTTAGGCATTTCAGTAAAGGCGATAAGGTCAATCTGCAGCTGTCCTCGGCATTAAAGGGCTTAGCAACCCGTACTTTTGCCAACTCAAGCAATAGCAATAGCTCTAGTGTGAAGCAAGCCTTTAATGCAGAGGTAAAGGTGGTGGCCAATGGCAGTTTAATGAGCGTCGAAGAGGCAGCTGCGGCTAAAGCCGCTGCCGCTGCTGCCGCTGCTGCTGACGCAGCTACTGCTCCTGCTACTGCTGATGCAGCTGCACCTGCCGCAGATTCGGCCACCGAGGCCGCTGACACAGCTGCCGCTGACTCCGCAGCCGCCGCTGACACCGTTACTCCAGCGCCCGCCCCAGCAGCTCCAACTGCTACTGAAGCCACAGCCACCACTGTAAACGCAGACGCTGTGACCACGGCTGAGCCTATTGCTGCTAGCGTGACTGATCAGCCAGAGGCACCGGTTTCTGGAGGCTCTTCGTCAGCAGCTGTAACAGCGCCTGCCCCTGCACCGGCACCTGTGCCAGAGGTGGCACCAGTCACCCCAGCGGTTAGTGCGAAGCCAGTAGTAGCGGTTGAGCCTCGTGCAGAGACTGCTACGACAGTGGAGAGCGCAGCGCCCGCCCCTGACCCAGCTCCAGTCGCTGTGCCAGAGATAACTCCGGTTTCACCTGAGGTGAGCCCTGAGCCTGTTGGTGTTACTGCTACTACTGCTACTACTGCTACTACCAATAGTTTAGAGACTACTGCCAAAGACGCAGAGCCTGTGGCTGCATCCGAAGAGGTTACGGCAGAGGCTATACCTGCTACTGTGACTACAGCTACAGAGGTATCAACCACAGCTGAAATGCACTCAGAGAGCGATGAGACTAATGCTGTGTCTGTAGATTCTGAGGCTCGTGGTGCTGAGGCTGTACCTGCTGAGGTGGCTACTGCTGCTACTGACACACTTGCTGCTGAGGGTACTACTACTACTATTACGGAGGCCAAGCCAGTAGAGGCAGTAGATACAGTAGAGAGCCATACGGCTATTGGTGCTGATGCTGAAGCTGATAGCGGAGCTAAGGTTGAGGCCGAGAAGGATGAGTCCTTAGGAACTGATGCCAAGGACACTATTGCAGCTGCTGAAGCTACTGAAGATGAGCAGGTGTCTGCTGCTAAGGCGGATGTGGTTGCTGTTGCTGCTACTGCTGCTGTTACTTCTACTGCTACTACCTCTACTACTACAGAAGAGCATTCTGAGTCAGTGGAGAGCCATGAGGCGGTAGCTGAGGTCGCAGAGGACAGTGCAAGCGCAGCTAAGGCCGAAGGTGTGGTTAATGTAGCTATTGAAGCTACTGCAACCACTGAGGCCACTGCCACTGAAGCTACAGCGACTGCTACTGAAGATGCGCTTACATCATCAGCAGATGAGTTAGTATCAGCTGAAGGAAATACTACTAATACTGCTGAGGCTTCGACTGCTACTGTTACTACTATCACTACAGAAGAACAGTCTGAGGCTGTTGAGGGCGCTGAGACGGCTAAGAGCTCAGTGGAGCCTGTAGAGGCTAATGTAGCCACGGCCAATACAGCCAATGCTGCCGATACAGATGTACCTGAGCAGGTAGTTGGTTCTTCTGAGAGTGGTGTGATTCCTACTCAGGATGAATCTGCTAAGGATAACGATGAGCCGTCACATGGTGATGCGGTAATAGCACCAGAGCCAACGATGAATCCTTTAGGCACTCTGGCGGTGATCAGCTTAGCCTCATCTAAGCCTGTAGATGGTGATTTTGCTGATGCTGTTTTTGATGCAGATATCGATCTGGACTTAGGTAGCATTAATCCTTTAGAGGCAAAGGATCCGAAAGCAGAGGCCGAGCAGGCGTTAGGCCTTGGAAAAGCAGAAGTAGAGGCAGAGGCAGGCACAGAGAGTGAGCTTTCGGCCGAGCCTGCATTAGAGGATAAGACGATAGCTGCTGAAGCTGATGCCGATGCCAAGGCAGAGACAATTGAGTCCAAGAACTCAGAGCCTGCGACTGAGGTTACTAAGGAGGTATCAGCTACTGTTGCAGCTACAGCCGAAACGGTCGAAGTCGAGGTTACTGCCGTTGCTGAGGCCACAACCGAGCCTGCTTTAGAGGATAAGGCGTTAGCTGCTAAAGCTGATACCGATGCTGAGGTAGAGACGACTGAGACTAAGGTCTCAGAGTCTGCTACTGAGGCAGAGCCGACTGAGAATACTGAGGAGGTGTCAGCTACAGCTACAGCCGAAACTGTCGAAGTCGAGGTTGCTGGCGTTGCAGAGGCTACAGCTGAGCCTACTTTAGAGGATAAGACGTTAGCAGCTGAAGCTGATACCGATGCCAAGGCAGAGACGACAGAGGCTAAGGACTCAGAGTCTGCTACTGAGGCAGAGCCGACTGAGAATACTGAGAAGGTGTCAGCTACAACCGAAACTGTCGAAGTCGAGGTTGCTGGCGTTGCAGAGGCCACAGCTGAGCCTGCTTTAGAGGATAAGGCTTTGGAGTCTGATGCGAAGGCTGATGCTGATTCTAAGACTAAGTCTAAGTCTAAGGCCGAACAGCAAGAGTCTGAACCAGTTGAGGGTAGCTTAATGGCTGCTTTTGGTGATGACTTTGATGCCATTTTGGCTCCAGAGCATCATGAGGATAAGCCTCACAAAAAGCCTAAATCCAAGTCTAAGAAAAGCGCATCGGCTAAGAAGGCTGCTAAAGCACAAGAAAGCAGTGATGAGCTTGGCTCTCAAGGCTCTTTAGGCGAAGGTCAGCTACTGTGAGCAGCACTTGTTTGCGCCAAATATAGGCAATATTGAGCTTGGTGGACTGTTTACGATCAAGCTCAATGTCTGTATAATTATCCGCGCATGGCCCATTAGCTCAGTTGGTTAGAGCAAGCGACTCATAATCGCTGGGGCTCCCGTTCGAGCCGGGAATGGGCCACCATCACTCCTTCACCTACATCTACCATCGCACTCCTACACTTTCCTTCCCTTATCTCTAGATTCCTCATTAGCGCAGCGCTGGCTATTTATTTGGCTGAGAATAGGACTTATTGGCCAACATGAGCCATGATTTGAGCAGTGGCATGTTTATGGGTTGCAAGTCAGCGACAGGATCGGTGTGTCTGTATAGAGTGCTGGTACCAGTACAGATGCCACCGATCTAATGCCTTCAGCACAATCGAAGTGTGCGGGATAGTTCTTGTTGGGAGTCATTGACATGTTTCGTGTCTTCGAGCCTTACTTGGAGTACTTGGCAGCTACATTCGATCTAAAGTTTAATCGCAGGCAGAATAACGTAGGCCGTAAAGGTCATAGTACTCTAATGTACATCAAGGTCTTTATGGTCATGGCTTTCTTGCGGCTCAATATTCCACAACTTGCAGAAAGGCTCAGAACTGATGTGCGGCTCTTAATGTTATTTAACTTAAGATTGTTCCAAGGCATTGGTGTGTCGACTCTGTACAAGTACTGGGCTGAGTTTAGCCAATTCGGACTTATGTCTAGGTTCTTTGATTTTGTTGTCGAGCATTGTGCACAATCCGATATGGCCAAAGAGTGGGAAGGCCGTCAGCTGCTTGTGGATTCAGAGTTCCAAGATGTTCCTAAGCACCATTATCGCTCTTACGAATATAAGGCGGTAAAAGACGGGTGTGTTCAGCTCCTGCTGGTGGGACAAGCTCATAGAGCGCGTCATTTAGATCTTGATGCGCGCTACACTGTGAAAAATAAAGAGAAGCACTTTGGTTACAAGACTCA
Organism: Candidatus Anaerobiospirillum pullistercoris; assembly: GCA_019114785.1. Lineage (GTDB taxonomy): Bacteria > Pseudomonadota > Gammaproteobacteria > Enterobacterales > Succinivibrionaceae > Anaerobiospirillum > Anaerobiospirillum pullistercoris. Next base: position 376 of record DXEV01000193.1, on the reverse strand, counting down.
CGCTCTTGTAATACATGGCTCAAGGTTTGTCCTTAACATTCAAGTTACTCCGGCTAATTGCCATGATGGCAATGAGAATGTAGTTAGAGCATTACTTCACACCCCAATGGTCAAAGGATTTACCACGCTCATTGGCGATAAGGCGTATTGTGGCAAAACGATAATAGATATCGGACAAGATTATTCACTTAATGTGCAAACGCCTCATAAGAAGCCGATAGATGGCAAGTTGGCTGCTGAAGATATCGATGGGTGTCAACAGTATTTGTAAAAAATTTCTGACGGCACATGAGACTATGTTGGCCTAAAGGAGCTTCAGACCATCCCGTGCGTAGCTAAGATTAAAATGTGGGCATAGCTCTGTGCATGCTATGCT
>DXEV01000192.1 GCA_019114785.1 Candidatus Anaerobiospirillum pullistercoris | reverse complement strand
GGACTGGGCGAGACGGAACAGGCGGTTACGGTATACGGCATAAAGCCCGACCTGTGAGGCCAGAGCTTATGCCGTGTAGCGGACGTTATTTGTTAGCTGAGGTTGGTTGTGGTTTTGGGCAGCGGTAGCTGCGATTACATTTGCGGCTGCTGTGGAACAGGAGCAGCATTGTCGTAAGCTTGGAGCTCAGCTGCCAGCTCATCTAAGTCGGCTGCAGTTAGCTGACGACGGTGCTGATCTTCCATATGACCACCAAGCTGGTTGATAAAGATCTCTGTGGCCATACGTAAGGCCTTAAAGTAGGCAAAGGCTTTACCTTGGGCGGGTAGAGTCATATAGAGAGCAATAGCTGAGGTCTGATAGCCGTGCATGTTCTCTGGGAAGTAGAAAGGTGGCTCCATAGAGCAGATACGGAAGACCTCGTTAGTCTTTTCACGGGCGTTTTCGTAGACGAAGTAGATCTTAAGATCTTCTTGGATATAGCCTTGGATAAAGCCGTATTGGTTGCAGATCTCTTCGATATCCTCGCCTAAGTAAGGACGCTCTGGATCTGAGGCAATGATGATCTCATAGACATCATGTTGCTCTGTGGCAGCTGTGGACGCAGCAGCAGATGCATCATTGGCCTCATCGTAAGCATTACCCATGGCGTTAGGGGTAAGCTCATCAACATTAAAGCTAGGCTCAGTACGACGATTGTGGGTTTGTGGGTTCACACTGATCGAAGCGTTGTTCTGTAATGAAGAGTTATAACCGTCGTCGTAGTCTTGAGGGAGCTGAGCGCGGTGCAGTTTGCTCGATTTTTCCGTGCCTGCATCAAGGTTGTGGCTACGATCGCTACTTTTACGGATGGTAGCGAGATCAGCAAGATCATCGTCATCAGAGGTAGACATAGAGTCAGGGGTAACGATCCGTACCTTACCGATCTGATCAGAGCGAGAGAGCTCTTGGTCGCGCAGATCATTTTTCTTGAGGCGACGGTTTTGCGGCTTATTGGAGAACCAGAGGCCGTGGATAAGGAAGATGATAATAAACAAAGCTCCAACAATGAGGACAATGGAGCTAAGGTCGTTAAAGTAAGACATGTTGAGGCTCTCTATTGGCCGAAACAAAAGCAGTGGCCATAAGGCCAAAAATGTAGGATGAAGGACAGAAGCAGGAACAGGCAAACAAGTGAGCACTGTTCCTCTAGGGCATCCAAACAACCAGCGCAGTCCAAAAAATACTCCAGAGCGCATCCTAAGCCGTAAAAAGATTTAGGAGCAAGGAGGTTAGCAGCAAAAAAGATGCAGCGTAACCGAGCAAAATGAGGGCAAAATTAGGGTCCCGTATGGCTGCAGTGCCAATTTTAGCAGAGGTCGTGCCATGGCGCGCGTATTTATCAGGGGCGGGCGCTTGGATCGCGAATTGAGCGCAAGGCTATATAGCTATATTTAGCTCAGACCAGATGAGATGAGAAGAGGGCGGTTAAAGAAGAAGAGAGGACGTTATGGCAAATAAAGGCAGAGCCTCAGCTGGGACTCTGCCTCTAAGTGGAGTCGACTAAGACCCGCACAGAGGAGTAGTGCGGGCTTTTAGATGTTGTAGGTGTGTGATTGGGTTTTAGTCGAGGTTGAAGACTTGCTGCATTTTCGGCTGGGCACCGGTGACTGGATCCATGATCATGACCATTATGTCCTTCATGTATTCATTCCAGCGGTCGACCACTGCGCTTCCGGCTTGTACAGCTTCAGCGTGAGCGACGCCTTCGGTGCACTCAAAGTAACCAAAGAGCTCGTCTCCGGTATTCCAAATGGAATAGTTAACGATACCTGCTTCTTTGAGTACTGCGACCATTTCAGGCCAGATCTCAGCATGACGGCGTTGGTATTCGGCGAGCATGCCTTCCTTGACCTTAGCCTTCCAAGCAAATTTCTCTCGAGCCATGGTTCTTACCTCGATTATTGAACTTCGTGGCCGTAACGCTCAATCTCGATCTCTTTCAAGGTCTTACCTTGAGTGCTTGGGCAGAAGATGGTGCCAACTAACCAGCTGATGGCTGCGAAGGCGGTGATGAGCATAGCAGCGTAGCGGAAACCTAAGGCCTCCATGATGATTGGGGCGCAGAATAACCACACGGCGCTAGCAATACGAGTCACGAAGAAGGTTAAGCCCTGAGCGGTAGCACGGTACTTGGTTGGGAACAGCTCAGAAGACCACAGCTGATAGAAAGCTTGCTGACCGGAGCCGTTGTTAATGCCCGAGAAGATCACGAACATAAACAGCATCCACATGGACAGGGACTCTGGTGGCAGGATCCACACAGACCAGCCGATTAAGTAGATACCGCCAATCAGGAAGTAGATCAGACGGCGAGAAACGCGGTCGCCATAGCGCATGAAGATGAAGAAGGTACCAGCAATAGAGAGCAGGAACGAGCCTACAGACATTAATTGCGATACGGTGTTGGACAGCTGACCAACAGTCTCCAAGAGGTATGGAGTGAAGAAGCCCCAAGTACTAGCTGCGAGGTTCCAAATCGAGTAAACGCAGATTAAGAATAAGCAGGTCTTGAGGTTAACAGCGTTGCTCAGTAACTCGCCGTATGACATTTTTTTTTAGCTTACCCTCGGCGATTAAGCGCTTCTCTTCCTCACGTGCCTTCTTCCAATCGTCGGACTCTGGCATGCGCAGACGTTGCCACCATACCCATGCAGCTACGATGATCAGGTGAGCGAACACTAAACGGTTACCGATCAGGCCCCAAGTGTTGACGTAAGCAGACACGGCTAACACCACCGCTGGGCCTAATGCCCAAGCAAATTGTGCGGTACCGCAGTGCTTAGCTCTGTCTTTAGCAGGGGCTTGCTCTGCAATCAGTGTCCAAGAAGCCACCACGTCAGCGCCTACACCTAAGCCCACGATGATGTAACCACCTAAAAGCATAGGGAAGTTGGTAGCGAAGACGATCAGTAACATACCGATCATGTACACCAAGAGGTCGTAGGTGTACACGAACTTACGGCCATAGAGGTCGCACAGACGGCCACCAATCAGAGCACCAACAGCAGCAGATGCAGCATTAGATGATAAGGCGGCGAGCAAACCCATTTGCACGCCATCCATGCCTAAATAGGCTTGCCACAGACTCAGACCAGCAGCACCTGCCACAATGGAACCGGCGTCGATGTAGCTGGTCATGGCGGCGATGATGGTCTTTTTCCAGGCACTTGGCTCAGTATTAGCCATAGTTTATCTCCAGATCCCAGACAATCTATCCTTGGCGTTTAGTCAAGAAATTCTTCATTGAGCTGAACCTTGAAGTCCTTAGCTAATTGCTTCAGGTTCTCAGCAGAGATGGTTTGCTTCTTACCACCCATGGACAGTACCTTGACGCAGATCTCTGCGGCCTTTTCAGCGGTATCCATGTTGGAGAAGGCTTCGTCGAAGGACTTACCGCAGACGAACATGCCGTGGTGAGCCCAGATCACGATGTTGTACTTCTTGAAGAGGCGGGCGCTTTCACGAGCGATCTCAGCACCACCTGGAACCATCCAAGGCACCACACCAATACCCTCAGGGAAGACGATGGCGTCTTCGGTAGCCATTTCCCACAGCTCGCGAGTAAAGGCCTTGTCCTCAAGAGGCAGGACGAAGGTTAAAGCGATGATGTTGGTTGGGTGGGCGTGATAGATGATGCGGTTAGCACCATTGGTTAAGTCTTTCTTGAGGCTGTGGCTTAAGAGATGAGATGGCAGCTCAGAGGTTGGACGGCCTGCACCCTCAAGACCCCACATGATCTGGTAGTTGAGGCCTTGCTCGTCGACCTTGATGATGCCGATGTTGGCGGCAGGATCGAGGATCACATTGCGCATAAAGCGGCCGGTGCCGCTGACTAAGAAGTACTCATTGGCGAGGTTCTTAACCTCAACGCCGATTGGCAGCCACTCAGAGGCAGGCTTCAGATTCTCCTGTACAGCAGCGACGTCCTCATCGGTCATGCGATAGGTCAGATTGCCGCCATTGCGCTCGTGCCAACCTTTGAGCCAAGCATCATGGGTTAGGCGGATATAAGACTGCACAAATGGAGCTTCAGTTGTTTTCATGGGTATTACCCCTCGGATTGTTACCAGAAAATACGGCGCATTCCTTAGCGCTCTGGTTTATGGTTGCCAAGGCCCCAAGGCCAACACCGCTACGCGGTGGCATAGCCACTAAAGTGGCTATGCCGTGACCTTGAGGTCTGCGCTTGCGCGCATATAGCGTTACTTCATTGCGCCGCAACAACAGGTGTAATTAGCAGCGCTTGGAGAGCACGTCGCGCTCGTACTCGCGCACGATGGCAAACCACTCCTGATCGCCAGGAACGTTATTCACCTCACAGAAGTGAGCCCAGATGTCACCAAATGGCAGAGTCTTGAAGTTTTCAAAATCAGCCAGCAGAGTGGTGTAATCCTTGGCATCTTGGGCTTGCTTGAGGGTGTCAAATGGAGTGAGCAGAGCAAGGAGCAGAGCCTTTTGCATGTTGCGCATGCCAACAACCCAAGCACAGATACGGTTGATGGAGGCATCGAAGAAGTCCAGACCGATGAAGGTACGATCCAGCACCTTGCAGTTGACTAATTCCTTAGCCAGCTCCTTTAACTCGTCGTCTAACTTGATCACGTGATCGGAGTCCCAACGCACTGGACGAGAGACGTGTAAAGCTAATTGCTTATTGAACAGGGCGTAAGAGGAGATCTTGTCGGAGACCACCTCAGTTGGGTGATAGTGGCCAGTGTCGAGTAAGCAGATCATGTCGTGATGAGCGGCATAGTTGGTGTAGAACTCGTGAGAACCAACAGTGAAGGACTCAACACCAATACCGAAGACCTTGCCTTCCACAGCATCAGCCATGTACTTGCGATCAATCTTCTCGGCGAAGATCTGATCTAAGGAGTCCTTGAGGCGCTCACGCATGCCGATACGATCAGCTGGCACATCCTTTAAGCCATCTGGAACCCATACGTTATTTAAGGCAGTGATACCCAGCTCACGGCCGAAGAACTCAGCAACCTTACGGCTGCGCTTGCCGTGCTCAATCCAGAAGTCACGGATGGCCTTGTCTGGGTGAGCTAAGGTTAAGGTGTCAGCAGCCTTTGGGTGGGAGAAGAAGGTTGGGTTAAAGTCGAGACCAATACCTTCTTGCTTAGCAAAGTCCAACCAAGCCTGATAGTGGCGTGGCTCAATGGCATCACGATCCACAGTCTCATCGGTGATCATGTAGGAGGCATGGAGGTTGAGCTTGTGCTTGCCTGGGATTAAGGAGTAGGCCTTACGGATGTCAGCCATTAACTCATCAGGGGTGCGAGCACGGCCTGGGTAGTTACCGGTGGTGGCGATACCGCCAGTTAACTCCTTGGAGTCATAGCCCAGCACGTCGTCGCCTTGCCAGCAGTGCATGGAAATGCGGACGTTCTGCAGGGTTTGCAGAGCCTTCTCAACATCGACGCCGATGGCGGCGTATTGAGCTTTAGCTTCGTCATAACGCGACATTTATGGTCTCCTCAGGGTGAGCGACACCCTGTTAGAAAAGAATCAAAACAGAACAGAGCTTTGTGTTTTGCGGGGAAATAGAGTTCAAGAGGTTAAGCCTGCTTATGCCCCTAAGGCCCCCAAGGGGAGCTTTTGCTCCCTAACAGAGCCACCTAACAGGTGGCCACTCACAGGAGCCTGAGCTCCCTCACGGGAGCCCCTAGGGCCCTGTAATGGGCCGTTAGCCCTGTGCCCAATTTCTGGGGCTTATCGGTGACGGCTCAGGGGGCATCACCGAGCAGAAATTGGAACCAAGGGAGTACAACGCTGTGGAGGTGTATTTGCTCCCTTAGGGCTTGAGCCCTGTGGCTAAGCAGAGCCACTAGGCTAGGGGCTAGAAAAAGCAGGCTTAAGCCAGAACTTGAGCTAAATCGGTAGTGGCTTCCTTTACGGCAAAGGACTTAGCCACAGCGGCACGGCCTTCCTTTAAAGAGGCGTATTCACCGCTCTTAATCATTTGGCACATGAGGTTGCCCACAGCAGTGCCTTCAATTGGGCCAGCCTTAATCTTTTTGCCGGTGATTAAGG
>DXEV01000191.1 GCA_019114785.1 Candidatus Anaerobiospirillum pullistercoris | reverse complement strand
GGCCAAGGGTGAGCAGAAGATCGCTGTGTACGACTTAGGTGGTGGTACCTTCGATATCTCCATCATTGATATCGATGAGATCGACGGCGAGAAGACCTTCGAGGTGTTAGCCACTAACGGTGATACCCACTTAGGTGGTGAGGACTTCGATAACCGTATCATCAACTACTTAGTTGAAGAGTTTAAGAACCAGCAGAACGTTGACTTACGTCAGGATCAACTGGCTCTGCAACGTCTGAAGGAAGCTGCCGAGAAGGCTAAGATCGAGCTGTCTTCTTCTCAGCAAACCGACGTGAACCTGCCATACATCACTGCTGATGCTACTGGCCCTAAGCACATGAACATCAAGATCACTCGTGCTAAGTTAGAAGCCTTAGTTGAGGATCTGGTGCAAAAGACCTTAGAGCCTGTGCGTACCGCTTTAAACGACGCTGGCTTAAGCGTGAGCGAGATCAACGACGTGATCTTAGTCGGTGGTCAGACTCGTATGCCAATGGTGCAGAAGTTAGTTGCTGACTTCTTTGGCAAGGAGCCACGTAAGGACGTTAACCCAGATGAGGCTGTGGCTATCGGTGCTGCTATTCAAGGTGGCGTGTTATCCGGCACCAAGAATGACGTGCTCTTACTGGATGTGACCCCACTGTCCTTAGGTATTGAGACCTTAGGCGGTGTGATGACCACCTTAATTCCTAAGAACACCACCATCCCAGCTAAGAAGTCCCAAGTCTTCTCCACTGCTGAGGATAACCAGCCTGCTGTGACCATTCACGTCTTACAGGGTGAGCGTAAGCGTGCTTCCGACAACAAGTCCTTAGGTCAGTTCAACTTAGAGGGTATTGACCCAGCTCCACGTGGCATGCCACAGATTGAGGTTACCTTCGACATCGACGCCGATGGTTTAATCCACGTGTCTGCTAAGGATAAGAAGACCGGTAAAGAGCAGCAGATCACCATTCAGTCCTCCTCTGGCTTATCTGAGGAAGAGATTGAGCGCATGGTGCACGAGGCTGAGGCTCACTCCGCTGAGGATAAGAAGTTCGAGGAGCTGGCTGCTGCTCGTAACAGAGCTGATAACACTGTCCACCAGGTGCGTAAGCAGCTGTCTGAGGGTCAGTTCTCCGATAGCGACAAGGCTGATGTGGAGCGTGCTATCAATGCCTTAGAGCTGGCTGTGCGTAGCGACAACAAGGACGACATCGAGAGCGCTGAGAAGCGTGTGATGGAGGTTCTGCAAGGTGCTATGAGCCGTATGCAGCAACAAGGTAATGCTCAGCAGGGTGCTGATGCTTATCAGCAGAGCGCTGGTGCTAATGCAGGTGCTTCTTCCTCCTCTTCCAATGCTGGCAAGGACGACAACGTAGTCGATGCTGAGTTTGAAGAGGTCAAGGACGACAAGAAATAAGAGTCTTGCCTCTAGGCTGTCAGCTTAATTAAAGCCGCTAGCTCAGCAAGTTAGGCTGAGCTAGCCCAGTAGTTGACAGTTTGAGAAAGCTTGGGTTCATACCTGCTTTATGGCAGGTAGGACAAAAGAGTTCTCTAAAAACAGCAAAGATTGGCCGTAATGGCTGGGGCTTATGCCTTGTGTAGAGTTCAGCTTTTGCGGCAAGCTAAGGCGGACGGAGTCTCTCCGCCCGCTTTTTAGGTTTTAGCGCTCTTGTAAATCAGCGCCTTTTTCAACTTCTCATGAGACATGAGATGGCTCTCATGGTGACATGAGTTAGCTGGTCGAAAGAAAAGAGTTCTAAAACCTAATTGTGCCAAGCATCAGTGGTTTGAGAAAAGATGGCGACAAAACGCGATTATTATGAGGTGCTGGGGGTAGATCGCAAGGCAAGTGATGATGACATCAAACGTGCCTTCAAGCGTCTCGCAATTAAGTATCACCCAGATAGAAACAAAGATCCTGACGCCGGTGAGAAGTTCCAAGAGATCAATGAGGCCTATCAGGTTTTATCTGATCCTGCCAAGCGCCAAGCTTATGATGCTGGTGGCTTTGAGGCTGTTGATAGTTCTTTTGGTGGCGGTGCTGGTCAAGGCTTCGATCCATTTGGTGGTGCTGGTGCTGACTTTGCCGACATTTTCGACACTATCTTTGGTGGAGCAGCTGGTGGCCGCTCTCGTCAGCGTCGCAGCTCTGGCCCTGTGCCACAGCGTGGCCGTGACATGCGTGTGGTCATTGACCTGACCTTAGAAGAGGCAGTTAAGGGCATCACTAAGGACATTAAGCTTAATGTCTTAAGCACCTGCCCTGAGTGTCATGGTGAAGGTACAAAGGATCCTAAGAGCCGTAAAGAGTGCCCATACTGCCATGGCTCTGGTGTGCTGGTACAAAGCAACGGTATTTTCCGTGTGCAGAGAACCTGCTCGCACTGTAACGGTGAGGGTACGGTCTTAACCAAGCCTTGTAAGCGTTGTAACGGCTCTGGCCGTGTGCTGCAACAGCGTACCGTTAAGATCAACATTCCAGGTGGCTTAGACACTGGTCAGTATGTAACCTTAGCAGGCGAGGGTGAGTCTGGTATTCATGGTGGCCCAAGCGGTGACCTGATTGCCGTGGTACGTATTAAGGAGCACAAGCTCTTTAAGCGTGATGGTGACAACCTCTATTGTGAAGTGCCAATCAGCTTCACTACAGCTGCCTTAGGTGGCAAGGTCACAGTACCAACCTTAGATGGCAAGATCGCCTTAACGATTGAGCCAGGTACGCAAACCGGCACTACTTTCCGTCTGGCCAATAAGGGTATCCAACCTCCAATTGCTGGTCGTCGTAAAGGACACCTCTTCTGCACTGTGGTAGTCGAGACCCCAGTGAACCTGACCGATTACCAAAAGGATTTACTGAAAAAGTTGGATGAATCCTTAAGCGGTGAAGAGGGCAAGGATGACGGTAAAGGCAATGCCGCGCAGAGTAAGAGCAAGAGCTCCGACTCTCAGCCTTCAATTAAGAAATTCATAGACAACATGGCCGAGTTCTTCAAGAACAGCGGTCAGAAGTAATCCTAATTTAGTTGCTGGTGCAAGCGGCCTAAGATCCTGTGTGTTCAGCAAAGATTGGCCGCAAAGGCCGTTAAGGCCTTGACGGCTGTAAAGCCTGTAGGCTTTGCCTTGCACCGTGTGTAGTGCAACTTTTGCGATAGCTAAGGCGGGCGGGGACTCTCCACCCGCTTTTTAGGTTTTAGCGCTTTTGGAAATCAGTCTCTTTTCCTGCTCATGGAACATGAGCTTGCAGGTCGAGAGCAAAGAGTTCTAAAACCTAATTGTGCCAAGCATCAGTGGTTTGAGAAAAGATGGCGACAAAACGCGATTATTATGAGGTGCTGGGCTTAGAGCGCACGGCTAGTGATGACGACATCAAGCGTGCCTTCAAGCGCCTCGCTATTAAGTATCACCCAGATAGAAATAAAGATCCTGACGCCGGTGAGAAGTTCCAAGAGATCAATGAGGCCTATCAGGTTTTATCTGATCCGGAGAAGCGTCAAGCTTATGATGCTGGTGGCTTCGATGCTGTTGATGGTTCCTTTGGCGGCGGTCAAGGCTTCGACCCATTTGGTGGTGCTAACTTTAGTGGTGCTGACATTGACGATATCATCAAAACCTTCTTTGGTGAAGGCGCTGGTCGCTCCCGTCAGCGTCGCCGCTCAGGCCCTGAGCCTCAGCGTGGCCGTGATATGCGTGTGGTCATTGACCTGACCTTAGAAGAGGCGGTTAAGGGTATTTCTAAGGACATTAAGCTCAATGTCTTAAGCACCTGCCCTGATTGTCATGGTGAAGGCACTAAGGATCCAAAGAGCCGTAAAGAGTGTCCACATTGCCATGGCTCTGGTGTGATTGTTCAAAGCAATGGTATTTTCCGTGTGCAGAGAACCTGCCCTAACTGTAACGGTGAGGGTACGATCTTAACCAAGCCTTGCAAGCGTTGTAACGGCACCGGTCGTGTGCAGCAACAGCGTACCGTTAAGATCAATATCCCAGGTGGCTTAGACACTGGCCAGTATGTGACCTTAGCAGGCGAGGGTGAGTCTGGTGTCCAAGGCGGTTCTAATGGCGATCTGATTGCCGTGATCCGTATTAAGGAGCACAAGCTCTTTAAGCGTGATGGTGACAACCTCTATTGTGAAGTGCCAATCAGCTTCACCACTGCTGCTTTAGGCGGCAAGGTCACGGTACCAACCTTAGATGGTAAGATCTCTTTAAAGATTGAGCCAGGTACACAAACTGGTACTACTTACCGTCTGGCTAATAAGGGTATCCAACCACCAATTGCAGGCCGTCGTAAAGGACATCTCTTCTGCACCGTGGTAGTCGAGACCCCTGTGAACCTGACTGATTACCAAAAGGACTTATTACACAAGTTGGAGCAGTCCTTAAGCGGTGATGAGAGCAAGGACGAGACTAAAGGTGATGCCGCACAGGACAAGGGCAAAGGCTCTAACTCGCAACCTTTAGGTAAGAGCTTCTTGGATAACATGACCGAGTTCTTTAAGAACTTGAGCAAGTAATCCCTGAGACAGGGGCGGCAGAGGCGGCTGGGGCGGGCGCTGAGAGTGCTCAGAGCAAGGTAGTTGTCATTTTGCTCTTGGGCAAAATCTTTCTTTGCGCGCACGTGCTATAATCCCCTCGTCGAAGAATATAAATTTCTGGCTGTCGGATTGGAACAGCCTCTATGCTAAATAAACGCTTGATACCTTTGGGTGTTAGGCGTTTTTTATTTTTTGTTTTTAACCTGATTAGTTTTTGGCGATCGCTACGATTTGGCCCATTGAGATGGCTGCGAGCGGTTGTAAGGAGGTTTTCTCATGGAACAAACGCCAATGACTGCTCGTGGCGAGCAAAAGTTACGCGAAGAGTTAGAGCGTTTAAAGACCCAAGAGCGTCCACGTATCACTGCTGCTATTGCTGAGGCTAGAAGCCACGGTGACTTGAGCGAAAATGCTGAGTATGACGCTGCCAAGGAAGAGCAAGGCCTGTGCGAGGCTCGTATTAAGGACATCGAGGCTAAGCTGGCTTCGGCTAACATTATCGATGTCACCAAGCTTAAGACTGCTGGCCCATTAAAGGTGGTCTTTGGTAGCACTGTGACCTTAGTGGATGTGGATACCGATAAGGAAATCACCTACAAGATCGTGGGTGAGGACGAGGCTGATATCGAGCACAACTTAATGTCCTACAAGACTCCAATTGCAAAGGGCTTGCTGGGCAAGGTTGAGGGTGACGAGGTCTCCATCAAGATCCCTAAGGGCACCGTTACCTATGAGATCACTGAGGTCAAGTACGTGCTCTAGTCCTCTGTTGCTGAAAATTTAGCTGGTTGAGCGTCAGCTATCGTTATTTTCAGGCATGGAAAGCCGCGACTTATGGTTTTGCGCTAAGATGCAGACTATAGGCGTGGCTTTTTGTGTTGTTGGAGGGTGCTTATGAAACAGTGGAGCAAATTGGCTGCGATAGCCTTAGTGGTTTCTACTTTTGCTTGGAGTGCTGGAACGGCATGGGCCGATATTGATGACTCGTGCACTCTGAATGGCGTGCCTTTGCACGGTAAGGTTAAGTTCGTGGACAGCTTCCCTGACTTTAAGGTCAAAGTCGTTTCTTCGTTTCCTGATCTAAAGGTGAAGCACGTGACTTCTTTTCCTGACGACTGTGGCGAGTGGCAGATTGTCGATTCCTTCCCTGATTTCACCGTAAAATTCGTGGATTCTTTCCCTGATTTCACCATCAAATATGTCGATAGCTTCCCAGGCGTGAACTAAGCGTCAGAGTTTGTAGCGTTTAGCGGAAATTAGCGGAAAAGAGCGGTCAAGAGCTTGAGCTTGGCAGGTAGGCGATATGAAGTCGAGGATAGGGGCTTCTAAAATTAAGCCCAATGGGGGACATTGGGCTTGTGAGAAATTAGCGAGGCAGGATGAAGCGGCTGTCTTCTTTGCGCTGCTTAAAGAGAATGGCCACACGACCAACGACGTTAACCAGCTCGGCACCAACAGCTTCAGCGGCTTGAGCGGCTTGCTCTTTGCGGCCTTCGCCTGCATTGAGCTTGATCTTGATTAATTCGTGGTGGTCGATGGAGGAGGCGATCTCTTTGATCACGTTCTCAGAAAGACCATCGCTACCGAGCAGCACCACTGGGTTTAAGGAGTGAGCTTCGCCCTTGAGAAATTGGCGTTGCTTTGGATTTAAAGCCATAAGGATATTCCTCTTTAATTTGCCTTAGTTGAGCTGACTAAATGCCAGCCATAATGAATGCAAACGCCGTATTTTATGGGATCCGTGCGCATTTGTCATCACTTTTCATTCCCATCAGCGCATATAGGGCTAGCAGGCACAGATCCATGGCAGTAGGGTATAGGTGTCCGAACAGGGAATAGGGTGAGGGTAGATAGGGCCGCTATCCGCAGGGCGTAAGCAAGGGGACGTGGATGAGAACAGGTTGGGCTCCTTTTGGGGCCTTTAACTGCCTAGATCGTGAAAATTTGCCAGCGGATCGCTATAATACGTCATTTAGTTAACGTTTTTAGAGGTTCAAATGCCTGCACGTAAAAGAACAGCTAGTCAGACGCGCTGGCTTAAAGAACACTTTGATGATCCTTTTGTTAAGGAAGCGCATAAGCGCGGCCTGCGCTCACGTGCTAGCTTTAAGTTAGAGGAGCTCCAGAAGAAAGATCGTCTCATCAAGTTTGGTAATATTGTGGTAGATCTTGGCGCTGCCCCTGGCGGTTGGTCAGAGTTTGCCGTCAAATGTGTTGGTGAAAAAGGCCGCATTATTGCTTGCGATATCCTGCCGATCCGTCCTATTCGTGGAGTGGAGTTCTTGCAAGGTGACTTCAGAGATAACGAGGTCTTTAAGCAGCTGTACTCTATGATTGGTGAGGGTGCTGATGTAGTACTCTCTGACATGGCTCCAAACATGTCTGGCAATAACGCCATTGATCAGCCTCGTGCCATGCTGCTCACTGAGCTGGCTTTAGATATGGCCCGTCGTGTGCTCAAGGTCGGTGGCACCTTTGTCGTCAAAGTCTTTACCGGCACAGGTTCTCAAGAGTTTTTAGCCGAGCTCAAAAAGGATTTCACCACGGTACGTGTGCGCAAGCCAGAGGCTTCGCGTGACCGCTCGCGTGAGGTGTATATGGTAGCAACTGGTTTTAAAGGCCACGAGCTATCGGGCAAAGCTCCTGAATTTGACGAGGATGGCAATCAGATCTAGCGGCTTTTCTGAGCGTAGAGCAGTCGTGTTGCTTGCTTGAGTCAGGGACTCTTTTGCTCTTTTTTGGCGAAAAAGTACAAGGGTCATTAAATGTCTTAGTGACTGTGGCACAATGCAGGGACTATGCTTGGTGCGTTTTTAGCTACCAGCTGCCAGCTGCCAGCTGCCTGCTACTAGCTTACCAGTAGTACCAGCTAACAGTGTCGTAGCAAACAAACGCAAGTCCTAAGATAGTGCTAAGCACAGTGCTCTAGAATGATCCTTTTTGTCCGGTTTTACTTGCTCCTGTGATTAAGGGGCTTTTCTTTTGTTTCTGCGGTGCGATCAGGCAAGATCTTTGCGGTGACGCATCTGTTGCTTTGTCTAATGTGTTCCATGACAAGGCCTTACATTTGCCTGCGCTGAGCTAGTCTTTTTGCTAGACTTTAGTACTAACTAATTAGCAAATAACTCGTGCGCTGGAGCGCATCATTATTGAGGGAGTGATGGCAAAAAACTTAATCTTGTGGCTTGTAATAGCGATCATCTTGATGTCGCTATTTGAGTCCTTCAATAGCTCGGAAAGCACCGGCCGTAGCATAGACTACACGAGCTTTGTCTCGTCGGTACAGACCGATCAAGTCCAAGAAGTGGTCTTTAATGGTACGGTGATCAATGGCACCAAGCGTAATGGTGAGCAGTTCACCACCGTGATGCCTATTCACGATAGTGCCTTATTAGATTCACTCATTAACCACAATGTGCGCACTTCCGGTACCCGTCCAGAAGAGCCAAGCTTATTGACCTCCATCTTTATCTCTTGGATGCCAATGATCATCTTGATCGCGGTGTGGATCTTCTTCATGCGCCAGATGCAAGGTGGGTCTAAAGGCAATCCTCTGTCCTTTGGTAAGAGCAAGGCTAAGCTACTGAGCGAAAATCAGGTGAAGACCACCTTTGCCGATGTGGCTGGTTGCGATGAAGCCAAAGAAGACGTGGTGGAGTTGGTCGATTTCTTACGTGATCCATCCAAGTACCAGAAATTGGGCGGTCGCATTCCTCGCGGTGTGCTCATGGTTGGCCCTCCAGGTACTGGTAAGACCTTATTAGCCCGTGCTATTGCCGGTGAAGCTAAGGTGCCTTTCTTCTCGATCTCCGGTTCTGACTTCGTGGAAATGTTCGTCGGTGTCGGTGCCTCTCGTGTGCGTGACATGTTCGCACAGGCTAAGAAGAATGCCCCTTGCATTGTGTTCATCGACGAAATTGATGCCGTGGGTCGCAAGAGAGGCGTGGGTTTAGGTGGTGGTCACGATGAGCGTGAGCAGACCTTAAACCAGTTACTGGTAGAAATGGACGGCTTTGAGGGTTTCGAGGCAGTGATTGTGATTGCTGCTACCAACCGCCCTGACGTGCTGGATCCTGCTTTACTGCGTCCTGGTCGTTTCGATCGTCAAGTGACGGTGGGTCTGCCAGATGTACGTGGTCGTGAGCAGATCTTAAAAGTGCACATGAAGAAAGTGCCACTTTCTCCTGATGTCGATCCTGCTTTATTAGCTCGTGGTACCCCAGGTTTCTCTGGTGCTGAGCTGGCTAACCTCGTGAATGAGGCTGCCTTAGCAGCTGCCCGTGCTAATCAGCGCACCGTACACATGCATGACTTTGAACAAGCCAAGGACAAGCTGTTAATGGGTGCTGAGCGTCGTAGCTTGATCATGAACGATCATGAAAAGGCTAATACCGCTTACCATGAGTCAGGACACGCTATTGTCGGTCGTTTAGTGCCAGATCATGACCCTGTCTATAAGGTTTCGATCATTCCTCGTGGTCGTGCTTTAGGTGTGACTTCGTATCTGCCAGAGCAAGATCGCTACAGTCAGTCTAAGCAGTACCTCTTGTCCCGTATCAGTGCTTTGTTCGCTGGTCGTGTGGCCGAAGAGATCGCCTTTGGTGAAGAGGCTGTAACCACTGGCGCATCCAATGATATCGAGCGTGCAACCGATATTGCCCGTCGTATGGTGACCCGTTGGGGCTTCTCCAAGCGTCTGCCACCAATGCAGTTTGATCAAGATCAGGATCAATCGCAGTACTTGGGCGGCGGCCATGTGGCTACCATGCCAGTGTCGGATAAGACTACGCTCATCATTGATGAGGAAGTTACCAATATCATTAATTACTGCTACAAGCGTGCTTATGACCTGCTCACGGAAAACCGTGACATTTTAGAGGCCATGAAAGACGCTCTTCTCAAGTACGAGACCATTGACGCAACTCAGATCGATGATCTGATGAACCGTCGTCCATGCCGTCCACCTGAGGAGAGTGCCCCACGTAGTAGCAGTGGCGGAACCACTTTTGGTGGTAGTAATTCTGAGGGTAAGCCATCTGAGGCTAATAGCGCCGCTAACGCCGCTGGTTCTAGCTCTGCTGGCTCCGGTTCTAATGCCAATGCAGCTCCAGCTGCACCGGCCACCCCAGCAGCACCTGCTGCTCCAGAAGCTACACCATCTCAGGAGTCGGCTCCAGAAGCTCCTGCTGATAATCAAAGCCAGAGCGCCCCAAGCGAGCAGAGCGAAACAGCGCAAGGCACTGCTAGCGATGAAGCGCAGGACAATGGTGCTAAGTCTGGTCAGTGGCCTTATAACACTCCAAGTGGTAAGAACCGCAAAGATTAGTTTTCCGATTTAGTTAGTTAGTTATCTCAAAGCCCAAGAAAGAGCTGGCGCAAGCTGGTTTGATCTTGGGCTTTTTTATTGTCGACACCATGAGAACTCTCGGGGCCCCATAAGAGAGCAAAAATCTTTGATGCTCGTGGCAAGATTAAGATTTTTTCCGCACTAAGCCTATTTTTAGCCTAAGATCAGGGTTAGGCTTGCAGTATGGTTTTGTATAGTGGGGCATTGTCTTTGCAGGATTTTGCAGATTTTGCTGCTATATGGCCTCTTGGGATGCTGGCAAGCACCAGTCATCTTGAGCCTGAGCGCGTCGATATGCAGGGTAGTGACATCGGATAATTGCGATCAGGGAGAACCTTTCTAAAGGCAAAAAATCACGGATAAGGGGTGGAGTTGTGCAATTACATTTACGAGATTCTTACTTTGATTTGTCTTCGACCTTGATTATGGCTAATGTGGATATCGACCCACAGAACCCATATAGTGCCGAAGAAGTCAAAGAGCTGTTGTGTGATTATGAGGAAAGTGGCGCTACTTTTGTCGAATTCAGTGTTGCACAACATTTGGATGCTGCTGTGCCAGTGGAAGTAGAGGCAAAGCTCTTAGGCGATGCCCTAGATGTGGCTAAAGATAGCTTGCTGATTCCCGCTGTTTATACCAGCAATCCTCAGGTAATGGCAGCAGCTGCTGAGCATGGGGCACAGATCGTGGTTGACCCTAACGCTTTACGCACGCCAGGTGCTCTGGAAACCGTTGCAAGCTTAGGTTTAGTCGCCTGCATGTGCTACGACCAGAGTGTGATCTTTAAAGAGGATAAAGACGATCCTTGCGCCGCTGTTTCCGAGTTCTTCTATGAGCGTATTGATGCCTGTCTGAACGCTAAAATTGAGCGTCAGCGCCTGATCTTAGACCCAATGATCGGTGTGGGTGCCACAGTGGATTTCCGTTTAAAGATGATCGGCCGTCTCAAGACCTTTAATAGCTTTGGTATGCCACTGAGCTGTGAGCTGCCTCGCGTGATTGAGGATGAGGAAAATAACACCTACGAGCACCGCATGACTGTGGTCTCAGCTGTGGCTTTATTTGCTGAGCAGCAAGGTGTGCGCATCATCCGTACCCGTAAGGTTTACGATATTGCTCTGGCTATCAATACATGGCACGTCTTGCACCTTAGTGCTCGTCCTTTTAAGCTCTCGCGCATGATTGGCAAGTCGCTGAAGAAGGCTCTCAATAAGCGCCGTGGCTAGCCGTGACTAGCAGCTCTCCTGTTCATCATAGCTAGCACCGCTCGCCAGCTTGGCAGCAAGCTGGCAGGGCCATGATTCAACCATCTTGGCTATTAGCCACTTATGGACTGTTGTGAGGGCTACCGTGTTCATTTGTGTGCTTTTGTGCACAGGCAGTGTATAGGTTTAGCCAGCAGGTGAGCCTTAGTGCTGTTGCGTGCTATGATTCTGGGCAAAGCCTGTCGCAGCATAGAGCAGCAAGGCGTCGCTTTGCTCTTGTATAGAGCTGCTCTAGGTTTGGCCTTAACTAAATCGGGTCGGTGTTGCTTTTTCCCTTTTCTATTCTGTAGGTGTTGTGTGAAGCGTAAGTATTTTGGTACCGATGGTGTCCGTGGCCGCGTCGGTCAGTTCCCTATTACTCCTGACTTTGTTATGCGTTTAGGCATGGCCGCTGGTAAGGTCTTAATGCAGCATGACCAAGGTCGTGTCATTATTGGCAAAGACACCCGTTTGTCCGGTTATATGCTGGAAGCTGCCTTAGAGGCTGGTTTTAGTGCCTCTGGTGTTTCCACTGTGCTGTTAGGCCCTATGCCTACACCAGCCGTTTCTTACCTCACCAAGGCTTTTCGCGCTGACTTAGGTGTAGTGATCTCTGCCTCACATAATCCTTTCTACGACAATGGCATTAAGTTCTTCTCTCGTGAAGGTACCAAGCTGCCAGATGAGGTGGAGCAGGCGATTGAAGAGGCTTTAGAGCACGAGCTCGAGTTAGCTGAGCCATATAAGTTTGGTCGTGCTTTTAGACAAAACGATGCCCCTGGTCGCTATGTCGAGTTCTGCAAATCTTCCTTTGACTCACATCTCAGCTTAGAAGGTCTCACCATTGTGCTGGACTGCGCCAATGGCGCTACTTATCATGTGGCACCTTTAGTCTTCCGTGAGCTGGGTGCTAATGTGATCTGCATGGGCGTCTCGCCAAATGGTACTAACATCAACGATGGTGTGGGTAGCACTCACCCAGAGAGCCTGATTGAGCGCGTGCTGGCTACTAAAGCAGATCTGGGTATTGCCTTTGATGGTGACGGCGATCGCGTCATGATGGTGGATAAGCATGGCCACCTCTTAGATGGCGATGCCTTACTCTATATCATTGCCCGTGACCGCCAAGAGCGTGGTCGTTTAGGTGGTGGTGTGGTTGGCACTTTAATGTCCAACTTAGGCTTTGAGCTGGCCTTAAAGCGTGCTGGCATTGAGTTCTGCCGTGCAGCTGTGGGCGATCGTTATGTGATGGAAGAGCTCCTGCGCCGCAATTGGCGTTTAGGTGGCGAGAATAGCGGTCACATCATTTGCTTAGACTACACCTCAACTGGTGACGGTATTATCTCGGCTCTGCAAGTGCTCAAAGCTGCTATTCGCCAAGAGAAGACTTTGGGCGACTTAGTGGCTGACTTAAAGATGTTCCCTCAGGAGCTGATCAACATCCGTCTGACTGCTGGCTTTGATGCCGTCAATGACGAAAAGGTAAAGCAAGAGGTGCGTGCGGTAGAGGCTTCTTTAGAGGGGCGTGGCCGTGTGCTCTTACGTAAGAGCGGCACTGAACCAGTGATCCGTGTCATGGTTGAAGGTGAGGATCACGAGCTGGTGCATCAGATGGCAGTGCGTATTGCCGATGTCATTCGTCACCAAGCCGAAGAAGCAAATAGCATCTAAGCCTAGATTGCTCTTCTCGTAAGATAGAGACATACAGCGAT
The DNA here is from genome assembly GCA_019114785.1 of Candidatus Anaerobiospirillum pullistercoris. Classification (GTDB taxonomy): domain Bacteria; phylum Pseudomonadota; class Gammaproteobacteria; order Enterobacterales; family Succinivibrionaceae; genus Anaerobiospirillum; species Anaerobiospirillum pullistercoris. Next base: position 887 of record DXEV01000191.1, on the reverse strand, counting down.
CACAGACAAAGAGGATCGCTGTTTTTACGGCCCAGACTCAGAGTCACTGAATCTGGGCTTAATTTTTTGTTGAGATTGGCTAAGAGCTTTGATGCCTAAATGAGGGCTAGGTGGGCAGAGATGTCGTATGCCGCTTATGTGCTTTACAGTGCCCGCCCCAATACTACAGTGGGCTTGAGAAGACAGTGAGCATCGAGCTCACAAGCCTTAGATCTGTCTCTGTGGTGTTGTGTTAAGCCTTGCAGGCGCTTAAGATCTAAGCGAGGCGCTAGATGCGGCTACATTAGCGCTATTGTGCTACACCACCTAGACCGATTTTGGCTAGCTTGGATAAGGCTGTACAAGATGCTGCGTCATTCAATTCACAACCTTTGGTAAGGTACACGATAGCTCTAGAGTAATCTCGAGGAACGCCTTTACCGGATAAATAGAGCGCTCCTGAAAATGAACAGGCAGGGCCGTCTAGTAGCTCACAGCCTTTAGTAAGGTACTTAACTGCTCTAGCATGATCTTGAGTAACGATTTCTCCTTTTAAATAGATTCCTCCCAAAAGTCTACAAGCTTGGCCATCTAGTAGCTCACAGCCTTTAGTAAAGTACTTAACTGCTCTCGTGTAGTCTAGAGGAATGCCTTGGCCCATGGCATAGAGAGAGCCTAAACGTGCACAAGCATAGCCGTTTTGTAGTTCACAGCCTTTGGTACAGTATTTAGCTGCTTTAGTGTAGTCTAGAGGAACTCCTTGGCCGTTGGCATAGAGCGCCCCCAAATATCCACAAGCATAGCCGCCTTGTAGCTCACAGCCTTTGGTACAGTATTTAGCTGCTTTAGTGTAGTCTAGAGGAACTCCTTGGCCGTTGGCATAGAGCGCCCCCAAATATCCACAAGCA
>DXEV01000190.1 GCA_019114785.1 Candidatus Anaerobiospirillum pullistercoris | reverse complement strand
GATTGACTGAGTGTCATTAAAAAATCCCCCTGTCATGGTGATACAAGCATCATACTCTTGTCAACGATGGTCAGCAGAACCTTTCTGTCCGCACAGGCGGAAAATTTCCTTTGACTTCCTTAGTCTATCTCAATTTTCATTGAAATGTTTCTTTGAGCTTGCTAAGATATATACAATTAATATTGTACACTGGCAGTACAGTAGTATTTGAGGCAATATATGAGTACAATCTACTGGAATCTCAAAGAAATTCCTATTCCAGAAGACGCTAAGCGAAACGCCTACGACAATCAGGTTTCTAAGTACTACAAGGACTGGCAGGGCAACCGCCGCCGTTATGTTATTGGGCGTGCTGTCACTGAGAAGACAATGCATCCTAATAGCAACTTCCGGTTCTTTTACCCTGCTTTGTGGAGGGAGTATTACTCCGAAGACGCTAATCTTCAGCATGAGAAGCATTTTGGCCTATACGCTCTGCATTTAGGGGCTGGTTATGGTTGTGGTATTTATCCCTTAATGCACGAAGATTTCGGCCCCGAGTCTGCTAATGCAATGATGGACTACTCCATGTACACCATTGACTCGCGTAGCTCTACCACTCAGCTCATTCAAAACTCTCTCTACGAGCAGGTACTGTTCTCACGTTGTGCTTGGAGCGATAGCTGGTACTCTTCTTTCTTTAGCCACAAAATTTCAGCTGAGCGCATCCACGCATTTAAGATGCATTGGCTACAACAATGTGCTGATCGTGGCATTCGTACAGTCTGGCTATGTGTTGATGGTTCAAATGATGACTGTCTAATGCAGAACAGCTCATTGGATGCACCTGGCCCAGCCAAGTCTGGGAAAAACGTCAACATCGTCAGCTACATTTGGGCTGTTGAGGCCGAAACAGGTCGCCCCGTCACTTGGTTCGTGAACTCAGGCGGCACACATGACGTCAAAGCGTTTCCTGAGATCATCAAGTTCTTAGCACTCTCTAATATCGAAGTAGAAGGTGTTATCTTAGACCGTGGCTTCGTCTCTCAAGACACCATGGACTTGATTGAGGATCTCGGTCTTAAGTTCATAATGATGCTTAAGACCACTACAAATGGTTACTGCGAGATGATGCTACGGCATGCCTCCGAGATTCACTGGCAGGTCAGGCATGTGCTACAAAGTCATCGCAATGGTCTGTTCGGTATTGTTGATAAGGTCAAGCTGTTTAGGTCTAGCCCAACAGAGCATTATGTTGGTCTCTTCTTTGACGCCAAAAACGGTAGCACACGCAGCATCCATTCCATCGATAAAGTCTTAGACGAGGCTGATCGTTTACGTCAAATCTTGGCTGAGAACCCTAATACTAATGCTGTAGTTGAGCCTAAGTTTCGCAAGTATCTGAGTATTGAGCGTTCGGGCCAAAAGCCTGAAGTGTCTTTCGATTTTGATACTTGGCAACGTGACGTAGACAGTAAAGGATTCAGCGCAATAGCCTCATCTGAGCCATACAGCGCTGACGAGCTCAGTAAGCGCTATTCTATGCGCCAAGCCTCAGAAACGCAGTTCTCCTTGCTTAAATCACAGCTTAACGGCAACGTTATACGCGTACACTCTGATGCGGCTCTAGAGTCAAGGTTTCTCTGCTTCTTTATCTCGGCTGTACTACGTACAGAGATAATGCTGTCTTGCCAAAGCCACCAACTCGACATCAACGATGTATTGAGCAAGGCTAATAGTCTTTGTATGGTACTAATGCCTGATTTTCAGTACCACAGCGTCGATGGCTACTCCAAGCAAGTGCTGACCGTACTAAATGACTTTGGTATCCTCAAAGAACACTTCAACACTTTCCTCCAAGAGGTCAATGCTGCTCATTGCGAACAGTTATTTGGATCATCACTTAAGCAGCTACCCGCAAATAAGGAGCCAGAGGTTCCAAAGCGTAGACCTGGCCGTCCAAAGGGAAGCAAGAACAAGTCTACGCTAGCACGTGAGGCTGCAGAAGCTGCTAATAAGGAAGCACAAGCTGATGCGCCAAAGCGTAGACCTGGCCGTCCAAAGGGAAGCAAGAACAAGTCTACGCTAGCACGTGAGGCTGCAGAAGCTGCTAAGAAGGAAGCGCAAGCTGATGCGCCTAAGCGTGGCCCTGGCCGTCCAAAGGGAAGCAAGAACAAGTCTACGCTAGTACGTGAGGCTGCAGAAGCTGCTAAGAAGGAAGCGCAAGCTGATGCGCCTAAGCGTGGCCCTAGCCGTCCAAAGGGAAGCAAGAACAAGTCTACGCTAGTACGTGAGGCTGCAGAAGCTGCTAAGAAGGAAGCACAAGCTGAGGTACCTAAGAGTGCTCCAGACCATCCAAATGGCAGCAATGTCGAGAGCAACACTGAACGTGATGAGCAAAGGCTCAGTCATACTACTGCTCGTAAGACAGGATATGATAGCCGCTCAAGCAGCAGACTAACTTGAGGTCAATGCGCAGACGTTGACCTAGGTTGGCATGGTAGCCGGTATAATATTCTTGAAATATTCGGTACTATTCTGCCGGTCATATTGCATGCTGTACCGGTTTTGGGGAAATTCACGTATATTAATTTGCTCAGCCGTATCGGACTCAACCTGTATCTCACCATCGCACTCATCGAGTACTGCACCTACTGAAGCAGAGTCACTGAAACGTTGTTCTGGTGGTGTACCACCGCCAGAGGCAAGTATAGACAGATCTTGCTGTGATTGAGCGTAAACTTGCTCTTGTTTTTGGGATGCTTGCGGTTGAGGAGAAGGAACTGATCGATTGTTATTCATGGTAGAATGACACCAGTGTTTTGAGCCTAATAAGGCTCTTTTGGTTGAGCGCTGGAGGCATGTCAGCTTACCAGCGCCTATCTTCTAACTGGCTCATTTTACCTTTTTTCATTCACAGCCGCCGTATCAAACATCTTCGCCATCTCTACAGACACTAGACTGTGTAGAGACTGTTCCTTGTTCGATGCTCTTCCCTGAATCAAGCATAACTATATGCTCATGCCTTCGTAGTTCCCCATCATCGCTGATCTGGTCTCTTATGGGGCATACCCATGTTACTATCGTTAGACTAAGCTAACTTGTAAGGATGTTGGAGTGCTCAATTTTCAACTGTAAGAAGGAGGGGGTTGTTGCGTCAGACCAGTCTGGTTATGGACTGATCAACGCATTGGCGGTGTGCATGGCTTATTTATCAGAAAAAATAAATACGATCCAACTCCCCGACGTCAGCGCCAGAGCTCAGACGGACTTCCCCCTTGCTAAACCCTTCATGTGCCCTCCTTGCGTAAAATAGAGGGGTTCTGGGGGTATCTGAGCGACCATACGAACCAATCGTCTCTGACTTCGGCCTAAAAGTGCGTGGATGGTTGTAATTTTTTATAGCGCTGTAAAACTCATGCTAAGAAAATAGCACGTAAAGCAAACTGCCGACTATGGCTAAGCCGGAAATGATGATGAATCCGCCTACTACCAGTTCCATTAAAGCCTCCTAAGTTTCCGCAGATATCTGCGCAATGTAACGACACTGACAATCAATCCCAGAATACAGATTACATCAAAGCCAATTATTGTGCAGAGCCAAAATGTGCTGAGCCCTGAACCGTAGAAAAACAAAAACGTGACCAAGGCGGTTATTAGGCCTACGAGGTACTTAATCGTGTTTTCCGTATACCTCAAAATCCTTTCGACGTATTCCTTTTCGCTCATTTTGAACTCCTATTCAAACTGCACTATAAAACTATGACACATACTGCCCATATTTGTCCTCAAGCGCCCTGTATTTTTTGTAGGCATCTTCTGCCAGCTCCTGCTTCCACTCCTTGGTGGATGCTGGTGCCCTGTCCGCTATGGACTTAGCCCGAAGATAGGCGGCACGTGCTTTGCTGATCTCCTCGCTGTGCTTAGCTTTGATAACCTCCTTATTGTGCTTCTGCATCCGCAAAGATTTTTTCGTGCGGATAGCCACTGATGCCTGAGATTTAGCATCATCAGCATACTCTATAGAATCCTTATCAAAGTGCATTAGGGCATAAACAGCGGCATTGCCAAAGCTGGTGCCAAGTTTTCCTGCGAGCAGTTCCAACCGCGCTTTTTCCTCTTCATTGAGGTACAAAGACACTCTAATAGTGCGCTTTTCTGCCGTAGCTTTTGCCGGTCTGCCGCGTCCCTTTTTGACCGGAGCAGTTGGCTCTGCATCAATGCTTTTCACTTCATCAGTCATAGCGGTTTCCTCATCAATTTTCATACTTGTATTTCACAGCGCTATAAAAAGAAAAGCAAGAATTATTTTTAATAGCGCTATAAATATTTGATGAATATCACAGCGCTATTTAAATACTTTTCATAGCGCTATTAAACATAGAATTAATATTATAGCGCTATGAAAAATTAACAACAATTTTGCAGTAAAAACGCAGAAACCTGACATGCGGAAATAAGGGGCATTTTTCCAGAAAATGGAATGACTTTTATTATAGCGCTATTAATATACAGCAGAACAGCAGCAGAATAATAGCCTGCTATCTGTCCTCTTTTTGCCATTGCAGCCACATCCTGATGGTGTCTTTGTGAAGATTGCTGAGAGCTGTACTAGTGATCAGTAAAAAAGCGTATTGCCGAACTAGAACTCCAGCTGGCAGATGCCCGTAGCACCATGCAACAGAAAGCAGTCAAGTTCAAGGAGAAGATGGCGGCGCTGCAAGAGTACCTGATAACAACACTTTGTTCGCAAATGGCACTATGCCGATTACCGCCAAGTTACTTTCCAAATGACTAGGACATTGAGTCTTTGGCACTCAGTGTGAGTGAGCCCATAGTGTAGCTTTACTAGGGTCGAAACTTTTTGAACAGACCATTAGCGCAGTGCAATGAACCGAACTAGCTCAAAAAATGTTAAAATTTGCGAAATTTTAGCGCTTGTCCCAAATTCTGAGCGCGATTTTTTGCTGTAGAGCGTGAGCTACGCAAGACATTCCCAAGTCTGTTGTGAATGAGTGTGTGTGCGTGGTTTTGTTTTTTCTGGTGAGTGGTGATGCTTCGAGTAAGTGGATGCTGAGCTTTCTTCCAGCTCCTTGCCTCGCTGCTGTCGCCAACTGGGATCTGATAGGCCCCTTTGTTTGGCCTGTGTTTTTGTGTTTGCTGTGTGTTTGGCCAGCTAAGGAAGAGATCTCAGGGCATAGCTAGGCCGGTTTTGGCCCTAAGTTGGAGTTGTTAATAAATGTCAGATCCGATCCTCAAGAGTAACAAGGCTCAACCTGAAGTTACCTCCAGTGAGGATGCCATCTTCGACGATATTCGCCCTTGCCGTGACGATGAAGCCCAACATGAGTTGGAAGTGATCGCCAACGACGAGGCTTTAGTCAATGGTATTGTCAAACTCCGTTTTCCTAAGCTGCACAAGTATTTCGGCCCTCTGTTCCGTTTTAAGGTGCGCTCCTTTATCCGTAGCACTTTAAAGAACGTCCACACCATCGAAGATTTCCAGCAGTTAGTGGCTAAAGCTGTGGTCAAGATGATGGACTCCACCACCGATGGCGTCGAGTTTAAGGGCTTTGAGAAATTAGATCCAAATAAAGCCTATCTCTTTATCTCTAACCACCGCGACATCTCGCTGGATCCTGCTTTTATTGATTTTGCTCTGCACTCTCACCATCTGGCTACAGTGCGTATTGCCATTGGCGATAACTTGCGCAAGATCCCAGCCGCTACTGCCTTAATGCGCCTTAATAAGAGCTTCATTGTGAAGCGTGGTGAGATGAGCCCTCGTGAAAAGCTGCGTGAGCTGCAGCACCTGTCGCAGTACATGGGCTTGTCTTTACAGGAAAATCACTCACTGTGGATTGCGCAGCGTGAAGGTCGTGCTAAAGACGGTTACGACCGCACCGAAGAAGCAGTGTTAAAAATGATCTTCCTGCACGGCCGTGGGCAGGGGCTGGACTTTGCGACTTATATGTCGAGCCTGAATATCGTGCCTGTTGCTATCACCTATGAGTATGATCCAAACGATTTGGATAAGGCCCATGAGCTGCACGAAAAGGCTCTCCATGGCTCCTATAAAAAGGGTGAGCTTGAGGACATTAAGAGCATTGTAAAGGGTATTAAGGGCTATAAAGGTCGTGTCCGTGTAGAGGCTGGTGAGCCTATTACCTCAGGTTTTAGTAACCCAAGTGAGCTGGCTGCTCTGATCGATAACTTCATCTTCACCCACTATGCCTTATACCCAAGCATGTTGATCTCAGCACAAAAGCTCGGCATGGCCCCAGAGCATGTGCTAGATGATATAAAGTCCGAAGAGATCATCAAGTTTATGGATCGTATCCATAGCTACCCTGAGGAGCTGCAAGAGCGCATTATGCGCATGTATGCCGCCCCTTACGACAATTACCAAAAGGCCATGGCCGCCGCCACTGCATCAGCAGCCACAGCCGCTGACGCTACTGGCGCAGCCAGCAGCCCAGAGGCGAGCGCTGCCAACAGCCCAGAGGCGGGCGCTGCCAACAGCCCAGAGGCGGGCGCTGCCAGCGACACAGCTGGTGCTGCAGGTGCAGAAGATCCATCTTCGCAGAAATAAGGCTTTTGCTTTGGCCAAATGAGCCAAAAGATAGTACTAAGCCCCGCTTTGCCCCTAGCTCTAAGCTATGGTGGTGAGACGGGGCAATTTTTTTCTTGCCACAAAAAGAGCGGCCTAGGCCTGATTTTGGGCCAAGTCTAGTGCCAACACCATAGAGCCAGCTTGTTTTATGGTGTGTTGCGACGGCTGTTATTAGCTACAATTAGTGACTTTTAGGGCTATTTGCCTTTTTAGAAAAAGCAGGTAGTGAGAACTTAAGCCGCAGCTGTGATTCTTGAGATAGCGTGCTATATCTCAACAGATGACGCTGCCCTGTAGGCAAGATTGCTGGCTCCTCAAGGTAGCAGTTACGCTGTTACTTGGCCCCTGCTTTAGAGCGATCACAGATCGCTGAGACATACTCTTTTTGAGCCTAAGCCTCTTAGGCTGCTGCTCTTAGGCGTTTGTCTCTTCTCTTAATTAGCTTGTTTGTGATGCGCTGCCCAGAGGGCAGTGGTTGGTATGTTGGACATTAAGAATTTCATTGCGCGCTACAAGTTTAGCCCACTGTATTACAACGATGGTAGCCCCTGTTATGTGCGTGCTGGCTGTTTAGCCGCCTGTGCTTGCTGCATGCTACTTTCTGTGGCCTTAAAAAATCCTGAGCCTAATTCTGACATGGCAGCCTCGGAGAGCAACTTGGCACTAGCTGCTGTTGACGCTCCCCAAGGTGCTGGCGTCAGCTCTGATGTCAGCATTGGGGCCAATGGCGTGATCTCTTTACAGGATTCAGCCGCTGCTTACGATGATAGTGGCTCACTGCAACATGGTGCAGCCGCTAGAGATGCAGTGCAGGCTGCCGCTGCTGTCTCTACTCAGCAACAAAGTGAAACCGAGGGGACGCTGTCTCCTGAAATGATTGCGGCCACTAGTGCCGCTGCTGCCTATGAGGCTGAAGCTGATGCTGAGGATGACTCGTGGAGCTTTTGGGCCTTTTTCAGTGGTGAGGCGAAGCAGAAAAAAGAGCGTCTAGCTCACCGTAAACAAGCTTTAGAAGAGCTGGTCAATGGTGCAGCCTTTCTTACTTCTTGTGGCAACATTAACGCCGGTTACATTGGCTGTCGCTTTGATTTCTCCTCTAAGGTCAATCCTTACTACGACAGTAAGATCGAGGCTGCCGACGATGGCTTTATGATCACGCTTGAGGCTAAAGGCGATCAGTTAAAAGACAGCTGTACGCGTTTTGTGGTTAATTCTGAGGGTGTCTATCAGGCCTTTGATGCTAAAGGTCATGAGCGGCATAAGTGCCTGTTGGATTCTGGTCTATCGGAGCAAATGGTCTCCATTCACCGCGCAGTAGATGATCTACAGGGCAACCCCGCCCCCTCTGGTGCCAGCCTCGCTCAAAAATAGTCCCAGCGTCGGGGAGAGCGCGGCTGATTTTGCACAACTTCCCGACGGCAGTATTCCTTTAGGCGAGATTGGCGATCACACTGGTACCAATATGGCTGTAGGGGCCAGTGGCGTGTCAGGGGGAAAGCTTTTGCTTAATCCGCAAATCGAGCAAATTTTGCAAGTTGATGCTGACGTTTTGCTCAGCCCAGAGCAGCGTAAGCAAGATGCAGCGGCTGCAGCCGCCGCTTCAGCGGCCGCTTCGCGTCATTCTGGGGACAAATAGGGGCGGGCGCTGTTAACACACAAGACATCTGCTTTGTTTTTTAGAGCTCAGTTAGCGTGCGCTATAATGAGGACGTTTTAGTGTTTTAGGCTAGCTTTGCCTGTTGAAGCCGAGCCCGAATGGAGTTTCTTTCATGAAAGTTGCTGATAATACCGTTGTCACAGTGTCTTACATCATGACCGATGATGAAGATAAAGTGGTCGGTCGCTCTGATGCCAAAAATCCAGTGGTGGCTTTGATTGGCAAACACTTCTTACTGCCTGGTTTAGAGCAGGGCCTGTATGGCCATGAAAAGGGTGACGAGTTTGTGCTCAAAGTAGCAGCCAAGGATGCCTTTGGTGAGTACAACCCAGACATGGTGCAAACCATTGATCGCAGCATGTTTGGCGATTTCCCTGTCGCTGCTGGCTATGTCTTTGAGGCTGACACCGTTGGTGGCCCACGTATTGTTGTGGTTAAGGAAGTAACCGACGATAAGGTCGTGGTTGACGCCAATCACCCATTAGCAGGTAAGAACATCAATTTCTTTGTGACTGTAGACGACGTGCGTGAAGCTACCGAAGAAGAGCTTGCTCACGGCCATGCCCATCCAAATGGTCAGTGCCCTTCCCACAGTGATGAGGGTGAGCACCACTGCTGCTGTGGACATCACCACCACGACGGTGAGGAAGGTGAAGAAGGCCATCACTGCTGTGGCCATCACCATCACCACGACGGTGAGGAAGGTGAAGAGGGCGAGCACCACTGCGGTTGCGGCCATCACCACCACCACGACGGTGAAGAGGGTGAGGAAGGCGAGCACCACTGCTGCTGCGGTCATCACCACCACCATGACGGCGAGGAAGGTGAAGAAGGCCATCACTGCGGTTGCGGCCACCATAAGCACCACCACGACGGTGATGACAAGTAAGCCCTAAAATAAGCCTTTTGTCACATTTTTCTGTAAAATAGGCGTGCTTTTTGGCACGCCTGCCAAAGAGCCCTCCTTGTGAGGGCTTTACTGTTTTTGGCGCTCTAGATTGCTCTTGTCGTTGCGCAGAGCGGTAAACCAAGTGCCTGTGCAGCTTGAGATGCGGGCGCTGCTATGTTCTTTTTCTCGCTTTCCAAACCATAAAGGACGGCAATTCCTCCCTTGCCCGTATTAGAGGCAGAGGTGTCCTTGCCGTAAATTGATGAAGTTTATTCTCAGACTTTTCCCTGAAATCTCCATTAAAAGCCGTCCAGTACGTAATCGCCTGATTAAAGTACTGACACAGAATCTCTTTAATGTGGCTTTAAACCACCACTTTGCCATCAAGGTGCAAGCCCAGTGGGACAAGATCCTCGTGACCGTAGGCGAGGATGATAGCGACGCCACGCGTGAATTAGCCGTGCGTGAGCTCTCTCGTGTGCCAGGTATCCATTCGTTTTTAGAGGTCAAAGAGTTTGAGTTTGAGCGCTTTGACGATATCTTTGCCGTAGCTGGCCCAATCTATGGCCCTTCTTTAGAGGGTAAGACCTTTGCCGTGCGTGTGCGTCGTCGTGGTAATCATCCTTTTACCTCGCAAGAGGCCGAACGCATGATTGGCGGTATGTTTAAGGCTCTTTACCCAAATCTGGGAGTGAACTTAGGCCATCCAGATGTCACCATCAATATTGAGATCGATCAGGGCAAAGCCTTTGTGATCACTGATAAGCATCAGGGTATGGGTGGTTATCCTGTGGGCTCTCAGGGTGCAGCCTTAAGCTTGATCTCCGGTGGCTTTGATAGTGGTGTCTCGACCTATAAGGCTATTCACCGTGGCATGCGCGTGAGCTATCTCTTCTTTAACATGGGTGGTACCGCTCACGAGCTAGGTGTGAAGCAAGAGTCCTACTTCATTTGGGATCGCTATGCCTCTTCGCATCGCGTTAAGTTTGTCACCATTCCTTTTGAGCGCATTGTCGGTCAGATCTTAGAGCGCACTCACCATGGTGTACGCGGTGTGATCTTAAAGCGCATGATGATGCGTGTGGGTTCCAAGATCGCAGAGCGTTTAAATTGCGAGGCCTTAATTACCGGTGAGAGCGTAGGCCAAGTGTCTTCACAGACAGTGACCAACTTAAACCACATCGACTCCGTCAGCGATTGCTTGGTACTGCGTCCTCTCGTGATGGAAGACAAGCAGGATATCGTGGATGCAGCTAAGGCTATTGGCACCGCTGGTTTTGCTGAGAGCATGCCTGAGTACTGTGGCGTGATCTCTGATCACCCTAATGTCTGCCCTAAGCGCTCTTTTGTCGAGGAAGAAGAGGCCAAAATGGATCCTGATCTTGTAGCAGATGCAGTGGCCAAGGCTGTGGTACTCGATATTAAGGATATCCCTGAGGATACGAACAAGCTGCAAGTTGAGGTCGAGACCGTAAACACCTTAGCCCACAATGATGTGGTGCTGGATGTGCGTGCCCCAGATGATGCTGAGAAGAGCCCACTTAAGGTCGAAGGCCATGAGGTGATCACTCTGCCTTTCTACAAGGTCAGCAGTGAGTTTGGCAAGCTGGACAATCTCAAGACTTACGCCCTGTATTGCGACCAAGGCGTGATGAGCCTGATGCAGGCTCGTGAGCTTAAGGAAAAGGGCTACCACAATCTTAAGGTATATCGCCCTTAGGCAGCAGCCTTGCTGCTGCAGGACAGTTGCCTTGCAGCTGCTTGGCAGCATGTGGCCATTGCTGTGGCGGCCATCGCTGCCGCCGTGGCCGCTAGGGTGCAGCCGACTGCATGGAAATGCAGTTTGAGGCTAGCCCTTGGAGCCAGAATGGGGCAAAATGATCCGTAAGGATCTGCCCTTTTAGCTTTTTGCTGATTTAGGGAGAAATTAGAGGAGTTTTGAGTCTCGTACTCAAACGTGAGGAGGATTGTAGGCATGCAGCACTTAGTGCTCAATAATGGCGTCAAAATGCCGATCTTAGGCTTTGGCGTGTTTCAGATCCCTGAGGCCCGTGAATGCGAGCGTGTGGTCACTGATGCGCTGGGAGTTGGCTATCGCTTGATCGATACGGCCCAAGCTTATGGCAATGAGGAAGCCGTAGGTAAGGCTATTAGAGCCTCTGGAGTCCCACGTGATGAGATCTTTTTGACCTCTAAAGTTTGGATCTCCAACTCCGGCGAAAACAAGGCTATGGCCTCCATTGATGAGTCACTGCGTAAGCTCAATACCGACTACCTCGATCTCATGCTGATCCATCAGCCCTTTGGTGATTATTACGGCACCTATCGTGCTCTAGAGCAAGCCCTGAAAATGGGTAAGTGCCGTGCTATTGGTTTATCTAACTTTTTTGCCGATCGTCTAGTCGATCTGTGCAATTTTATGGAAGTACGTCCTCAGGTTAACCAGATGGAAACCCATGTCTTCCAGCAGCAAGTTGCTTTGCGGCCTTACCTTGATAAGTACAAGGTACAGCTTGAATCATGGGGGCCTTTTGCTGAGGGCAAAAATAACTTTTTCACCCAGCCGCTGCTCACTAAGATCGCAGCCAAGCGGGGTAAGAGTGTAGCGCAAGTGGCGCTGCGTTTTCTGATTCAAAGTGGCATCATTGCCATCCCCAAGTCTGCTCATCGCCAGCGTATGGAAGAGAATATCGACGTCTTTGACTTCGAGCTCAAAAAGTCAGATATGGAGCAATTGCGGGGGCTTGATACCAAGCGTAGCTTGTTCTGCAATCACCACGATCCTGAGTTTGTGCAGGCTCTGGTGGAGCTGCGCTAAAGCAAATGAGCCTGTCTCTGCTAAGCAGGGCAGGCTTGCAGGTCTATGGCTTTGTCTTTAGCTGCTGCTGTAGCAGCGGTGGCGGTAGCTGTGGCGGCAGCTGTGGCATCAGCTGCTGCTGTAGCAGTGGCTACAGCTGTGGCGGCAGCTAGGGGCGGGCTGGTAAGAGGGGCCACTGGGCCACGCGAATGGAGGTGTTGTGTTTAAATCAGCCATTTCTTTTATCGCTTGGCGCTACATTAAAGGCTCCAAAAAGCAGCGCTTTGCTTCCTTTGTCGCGTTCCTCGCTACGCTAGGCATCGCTATCGGTGTCTGCGCCTTAATTGTGGTGAGCTCTATCATGCAAGGCCTGCAAGAGCGCCTTAAGGCCAGCATCCTCAATGATTGTGCCCACGTGGTGGTGACTGCCTCGGAGGATGACCTCCCCTATCTCTTATCTTTACCCCATGTGAATGCCTTAGTACCTTTTGTCCAAGGCGAGGCCATGCTGCAATATGGCTCTGACATTGTTATGGTGACTTTGCAGGGCACTGATTACTCATCTCTCTTCGTGAACCATTCCTATGCCGCTACTATTGGCCTGACTACCATTGATCGCCAAGCTTTTGTCTCTGATGCCGATCGTCTCAAGGCGATGCGCAAAGCAGGAGCCAGCCAAGAGGCCTTAGAGCGTTTCCAAAACAGCGCCAATCTAGCTATCTCCGACGAAGAGTTAGAGCAAATGCAACTAGAGTCCTTGGATGCCATGTCCGGCAGTGAGGGCTCACAAAAGGTGGTTGAGACTGCGCAGCAGGCAGAGCTTGATCAAGCTGCACGTGATTTGCAGCAGATCCTATTCTGTATTCCTATGCCACGTATGGATAGAGCAGGCTATCACTACGGTTCGATCTTTAATTTCCCTCAAGGCTCATATGCTTTGGCTTTAAATTATCAGCTTATGGTGCAGCTGGGGCTTGATGTCATGAAGCCGCAAAAGGTACGACTGATCAGCACGCAAAATGCCCGTTATACCCCTTTTGGCTTAACCCCAGTGCAGCGTAATTTTGAAGTCACAGACATGATCAATGCCATTGATAAGTCAGCAGCCCCAACTGTCATTGGCCAATACTCAGATGTGCGTCGTTTCTTGCGTTTGAGTAACGATCAGACTTTCTATCGCTTGTATCTGAGTGATCCTTTTTTAGTCGAGGAGGTAGCCTCTGAGCTTGATGGCAAGTTTGCTTATACCGATTGGCGCGAGCGTTATGGTGACTTCTTTAAAGCCGTAGGTCTCGAAAAGATCACCATGTCGGTGTTGCTGTGTTTGATTGTGGTGGTGGCTGCCTTCAACATTCTCTCTTCGCTGACTATGGTGGTAAGCTCGAGAGTCGGTGAGATCGCAATTTTAAAGACCATTGGTATGACCAATGGATCCTTACTCACGGTATTTTTATTGGTGGGTATGAGCTCCAGTATTGTGGGAGCGTTGCTAGGTGTAGTTTTAGGTATTCCTTTGGCCTTAAATGCGCAGAGCATTTTAAATGGTATTGGTATCAGCATTGTGCAAGGTGAGCTGCCAATTGAGATTGCGACATCTAATATCGTCATGATTGTCGCTTTGTGCTTGGTAGTGTCCTTGCTATGTACCTTCTACCCAGCTTATTACGCCAGTAAGGCTGATCCTGTGACTAATTTGGTAAACAGCTAGCCCCGCATCCTCAGATGCGGCCGCTACCGCAGGGGCCCGCTGGAGGCCCAGCCACACCGGCGGTGATCCCGCTGGGGCTCAGCCCCAGCCATGGCTTGGCCATGGC